>JAEYTP010000054.1 GCA_023433945.1 Bacillota bacterium | reverse complement strand
TTTAGCAATTCTGGATATAAATATGAATATTGATTTTTTAGAAATATTGTAAATTCATTATCAAACTCTTCTGAAATTACAAACCCAATAAGGTTATGGAAATAATCAAACCATAAATGTGCAGCTTGATTGAAATTATTAGGAAAGTGCCTTTTAAAATTTGAAAGATTATATTTCCAATCAACAATACGTCCAATATGCCAAACAAAAAATTCCTTCTTAAATGAGTTATCCTGAACAATGAATTTACATAAATTTTCGAAGTCTTTACTTTCATAAATATAATTACGGTGATATGTTTTCATTGCCTACCTCCGAATAGTATCTATTTACTCGATAGAGTATGTTAACAATTATAAATCTTCTGGAAAATAAAAGATATGTATAGAATGATTATGAATTGTTTTATGCACAAAAGCTCATCAGATGAAGGTTATGGCAAACTTTTCACAAGTTAGAAAGAGCAACAGTATTTAAAGTCTGTGGTCGGTTCCGCTGAGGACGTTGCTAAACTTCAACAGTCTAGAGTAACTGTATTGCCTATACTGCCGGAATTTGAGCGAAAAACAGAGTATTGTTGTTGTGTAAAATACTGTGTATTTCAAATTTAGAAACTTGTAACCCTTATAAATAGGACAACACTCGTGACGAAGCAAGACATGGCGCTGGCTTCAAGGGTCTATTGGATAGATATTTTGGTAAATAAGAATATAAAATAATATGATAGAATACAACTCTCATAATCGGAAAATGTTGAATTATAGGGCTCGTAGCCTAAGTTAACGAAACTGATTTTGTGGGTTGTATTTTTTATTTATAACATTGTCTGGTTTACATTATTAATAAAAAAACCAACCATTTAGTAAATTTGTCTCATGTTCAATAAGTGTAGCAGTAATTACCATTAAATATGATGCTAGAAATAATGCATATAATATTGCGTTAAGTAAACTAGGCAATATATAATATATATGGTATTTTCTGCATTAGGGTATTTATAATAGCGCAGTGAAACAGGGGGACAGGGAAATGTTTGATTTCATTAATTTAAGAACATGGAAAATCCGTCATAGGCTTATTTTCTTTTTTATGATTCTTGCAACAGTCCCATTGATTATTGTCGGAACAATAGCTTTTTATATTTCATATAACAATGTACAGGATGAAAACATCAGGTACTCTAAAAATATTACAAACCAGCTTGCTGTAAATATTAATAACTTTGTGAGTAAATATAATCAAAAAATTACTGATATCTCCTTTTCGAGCGAAATTCAGGAGGACTATTCCGAGATGTTGAAACTGGATGAAAACGAGCCCAGCCAGTTTATAACCCTAATTAACCAGAGAAACAGAATAGAAGGCTATTTATCATCCCATATAAACAACAATAGGTACATATCAAGTATTTCTTTTTTCCCTGAACAAATTAATCAGCCTTTTTCAGCAGGTGTTGAACTTCCTGTAGATAATTATAAACTAAATGCTAAATATAGCAGTCTTATAAATAGTTCAGGGGAAATTTTGTGGGACGGGGGCACAGATTTGTTCAAGAGGACAATGAAAAGGCCAGTAATCTCGCTTTCTTCTAGAGTAGTAAAAAGAGGATTCAATATTGTACAGGGCGTGTTGACTATTACAATATATGAGGACGAGCTGGACAATATTTACTTTAGCGAAATACCGGAAAAGGGTTTTCTGCAGATTGTTGATTCGAATGGAAGGATAATTTCGGCAAAGGATAAGTCCACCATCGGAAGTTACATAGATAAGGGTGTCCTTGATTATTTTCAAGGATTACATGGGAATGAAAGTGAAACAGTTCGTACAGAGGTTGATAAAAGCCTTATGCAGCTTACTGCCTGCAGGATAGAAAACAGTGATTGGTTTCTTGTATATGCAGTTCCATATTCATATCTGATGCAAAGTACATATAGAATGCTGACTATAATAGTTTGCATTATGCTGGGCTGTATTATAGCTGCCATATTTGTATCCGCGGCACTTTCTCTAACCATATCGCGACCTATCAAGCAAATGCAGGAGAAAATGAAAGAAGTGGGGAATGGAGATTTTAATGTAAGAATAGATACCGAAGCAGGGGACGAAGTTGGAGACCTGGCAAAGGGTTTTAACAAAATGCTGAAGCACATAAGGTCTCTGATAGAAAGTGAGAGGAAGGCTAATATTGAGAAAGCCGAGGCACAATTTCTTGCACTACAAGCACAAGTTAACCCCCATTTTCTGTATAACACTTTAGACACAGTTAATTGGATGGCCAATTCTATATACGCGGATAATATTGCTTATACGGTGACAACTTTGTCAAAAATTCTAAGGTTTAGCCTTGATGCAGAGTCTACTATGACTACAGTAAGAAATGAAATGGATAATCTGCAAAACTATATGAGGATACAGCAGCAAAGATATAATAATATGCTGGAAATAACAATAGATGTGGACCAAAGTATATTGGACTGCCCTGTTATCAAGTTTCTTTTTCAACCTATTGTTGAAAACAGTATGTATCACGCTTTTGAAAAGATTAATAAAAATTGTAAGATTATTATTACCGGTATGGGCGAAAAAGGTTATATGGTCTTTAAGGTAAGTGATAATGGCGTTGGCATGAATGAAGAAACGCTTTTAAATTGTCTGGAAAAGCCTCAGAACAGTAAAAAATCAGGATATGCCCTATGGAATATTGCACAGAGAATCGAACTTTGTTATGAGGGGAAAGGAATATTTAGAGTAGAAAGCCAACTGGGGATAGGTACAACTGTAATAATTACAATACCAACAGATGTCAGGGAGGACTACTAATGAAACCAATAAGTGTTGTTCTAATTGATGATGATGAAGTTATCCGAAAGGGTTTGAAAGAGACTATCCCATGGAAGTCCATAGGCTTTACTGTTATAGGAGAGGCAAACAACGGAAAAACTGGGCTTGAAGTAATTAGTTCTCTGAAACCAGGTCTTGTGGTACTTGATATTAAAATGCAGGGGATGGATGGACTCGAAGTGAGCAAGATAATTAGAGAAACCTACCCAGATACAAAGGTTATACTATTAAGTGGATATTCAGACTTTGAATATGCCAGAAGAGCGATTAAGGAAGGGGTACTGGAGTATATATTAAAACCTGTATATAGGCCGGATTTTATTGAAATCCTAAAAGCTATAAAAAATAAAATTAGCGAGGAAAATGAAAAAAAGGCCAGGGAAATTGTCATGGCTTTTAAGGCCGAGATGGGAGAATCAGCGGCCATAGATGAATTACTTCTTAGGATTATTAATGAAGAGAATTCAAGAGATGCGATTAAAAAGCTGGAATTAATGGGGGTTGATATGAATTTTGAAAGCCCGGCGGTAGCATTGATAGAAATGGATATCCTGAGGGTGGAATATAAAAACGAATACAGGACTTATTTACAGAATAAAGCAAAGCCCTTCGGCATTATTTTTCAAGTAAGGGACTCAGCACTTGGACTGCTGTTTTCATGGAAGAACAGGTTTGTAATAGATAAGGTATTCATTGAAGCTGCAAAGGAACTTCCATTTGCTATTACAATAGGTGTAGGGAAAAAATCCACAACCCTGGAAGTAATAAGAGTCTCATTTTCCCAGGCATATATAGCTCTTAAGCATAAGTTCCACATGGGAAAAGGCAGAATTATCTACTATAATGACAACATGGCATTTTCAAGAGTGTACAATACTTCTTCAAAAGCTGAATACTATATATTCAGAGCTCTTCTGGATAAGAGTAAAACAGACCTGGAAAGGTCTGTTGACAAGTTTTTTTCAGATATGAATGAAAACGGTGCTCTCGAACCAAGAATTGTTTTAGATGCTGTAGTAAGGCTGCTTGTTAATCTTGAAAAAAGGGTAGTGGAATCTAAGGGGATTGAAACAATACATGGAGCTGGAGATAGAAGTATTCCTGATGAAGTTACTTCACAAGGAACTTTGTCAGATGTAAAAACTTATGTTAAGGAATTTGTTGAAGACATGGCAAGTTACATATGGTCTGAGGATGAGGCAACTGGAAAAAGAATAATAAATGCCGCTATAATGTATATGGAGAAGGAATACCAAACCGCCACACTTTCTTCTGTTGCAGAGCGTGTATTCATTACACCAAATCATTTGAGCTTTCTATTCAAGGTGGAAACGGGTTCTACTTTTTTAGACAAGCTTACGGAAATTCGTATAAACAAGGCGAAAGAACTGTTGAAAAGCCTCAGGTATAAGACCTATGAAGTGGCTCAACAGGTAGGCTATAGTGATGCGCGTTATTTCAGCCAGGTCTTTAAAAAACATACGGGAGTCCTTCCGGGTGATTACCAATCATAATAAAAAAACAAACCATATCGTAATTCTATCTCATATAAAAAAAGCTCCTCCGTTATTATCATTAAATCATAAAAACAATTTATGGGAGGATTTAAAATGTTTAAGACAAGAGTGTTAAAAACTATTCTTTCACTGGCGTTAGCCCTAGTATTTGTAGTTTCCCTGGCTGGGTGCGGAAGCAACACCGATACTGCTACAAGCACCATTGCGGGTACAACAGCTCAAGAGACGGCAAATGCTGAGGTAACAAAAGAAGAAACAAAAGCTGAGCCTGTAGAACTCAAATTCCTGTATATCTGGCCCGAATACGAGGCTACAATGACCAAGAGTATAAAATCTTTTGAAGATAAGAACCCAAATGTAAAAGTGCAAGTAGATGTTACACCATGGGATCAGGTAATTAAAGTGCTTCAAACCAGGATCGCGAGCAACGATCAACCTGATGTGTCATTTATGTGGCCACATTCAGTAAATATGTTTTCAGCAAATAATCAAGCTTTGGATCTTAGCTCTTATATGACTGATGACTGGAAGGGTACTTTCCTTAATGAAAATGAACTTGTTCCAGGAACTGTAGACGGAAAGCTCTACGCCATTCCTTTCAAAGGCACCTGTTATACGCTATTCTATAATCAGGATTTGATGGACAAAGCAGGTGTGGCTTTCCCACAATATGTTGAGGATATTCCGGCAGCAGCTGAGAAGTTAAAGGAACAAGGTGCATCACTTTTAGGACTGGCAGGTAAACCTCAGGGCTACGCATTTGCTACCTTCATTAATACCCTTGCACAAGGTGAGCAAATTCTTAAACACAAAATGAATACCGATGACCAATGGAAAAAATACAGACTAATCAACGATACATTCAAACAGACATATATAAGGTCATATGAGTTGACAAAGGAATACTCGGATAAAGGTTATATCATGAAAAACAGTATCTCCATGACAAGAGAGGAAATGCAGGCTGCGTTTGTCTCTGGCAAGGTTGCTGCCATATTTGCAAATAACAATGAGTATAATTCCATAAAGCAGACAGTTAGCTTCAAACTTGGTGCTGCAGCATTACCATCATATAAGGAATTGGGAAATGTACCTCTTGTAGGCGGAAGCTTTGATGGATTTTTTGTAGCTGCGTCAACAGAGAACCCTAAGGAATCAGTAGAACTTTTGAAACATCTTACCTCAAACGAAGTTCAATCAATGTGGGTGGAAGAGACAGGTTGCTCAGGAGTTGTAAAAGGCTTACAAACTAAAGATCCGGTACAGACACAGATCATGAAGGTGTTTGAAAACTTCCAGCCTGATTCCCCAAGTCCTGACTATACAAAAAATGATGATAACAGATGGATAGCCATGTCAGAATACTTCTTTAAAAATGATGTTACAGCAGAAGAAGCTGTGGACAAATATTGTGAAGTGTTCAAGAAAGAATTTGAAACTTACGATAAATCCAAGGAATAGCAGCAGAATCACTAATATCTAGAACAAGATAAATGATGGGAAGCACAGTAACATATTTATTAAAGTTCTGTGCTTCTCGAGTTTCTCAAGGAGAACAAGCATATGAACATAAGCTATAACACAAAAAAGAAAATAGCAGGATATATTTTCTTAGCTCCAGTAACCATCTTAATTGTGGCATTTCTTATAAGTCCCATGGCAGTCAGTTTTATAAGAAGTTTTACTAACTGGAGCGGCTTTTCAAACACGTTTAAATTCATAGGTTTAAGAAATTACATAGACGTTTTTACTGATTCACCTGAATTCTGGCACGGTATGTGGGTTTCGTTCAGATTTGCGATATATACCCTTGTACTTCAGGTAATCATTGGTTTTCTCATGGCATACGCCATCTATTATTCTGCACAAAGACTGCAGAGTATTTTAAAAGTACTATTATATATGCCTGTAATTATGCCTGCTACTGCAGTAGGTCTGTTATGGATGTTCATGTACAGTCCGGATATGGGACTCATAAACTCATTTCTAAGGATGATTGGTCTTGATAGCCTTCAGCGTGCATGGATAGGAGATTACAGTACGGCTCTGGGAGCTGTGGTAGTAGCAAATACTTGGAGATATGCAGGTTTTACAATGATGTTATATCTGATAGCCCTCCAGGCAGTACCTAAAGAACTTCTTGAGGCCGCTGAAATCGATGGGGCTACAAAATTCCAAGTCCTAAAAAAGATATTTATTCCCCTGACTATTACGACTACAGAAATAAATGCAGTTATATCCTTTGCAGGCTCTATGAGAGCGTTTGACATGTTCTATATAACTACTCAAGGGGGACCGGGCGATGCAACTATGGCTGCCGGAATAGTTATATACAACACAGCCTTTCAATCATGGTACTTCAGTAAAGCCCTTGTAATGAGCCTTATAATGTTTTTGTTTATTTTGATTATTACCTTGTTGAGCAGGAAATTCTTATCAGTTAGGAGGGGAGATTGAACATGAGGACATTTAATCTTATACGTAGAACATTAATTATTATCTTTACTGTAACCGTACTCTATCCTTTAGTTTATACAATTATGCTTTCGTTTAAATCTCAGAGAGATGTTCTGGCAAATCCCCTTTGGATAAATTCATTTCAACCTGAAAATTACGTAAATGCATGGATAAAGGGACATGCTTCAGAATTCTTTCTGAATAGTGTATATATAACCGGGATATCAGTGATATTATGTATGTTCGTAATATTACTAGCAGCTTATTCAGTAGCATTTTTAAAACCACCAGGGTATAAAATTATATTTACAATTATAATTTCCATGCTTTTTATTTCCTCTGAAATGACCACCATACCAAATTTCTTGACAATTAAAAACCTTGGGCTTTATAACACTCGTGAAGGATTAATACTTATTTATGTAGCCACTTCCTTTGCTATGGGAACATATATTATGGCTGGAGCGTTTGATTCAGTTCCCAAAGAGCTTGAAGACTCTGCAATGATAGATGGAGCCGGAATATTCAAGACCATGACCAATATTTTTCTTCCATTGGTACTGCCATCCATAGCATGCGTAGCAGTTCTACTGTTTCAGGCAGTCTGGAGTGAATTTTTTTGGGCTCTTGTGCTAATTCAAGATGTAACAAAGAAGACTCTTATGCTGGGACTTATGAGTTTCCAGTCACAATTCACCACGGACTATGGAGTACTTACGGCTGGGTTGGTTATTGCGACATTACCTATATTGACTGTATTTGTTTTTGGCTCCAAGTACTTTATAAGTGGAGTTGCTTCAGGAGCAGTCAAGGGGTAAAAATCAAGTATTGGAGAAGGTGTATAGATGTATACGACAAAGCACTGTGATAATAATTTCAAACCTCTCCCTTTCTGGTCCTGGAATAACAAACTGGACCAGAAAGAAATAAGGGAGCAAATTAATGGATTCAAAGCCCAGGGAATGGGAGGCTTTTTCATACATGCAAGAGGCGGCTTAAAAACTTCCTATATGAGTGAAGAATGGATAGGATGCGTGAGAGCGGCAGTTGAAGAGGCAAAGGAAATTGGCTTGAAAGTGTGGCTTTATGATGAGGACGGGTGGCCAAGCGGTTTTGCGGGGGGGGTTATTCCGGCTTTAGGAGTTGACTATCAACAAAAATGGCTATGCAAGGAAGAAATAATTCTTAGGGAAATAGCTGACTTCAGTAATACAGTCGGATTATATAGAAAAAAAGAAGACAACAGTATGGAACAAATCTATAATATCAATAATACAGAAGGTTCTGAGGTGGAGCAGGAAAGGGTAATACACATATACTTCAGTACGAACAAGTATTATTCTGATTTACTGTATGCTAGTGCTGTAAAAGAGTTTCTGAATAGCACACATGAGGTCTATTACAAGCATTTTAAGGAAGAGTTTGGAAATACTATTATAGGAATATTTACAGACGAACCCCAATTTGCATATGGACAGCTACCATGGTCTGTTGATTTTGCTGAGGCTTTTCGTAGGTTAAGAGGCTATGATATCGTGGAGAAATTACCATATTTGTTTTACGGAAGAGATACAGCGCTTGTCCATGATTACTGGAAAACGGTAGTCGAAATGTTTGTTAATGCATACTCCAGGCAGATAGGCCAATGGTGTGAAGAACACAACATAAACTTAACAGGGCATATATCGAATGAAAACGGATTGTGTATGCAGATGGCTTCAAATGCAGGTGTAATGCCACATTACTTATATATGCAACTTCCCGGCATAGATCATCTGGGAAGAAAAATTACTTCGCCTGTGCTGGTGAAACAAGTGACAAGTATAGCACAGCAGTTTCCGGACAAAAGAGTGATTTCAGAGATGTTTGGGTGCTCGGGCTGGGATACTTCCTTTCAGGACCTGAAGTGGCTGGCTGAATGGCAGTTTGTTCAGGGTATAAATCTTTCCTGCCAACACATTGCAGCCTATTCACTGGAGGGGTGCAGAAAGAGAGACTATCCGCCTGCTTTCTCCTATCAGTTGTCCTGGTGGGAGAAGTATCATAAGTTCAATGACTATATAAACAGGCTTCTTGAAAATATTAACATAGGAAAAAATGTTGCAGATGTTCTAGTACTTCACCCTATCAGCAGTGCGTGGTGTGCCTATCATGGACAGGGGACAGACACGGATTTGCTTGAGCAGCTTAGCAATGAGTTTAGAAGAATAAGTGAATACCTAAACGAACTGCATGTGGACTATCAGTTTGGTGATGAACTGGTAATGGCAGAACACGGAAGAGTGAGAAACTCAAAAATTAGTATAGGTCAGGCAGAATACAGCCTTGTTATAATTCCACCTTCTGTGTCCATGGAAAGAACTACTTTTGAAATGCTTAAAAACTATGCCCAAAATGGAGGAAGGTTGCTATTCATATCTCCTGTGCCTTATATGATAGAGGGTGTTGGCACACAGGAAATAGCTGAACTTCTGGCATGTAAAAATGCAAGTAAGATTAGCAGCAAAAAGAAATATTTGGACAATGCCCTAAATTCTATGGATTATAAAAGGCAAATAAGAATTGTAAATGAGCAGGGACAAAGCTTACCGCAGGTTCTTTACCGGCATCAGAGAACGGATGCTTACGATCTTTTTTATCTGTTCAATTCTAACAATACGGAAAAAGTTTGGGCAGATATTATATTGGATGGAGACAAAACAGTCAGTGAGTTTGATGTGTTGCAGCAAGAAGAACTTCTTTTGGAAAGCCGTTGCTTCGCAGAAAAGACCATTGTTAAGAAAGAATTGGCACCGACACAATCCTGTGTATTGATTGCCAAAAAAGGCATTCCTGGAACTAGATATAATCAAAGACAGCAGGAATTGTCCAGAGAGCGGTCCATATATTTAGGTGACAGTTGGAATTTAATACGTATGGATCCTAATGCTATAACCTTGGATTATTGCAGCTTTTCAGTAGAGGGGGGCAACTGGAGTGAGCAACTTCCGGTAATTAAAGTTCAGGAGAAGCTTTTAGAATATGGGAAGGATCTGACGGTAAATCTTAAGTACAATTTTCAACTGGCTTGTAGTGAAAAGGAAATAACAGAACTGTTTCTGGTTGTGGAAAAGCCGGAAATATACGATATTCTGGTGAATGGACACCCTGTAAGATATGAAGAGGCAGGCTGGTGGGTTGATAAAGGACTAAAAAAGATTGATATTAAGAAGTTCATATGTAAAGGCAGTAATTCAGTAGATATGAAGGCCAGATTCAAGAACAGCAGATACATAGATGAGGACATTTTTGAGACTGAAAGAAACCGATTTTTTTATGATACTGAGCTTGAGAGCATTTACCTGACAGGAGATTTCTGTGTGGACTGCTCTAGAGGATACTCTGAAGGGTTTAACTCAACTCTGTATAGCATAGGAAATGAATTCAAACTTAATCGGAATAGAGCTCTGGAAGTAAATGCAGGTGTGAGTGCAACAGAAAAGGGGCTTTGGTTTTACAGGGGCAGGATAATGCTTGAACAGAGCTTTTTGGTTCCTGACAATGAACTTGGAAGTCAATGGGTTCTTAGAATGAAGAGACCCTATGCAGCCCTGGGAGAAGTATTTCTGAATGAGCATTATATAGGTGATGTGTTATGCGATCCTGTCCGCTTTGAACTGTCAAGTTATATTCGACCTGGAGAAAATAAAGTAAGTATTATCTTATACAGCAGTAACCGAAACCTACTCGGCCCCCACCATCATTATAGGGGCGAGATTAATTTTGTAGGTCCCAGCAGTTTTAAGGGAGCTAAAGGCTGGGAAGACCACGACTACTCAGATACACCTGAAGACGCATGGAAGGATGGATATTCATTTGTAAGGTTGGGGCTTAATGGGACTGTGGAAATTGAAGTGTTAAAGAGGTATTTACGTGATCAGTAAAGATATAGTAAGCGAAGTAAACGAATATATAAAAGGGAACTGGAAGAATTGTATACGAAAAGCTAGCGGAGATGATGGATATTTACTGAAACTCCCTTTTCCATACACAGTTCCCTGTACAAAGGGTATTTTCAGATCCTTGTTTTATTGGGATACATATTTTACTAATCTGGGACTTATACGACAGGGTTTAGGAGAACTTGCCAAAAATAACACTGATAATTTGCTATATGAAGTAAGTACATATGGCAATGTACTAAACAGTAACACTGTTGATATGAAAAACAGATCACAGCCGCCATATCTTTCCATGATGGTAAGAGATATCTATGATATTACGAAGGATCAAGAATGGCTCGAAGAGGCTTACAGAACATTAAAAAAAGAGTATGATTTTTGGATGACACAAAGGATTACACATATTGGCCTGAATAGGCATTTTCATAATGCAACGGATTGGGAACTGAAACAATTCTACAGCCTAGTCCACGATAGGATTAAGTTAACTGCCTCATACGAAGAGGAGAAAATATCAACAGGGAGCCAATTTCTATCAGAGGGAGAAACCGGGTGGGATTTTACACCTAGATTCAATGGAAGGGGTGCTGATTTTATCCCTGTAGATTTGAATAGCAACCTACTGATTTACGAAAAGAATTTTGCTTACTTTAGCAGTATTCTTGGAAATGATGAAGAATGCTTATGGACGGAATTAGCAGCTAAGAGAGTCGAACTCATGAACCACTATTGTTGGAATGAAGAGGCTGGTTTGTTCATGGATTATGACTATGTGAAAGGAAATTACTCAAACGTAGCTTCTCTGGCTTCCTATCATCCGCTTTGGGCGGGGGCTGCAACATACGAGCAGGCTGAAAAAACCTTGGATAACCTCGAACGCTTTGAATACAATTATGGTTTAGCCAGTTGTGAGTTAGGACCAAGAACAACTATGTTTCAATGGGATTATCCCAATGGCTGGCCGCCTCTCCACTTTATAGTCATAAATGCACTTATGAATTACGGCTTTACTAAAGATGCAAAAAGGATTGCACAGAAGTATGTTACTACTGTTACTCGAAACTTCATGTCTACAGGAGACTTATGGGAGAAATATAATGTGGTAGAGGGTACAACCAATGTAGCAGATGAGTATGAAATGCCAAAAATGATGGGTTGGACAGCGGGTGTTTTCATATATGCCACAGAGTTTCTTGAGAGCAAATGAATTCTCGGTATTATACAACAACACAAGTAGAAATTTGGGAGCTAATATATTTCTAAAGTGTAAGGATATATTGAACATTAGGATAAGAACGAAGAAGTGATTGATGCTTTATGTGGATACAACATAGGGAAGCAGAATAATATATTAGTTATTTTATGAGATTAATTTCTACTAAAAGAGAGGAGCTGTAACATGCTAAAAAAATTAAGCAGAATTGTAAGCATTATTTTGATTCTTGCAGTTATTATGTTTACCGGTCAAGTGTTAGTACAGCCAGCAGAAGTCAAAGCTGCAACAATTCAGGACCAGCTGGATTATATGCGCTCACTGGATATCATAGTATATGCTTGGGGAGGTATTGAAACAGGTGAAAACACAACGGAATTTTACAGCATGATTGACACTGCATATAGCAATGGATACGATGCTGTCTTGATGAGCGTTGCTCCCAAGTATTTGGCAGGTGGTAAACTTGATTCAGCAGAGCTTCAAAGGGTTGATGATGCTATTACCTATGTAACCAACAAGGGTATGAAAATAATGTTAAGATGGGCTCACCGTTTTGACGCAAGCTTGGGAATTGTAGACTATTGGAGTGATGGTACTACGACAGATGAATACCCGGATTTTTGGAACGCTACACATTGGAATACGATGCTGCATTACGACCAGAAAATGGCACAGCACTATGCTGGTAATGCATCTATATTATCGCTGAGTCCAATTTTCGGTTTTTTGAGTCAATCATTGTTTGATGCCGGGAACTTTGATGCAGACCCATATGAAAGATCGACGGGTTATTCGACATTAGCACGGGATGCCTTCAATAGCGCATATTCATATAGTGGAAACCTTCCTGTTCCGACTACGGATGGAGTTCCTCAAAATATGAAAACCATCAACTGGTTTAAATTTCGTCAGCAAAAGCTTACAGAATATGCAGAAGCTGCTGTTTCAAGAGTGAAACAGTATACGACCAAACCGGTAGGGGTATTCGCAGAGTTATATCCTGCTACTTTCGTTCATCAAAGTGAGGCAAGCCCATCCAACTTAGATTTCTGGCTGCAGGATTGTACTTTTGGCTGTCAAACATATAATATGCCGAATACATTCGCAGAAACCCATGGCAATCAGGAGAACTACTCAACCTTTGAGGCTTGGAGAGACGCAATCATGCCTAGACTCAAGGAAGCTGTTGAAAAGGGTAACAAGCTGATGGGTTTCTGGTGGAGAGATAAGCCGACATATTCGATGCAAATACTTCCATATATCAAAAAACTTGAAAAAACTTATGCATACAATTCAACTGTCTCTAGTAAGGTAGGAATAGTGTTTAACGCAAACTATTCGGCTTCAGCTCTTTCTGGTACAGTATGGAATAACATCAGAAATGCAACCGATACTAAATTCGTATTTACCGGGGATTTTGCAAGAGCAGCATACCTGCCCGGTATTGGGTATAACGATGTAACGCCATGGGAATCAAATAAATGGTTTGATTATGCAAACATAAAGTATGTAGCTGGAACAAGTTCAAACATTCAAATTATTGATTCTAATAGTATACTTACACAGAATCTCAATACCAGCTTTACTTATGGTGCAGATAGATGGGCTGATTTTATTGATACAACACAATGCAGCGATGTGAGCATTAAAGCTAAAATGGGTGGAAAATTGTTTATATTCACAAGACATAACGGGCAGCAAATTTTTATTCCAAACAGAGTATTTGGATATGCTCAGGATTACGGAGGAGAGTATCTTACATTGGGTAACCAGTTAGTAGATAATATTATAAAATATAGCGGTCTTGCTCCGGTTAAAGCTTTTGATTTTGGAACGGCGGCTTCAACTGTGACTCCCGGCTACAATCAAGTAACAACAAGTACATTGTATTCCACTTCACAAGGATATGGTTATGTTGACGGATCAAGTATAAGTGCTATTGATAGAGGTGCTCCAGATGACATGCTGAGGGACTTCCATACTTCTAGTGCAGACAAGGATTTTAAAGTAGATTTAGCAAATGGTACCTATATAGTAAGTGTGACTATGGGGGATAACTATCCGGGAACAGCTCAAGGACCAACAACAGTATACGCTGAAAACGTTGTAAAAATAGACGGATGCGGTCCTGATATGGTGGGAGACGGTAATTTTGTAACCAAGAAATTTGTCGTCACAGTCTCAGACGGACAACTAAATTTGAAGTTCCATGGAGGAACCTCTAGTGCAACCACAGGCAATGGTTGGTTTGTAAATGCAATAACTATTACTCAGGGCTGATAGATGCATTAATGGAATAGAAAATAAGACAGGGTGTGTTTAAATACATACCCTGTTTTTTTTATGTAAAATCTCCATAGCAATGTATATAAAGTGATTTGCTATATTTCAGAAAACTACATGGAGAATCTAACCAATACAAATGTTGCTCAGATGTTTCATTACCATCCTGATTATTTAAGCCAACATAGTTTGTTCATATACGGGTATGACATTGAAACAATACATAATAAATCTACGTATTGGAACTGCTCTAAACTTATTACAGAATTCTGACACACCGATTAAGGATATTTCTCTGAAGGTTGGCTATAGCAATATTCATTACTTTATGGTAAGGCTTGAAACTTGACATAAAAACATGACAGATGTAGTATTATTTGTAAATACATGATTTTGATTGGTATCGTTAAATATTATGATCTATGTCTTATAGGTAAAGGTTGATTAAATTTTATGTCTAGGAGAGGTTATCTCAGAGAGTAAAGGAAAAAAGTTATCAATAAGACTAGAATACGAGAGGTAAATAGTATGATAAAAGGTGACCTAATTGGAAGTGGTGCTACTGCAGATGTTTTTGATTGGACAGATGGCACAATAATAAAAATATTTAACGATTATGAACCAGATATAGCTATAGAGCAAGAAATTAATAATACAAAGGCCTTGCAAAACTGTTCTTTTAAATATCCAAAGTTTATTCAAAGACTTGAATATGAGGGGAAACGTGCTATAATATATGAAAAAATTGTTGGTACTTCTATTTTGAAACAGATGGAGGCAAACCCGGTTTTTTATAAAAGGTCTGCTAAAAAGTTAGCCCATCTGCATTTTGAGATTCATAAAAACCATGTAAATGGAGTTAAAGTGTTTCTGCCCGAGCTAAATGTCCTGGAG
>JAEYTP010000019.1 GCA_023433945.1 Bacillota bacterium | reverse complement strand
CGCTACTATCCACACATTTATAGTACAGGCATAATCCAATCGGACGGTTTTGCCACAGAACAATGAGGTATGTTATCCATTGGAATTCTCCTTTGTATTCTTTAATTTCAGATATCCAGTCATCAATCGTAATTCCAAGATGTGGCATTTCATACCATCTTTTTACATGCTCCTTATTCAGCCAGACTTCTATCAATGGGATATCACTATCATTGAGTAATCTTAATTCTAACATGAGTTCATCTCCTTATTATTTAGTTTGTACTTCACTGTTTTTATCAACATATTCTGTTATGGATAGAATTAATGTATTAAGCGCATCTTCCTTTGCTTGTTTAGAAATTGCGATATATGTAACTATACGGTCAATACAATCCAATAAAACTGTGATTGTTTCAGTTTGTATCATACTAAGATTTAATAGTTTCATCGTATTGGTCATTATCCTATCAGATATTTTTTCTGCCCTTTCGTTATACTCCGGCGGCAATTTTCGCAAAAGAATTGCCATATCATTAGAGCTAATGTAGTTACTAATACTATCTTCTGCAAGGTAAACATCACGCAAAAATCTAATTATTTTTTCTTTCCGAGGTTGGCTTGTCTGCATAATTGTTTCAAAATGATTTGATAAACCAATTTGTGATTTTTCAATAACTTCATAAATGCACTCTTCTTTAGAATTAAAGCACGAATAAAAGGAGCTTTTTCCCACTCCAACAGACTTGATAATATCATCTACCGTAATATTCTTAATTCCTTTTTTTGCTTGTATAAATTGCTTTGTACTTTTCATAATGGCGTTTTTTGTCTGCTCACGCTCATGTTCGGTTATAATTTTAGGCATGTACTACTCCTTTATGGACTTGAAATAAAATTGTAGTCCGTAAAAATATTATAGGCATTTCTTTTAGATAAGTCAATTCTACAGTTAGAAGCTATATTAAGAATAATGCCGATTACTTTGCTCATGAAATAAACGGGAAGACACATTTGAAATTATTTTTTTTGGGGGAGTCATTACCCTGATGCCTCCATGACAAGGATTATAAATACTAATGGGGAATATCTTTTTAGCATTGTTGATACTATATCATTATGCTAGAATTAATATATTATATTATTAATTCTTAAGTGGCATGGGAGGTGTTGAAATTATGATGTACCCATATATAAAGCTTTCAGATGAAACGGAAATTGTTCATTCTCATATATTTGAAGAAGATGGGGTTCAAAAAATAGAGGTTCATTTTGAGAGACCAACAGAAGATGGGTTTAACACGGCTCGTTGCCAACTACCCAGCTATACATGGCTGCAAATAGATGGTTTTTCAGATCAAGAAATAGAGCTGTTTGACACATTACTTCATAGCAATGCTCACTTGTTATATAAGTATGCAGCGTGTGGGGGTGTAAGGATTGCCTAGTCTATTTACTATTGGGGGGTATAAGGTATACTTTTGGTCTAACGAAAATAACGAACCTATTCATGTGCATATTGCAAAGGGAAAACCAACGCCTAACTCTACAAAAATATGGATTACCTCAAGAGGTGGTTGTATTGTAGCAAATAATGCTAGTCATATACCTATTAATGAGCTAAATGAAATATTAGAAATAGTAGCAGCTCAGTTCTTCCTTATATGTGCTGAATGGAGGAAGCATTTTATGGTTTCAGATATTCAGTTCTATTGCTAAAGCACCAGAACTAAAAGGCTCACAGATATTTTCTATGGGCCTTATTTATGCAGGCTCCTAAACGCTAGCGGAGTAATCCCAATATGTTTTTTAAACAGTCTTGTGAAATAATTAATATCGGTAAAGCCCGTTGCTAAAGATATTTCTGTAATATTCAAGTTGGTATTATTCAACATTTCTATGGAGTTTTTAATCCTTACTTTATTTATATATTCTGTTACTGTTTTACTGGTTGCTTGCTTGAATATTCTGCAAAAGTGGTAATAACTAATGCTAATCATGCTTGCAAGCTGTTCGCCATTTATCTTTTCTGAATAATGCTCTTCAATATATTGTAAAACAGATCCAAGCCTAAGTAACTCATTTTGCCTATCCTTATATGCATCACTGCTTAATAGTTCTTTTGCCTCATTTCTTAATAGCAGAACTAGTACTCTACATATCTCAGCCTTTATTGACAGCTCATAACCAATTGTCTGTTGCTGCTGCTCGCTTATTATTTTGTTGATGCTGTCAAGTATTGCTGTATCTTTTGTAATTCTATTATTAAACTGAATTAGGTTATTTGTTATTGGAGATATATATTTAATATCGCATACGTCAGTAAAGCTACTCTGAATAAGAGAAGGATCAACAATTATGCAATAGTAACTAAACCCTGGTGACAGAGTATAGCCAGAATGAAGCTCTCCGCTATTAACTACTATCAGGTCGCCAGCTTTTACTTTGTAGGGTACAAAATCACATTCTATGACTCCTTCTCCGGACTGAATATATAAAAACTCTAGATGGTCATGCCAGTGGGTTGGAAATGCACTGCAGGGGTTTTCAAAACTATTAAAAAAGATACCTACAGGAAATAGCTTACTATGAACACATGGTACCTCATGGATAGACTCGTCCCTCATTGTGTTGTACCTCCGTAATAGCAAATTAGTACTAAAAATAAGCAAGAATGAATGAGAAGCATAATGCCTTTTGCTCTATAATATTGCTTAATAAGGCAAATGTAAATAGCAAATATATATGATTTTTTGAGGTGACTAATGAAGAAATTACTTTACATGCTGATGTTTATGTATTATTTTGCAGGTGCAATAATGTTTCCGTATTTTTCTCTATACCTTAGTGGCATAATCAAGCCTTATGAAATAGGTATACTTATGTCCATTTTACCAACAGCAATGCTTATATTACAGCCGTTCTGGGGTTGGGCGGCAGATAGGTTTGGAATTAAGAGAATTCTTGTAATAACGCTCTCTAT
>JAEYTP010000008.1 GCA_023433945.1 Bacillota bacterium | reverse complement strand
GTTACTTGTCTATTTTAGGAGGTGTTATCGTGGAAGTTGCAAAGTGGATCGTTAACATATTACACATTATTTTCGCATTGTCCATAATTGTCATAGTATTGCTTCAGTCTGGTAAGCAGGCAGGACTTTCTGGCTCAATTGCTGGAGGTGCTGAAACATTCTTTGGAAAGAATAAGGGACGTACAATTGATGCATTGTTAGGAAAGTACACATCAGTTGCTGCAATAGCATTCCTTATTACTTCAGTAGCTCTATACTTATTGATAGAGTACACAATGTAATAAATTCAAAGTAAACCCAGGTGTTACGTGCACTTGGGTTTTTTTATAGCTTTTTTATGGTATAATTTATAGAAAGTCTAGTTTTATGTGGAGGGTGATAAGATGAATAGAAATGAGGCTATAGAGGAATTACAGATAAGGCTTAAGAGTCCGAACTTGCTTAAGCACTCTTATGCTGTAGAAGCTATAATGGTGGCTCTAGCAGAAGAACTAGGAGGAGACAAGGATTTATGGGGACTTGCAGGACTATTACACGATATTGATTATGAGAGGACTGCAACGACTCCTGAGTTACATAGCAAGGTTGGTGCAGATATACTAGATACTCTTGGGATAGATGGGTCGGTAGTTTATGCGGTTAGGGCGCACAATTCAATGCATGGTATACCCAGAAATAGAAAGATTGATAAGGCACTTTACGCAGCTGATCCAGTATCAGGGCTAGTTACTGCATGTGCGCTTATTTTACCATCCAAAAAATTGTCCGATGTGTCAGCTGAATTTGTATTAAAGAAAATGGATGAGAAATCCTTTGCAAAGGGAGCTAATCGTGAACAAATAAGGTCATGTGTAGAACTTGAACTAAGTCTGGAGGACTTTATAAAGATATCACTTGCTGCCATGCAATCAATATCAGATGATCTGGGCCTATAGTACATATTTGTTATGAACAAATGTATTTAAGGGATTTGAAGGAGCACATTAGTACTTAATCTTATTAGTTAAGTATATTTAAAGGATTAGGTTGAATTAGGCTATAAGTACATGTTTTTCTTGCAACCTGTACAAAATACAGCTATATATGGATAATCCTATGTTTTATTATTATTGGTGAAAGGTTGGCTGATTTTATGTCTGAACTTGAAATAAGGAAAAATAAAATTGTAGGCTTTATGAGTGAACAAACTTATAAACCTATGGTGATAAAGGAGCTTGCACTCATTCTAGAGGTTCCTAAGGATGATATGCCACTTTTTACACAAATACTTTCAGAACTAGAGCAAGAAGGCAGGATATTCAAAACGAATAGTGGGAGATATAGTGTGCCTTCTAGAATGAATTTGGTAAGAGGACGTATTCAGGGTAATGAAAGAGGCTTTGCATTTGTCATTCCAGATGACGAGATGCTGGATGATGTATTTATACCTGCAGACAGTCTTGATGGTGCAATGCACAATGATATTGTACTTGCACGTGTAAATAGAAAAAGCACCTCCGATAGAAGGATGGAGGGTGAGATTGTAAAAATAGTCAAACGTTCCAATACAACTATTGTTGGAACCTTTGAAAAAAGTCAGAACTTTGGTTTTGTGGTTCCTGACAATAAGAGGATATCTGGGGATATATTTATTTCAAAAAGTGAATTCAATGGTGCCAAAAAAGGGCAAAAGGTTGTTGTCGAAATAATTAAATACCCTGAACAGAGAAGAAACGCAGAGGGTAGAGTTGTTGAAATAATTGGGGACAAGGATGAAGCTGGCACAGATATTCTATCCATTATCCGGACATACAACTTAGCAGAGGAATTTCCAGAAGCAGTCATAAAGCAAGCTGATGAGGTTAGCGATGTTGTTACAGAGGAGATGGCCAAAGGCAGAAGAGATCTGAGAGGCTTGCGCATGGTCACAATAGATGGAGAGGATGCAAAGGATCTCGATGACGCGGTTTCTGTTGAGATGCTTGAAAACGGCAATTATAGGCTGGGAGTACACATTGCTGATGTAACCAATTATGTTACAGAAAATTCTCCTCTTGATCTAGAAGCCTTAAACAGAGGCACTAGCGTATATCTGGTTGATAGAGTAATTCCTATGCTCCCGAGAAAGCTTTCAAATGGGATATGCAGTTTAAATCCTCAAGTTGATAGACTTAGTTTCTCAGTATTTATGGATATTGATTCAAATGGGCGAGTAGTGAATCACGAAATATTTGAAAGCGTAATAAATATAGACGAAAGAATGACGTATACAAACGTATATAAAATATTAGAAGAGGATGATAAGGAGCTCAAGGAACGCTATAAGCATGTGGTTCCTGACTTCTACAAAATGAAGGAGCTTGCATTAATTCTCAGAAACAAGAGATTTCAGCGTGGGGCAATTGATTTTGATTTTGATGAATGCAAGATTATCCTCGATGAAAAAGGCAAACCTGTTGAAGTCAAAAAATATGAAATAACCATTGCTAACAAAATTATCGAGGAATTTATGCTTGTTTGTAATGAAACTGTTGCAGAGCACTTCTTTTGGACAGGTACTCCTTTTGTTTATAGAGTACACGAAGACCCTGATGAAGAAAAAATTAGGAATCTAAATGAGTTTTTGTTTGGCCTTGGTTACAGCATAAAGGGTATTAATAAGATTCATCCAAGGGCATTACAGGACCTTTTGGAAAAGATTAAAGGTACAAATCATGAGAGAATAATAAGTACAGTAATGCTAAGATCACTACAAAAGGCCAGATATAGTGATGAAAGCCTTGGCCACTTTGGTCTTGCAGCTAAGTACTACTGCCACTTTACTTCACCAATAAGGAGATATCCTGACCTCATTATCCATAGAATAATGAAGCAATATCTAAGAGGTGAATTAAACCAACAAAAGCTTGAGCTATTGGCAAATTCATTGCACGAAATAGCAAAACAGTGCTCCGAAAGAGAGCGAGCTGCTGATGAAGCAGAGCGTGAAACAGATGACCTCAAAAAAGTTGAGTATATGAAGCAGCATGAGGGAGAAGTATTTGATGGTATAATTTCTAATATAACAAACTTTGGTATGTTTATAGAGCTTGAAAATACTATAGAAGGCCTTGTTCGTGTGAGCAGTATGGATGATGACTATTACAACTATGATGACAGACGTTTTTGCATGATAGGAGAACATACCAGAAAGGTGTATCGTATAGGAGATAGTGTCAGGGTTTTACTTGCAAAGGCAGACATTGCTGCTAGAAAGATTGAGTTTGTTCTGTTCGAACAGGAAGAAGATTTGCTAGATAATATAGATGAAGAAGCCGAGGACAACTTCTATTTCGGAGGGGGCTATAAAAAGGCAGTAAAGCCTCTAAAGGGGAAAACGGCCAAAGGTAAAGTACAATCAGAGAAGTCAGCGGTAGCACATTCAAATAGAGGCAAAAAGCCAGCTAAAAAGGGTAAAGTTATTGACAAGAAGGTACTAGACAAGATTACTGGTAGAAAGAAGAAAAAGAGGAAGGGATAAGTAATATGGGGGCAAAGTATCTTGTGAGTGCATGTCTTGCAGGCGTTAATTGTAAATATAATGGAGCAAACAACCTCGATAATTGTATAGTGGAATTAGTTAAAAAAGGTGATTGCGTATTAATATGTCCTGAACAGCTTGGGGGTTGCACTACGCCGAGAATACCGTGTGAAATATCTAAAGGAGCAGGAGAGGATGTATTAGACGGGAATTGTAAAGTACTAACAAAAGACGGTGTTGATGTTACAAATGCCCTAATCAAGGGAGCGGAGGAGACACTAAAAATTGCTCAATTATACAATATAGATACTGCAATATTAAAGGCCAGAAGTCCATCGTGTGGCTGTGGGAGTATCTATGACGGAAACTTTAAAGGGCAGTGTATTAATGGTGATGGGGTTACAACCGCTCTATTAAAAAGACATGGTATAGAGGTTATAACCGAAGAACAATTGTGTGATTACAGAAGCCTATAAATACTTGTTGTGATTTTTACTTCTCTAATCTTCTATTAAATTTTATATACAGTAAAAGGATAATAATAATAGAGGTAGCAACTGTAGGTAATGTATATAGATAATTTCCAGTTATGCTTAGTTGTGCAAGCCAAAAGCTTGGCAATACAGAAAACACATACTGCACAGGACTATTGACAAAATACACAACAGGTATGCCTACAATCAACACGCCACATAATTTTATCAGAGCCATCCCCTCAATTTTATTTTTTGCATATGCCACTACCAGCATAGAGCAAATTACTGCCATCAGTGCTCCACTAAAAGAAAAAACTAATATCATAGTAAAGCTAATGTTTGATATATTGAAGAATATTAACAGAATCATTGCATAAAGCATTGCAATAAGAGCAGGCAAAAAGAGCCTTGATTGTAAATATCCCCTCTTTCCAACAGGAGTTACAAAATAGTACTTTGCTATACCTATGTCATACTCTTCTAGCATAGTTAGTACACCTGAAAAGGTAAATAAAATTGGTGTCATTATTGCAAGTAACATGTCAAAAATAATATAATATGGTGCAATAATCTGGGTTTTAGCAAAATAGTTACACAGAATCCCTTCTAATAGAGGAATTACAAGCTTAAAAACAACTCCCATAAGAATTGGTGCTATTATACATGCCACCATCATAAAGTCATGCACAATTTCCATCAGAAAAGGCCTAGAAGCAAGGAGAATCTTTCTCATAGCTTTGCACCTCCCATGGAAACAAAAGATTTTTTAACAGCTATTTTACACAATATATATATAGGTAAAATCCAGATAAGTATACTTAAAACAGCCACATACCACAACTCCATTTGTCCGCCAATTAAATATATTGCCGCCACTCCAGGATGTATTAGCCAACTAGGGGACTTTATAACACCAAACTGATACAAAATCGCAGGAACGCATAGTATGATTTCAAAGGGTAATGTCCCTATCATGAAGCCATTAAGAGATCTAATATTTGAGCCTACTGCCAGCCCACATAGTGAAAACAGTACCGATGAAAGAGCCACTCCTATTAAGCAGGCTGAAGTATATGTACGCGCAAATATACACAATACTGCCGCTACAGTACATCCAATAAGCATCATTGGAGCTATTTTTGCCACAACATATTCTGAAATCTTAATTGGAGATACACCAAGCGAGGATTCTACCCTCTGACTTTTTTCAAATAGCACTACTGCTCCCATAAAGAATAGCCCCATAGCAGCAGGATCAGTAAAAATCAGAATAGTAGCAGTTACCTCCCTAGCAGAAACAGGAATTGCTCCAAGTATGCACAGATAAAACACAGTAAAAATAGCATATAGAACGATAATGCCATACTTCCATAGAAAAAAGAACTCACCTATAACTAAATTTTTAAGTCTCATGACAGCCTCCGTCCGGTAACTTCTATGAAGATATCTCCCAAATTTGGCTCACTTGAATGTATTGTCATAAGTTTGTTCTGAGAAATCAATTCACGTAACTCTTTATCCTCAGACATACAAGCCATTTCTATCTCTGAAAATATCTCTTTTTCATTATGTAGGAAAGAGTATCTCAAGGTCTTAGCACCCTTTTGCATAATAAGGTTGTGTGGGGTGTCAAGGGCTTTAATCTTTCCATCAACTATAAATGCTACTCTATCGCAAAGTTCAGCGGCATCCTCCATATTGTGAGTAGTTAAAATAATAGTGGTACCACTTTCTTTTTGCGCTATAATTATATCCTTCATTATACGTGAATTTGAGGGATCCAGCCCGCTTGTTGGTTCATCAAGAAAAAGTATTTTTGGCTTATGTATGAGTGACTTAATAAAACTTAATCGGCTCTTCATTCCCTTTGAGTACTCCGATACCCTTTTATTTGCATCGCGAAGTAAGCCCATAGCTGACAAAAGTTCATCAGCCGAATACCTCTCTCCCTTATATAGAGATGCAAAGAACTCAAGGTTCTGTCGTGCTGTTAACTTTTCATAGAGGCTAGGATATTCAAAATCAACTCCGATGTGTTCAAAAAAGTTGTTTGTATGCTCTTTTACCTCTGTGTTATTTACAATAGCGCTACCCGTGTAGTTGGGTAGCATACCTATTAGTATTTTTTGTATTGTGCTCTTTCCTGCACCAGAAGGTCCCAGAAAACCAAAAATCTCTCCCTTTTCTACGCAAAAGCTTATGTCTTCAATAAATGGTTGATTCGTATAACTAAAACACAGGTCATTGATTTTTATCATTTTTAGCCTCCCACATTTGCATAACTAAACCTTTTATTAGTAACTTAAGTGCTTCTTCGTACTCCCCTATTTCACGCTTGTATGAAGCAGTTAAAAACAATGCGCGAAAGGCGGAAGAGAATACATTTAGCTCAGAATCATTTATCTTAGGAAATAAACCTTGTAATACACCCGCGAAGTCATTATCCTTTGAAATACTCTGAGCTACCACATCATCAGGCAGCCTGCGAATCAATATATCTAGTTCTCCGCTTAACATAATTGGTAGGATGCCCATGCTAAAGCCCATTACAAAAAAATCATAAAGTAAGTCTGTAAGGGACGATATAGAAAAATCTTCTTTTATACTCTCAATCCTTGTAGCCATTAAGGTGTGAAGTTCTTCTTCTTTTTGCATAATGGCTTCAAATAACAGAGCCTCCTTTGACTTATAGAAAAGATAAAACGTGCCTTTTGGGATTTTTACCTTCTCAACCAAATCATCTATTGTAGTTTTTTTTATTCCACTTTCTATCATGGATTTGAACGCAGCTGCTTTTAGAGCAT
>JAEYTP010000007.1 GCA_023433945.1 Bacillota bacterium | reverse complement strand
ATGGATAACATGTTTGGGAAGGTCAAGGCTATACCATATATATTAATATTACCTGCTTTTATTCTCATTGTTGTTTTTAAGATTTATCCCATAATTTCAACATTGATGGAAAGCCTTATAGTAAAGGGTACATTTACATTAGGTACTTATGAAATAATCTTTAAAGATATAACATTCTGGAAATCTCTATGGGTAACGATAAAGATTAATATTATTATGATCCCATTACAAATATTTATAGCATTTTGTCTTGCTCTGTTGGTTAATGCAACAGTTACTGGTATAGGCGTGTTTCGTACAATTTTTTATTTGCCTGTAACTGTCTCACTTACAGTTGCAACCATTGTTTGGAATCTGATGCTAAGTCCTAACAATGGTGTTATAAACAGTATTCTCGGTGTTTTTGGTATTCCGCAGCAGGACTTCTTAGTGAGCAAAACTCAGGCGCTTTGGTGCATTGTATTAATAGCTACATGGAAGGGTGTCGGCTATTGGATGATGTTTATCCTCGCAGGGTTAAAGAATGTTGATACTAGTATTTATGAAGCTGCAAAGATAGATGGAGCCAATTGGATAAAAACTGTAGTTAAAATTACGGTGCCTTTAATTAAGAAAGTATTACTCTTTGTATTCGTAGCGAACACTTCTACAAATCTATTACTTTTTGTACCTATGCAAATTGTTACACAGGGTGGACCAGAAGGCAGTACAAATGTCTTGATGTATGAAGCGTATAAATCAGCTTTTAAGTTTGCTGACCGCCCGAGATCAGCAGCCATTGTTACTGTATTGCTTATATTGATTTCTATAGTATGTGCTATTCAGTTTAAGCTTATGTCAAATAAAAAGGAGGCCTAAAAAGATGAATAATTATAAATATATAAAGAATTTCTTTATTTATTTTGGCCTTATAGTTATCACAGTTGTAACTGTTTTTCCATTACTTTGGTGTCTTTCGGCCTCTTTGAGAAGTGATACAGAATTTTTTAAATATATAACTCCATTCTCAATTAATACTCTGATACCTATAGATTTTACTTTAGATTCATATGTTTTGTTATTTACGAAGTTTAATTTTGCACGTCCTATTATTAATACTGTTGTTGTTTCTTTAACAACAATAATTGGGGGCTGTCTTCTAAACAGTATAGCAGCTTTTGCATTTGCATGCTTTAAATTTAAATTTAAAAATATTTTGTTTGCTATATTTCTAGTTTCATTTATGGTTCCATTCGAGGCTATATCTCTTCCTCTTTATAAAGTAGTCAGTGGTTTGGGGTGGATGAATACGTACGCAGGCATGATAGTCCCTACAATCGCAAGTGGATTGGTACTATTTTTATTTACACAGTTTTTTAAAGACATTCCCCCGAGTATATTAGAAGCGGCTAGGGTAGATGGTGCAAATTTATCTCAGATATTTACAAAGATAGTTTTGCCGTCTTCAGTCACAGTATTTATAACTGCTTCATTAATAATATTTATGGATCAGTGGAACGCTTACCTATGGCCATTACTTGTTGCACGCTCAAAGGATATACAAACCATTCAAATTGCATTGTCTGCATTTAAAATGGAAAGGGTAACACTATGGTCTTGCCTATATGCAGGATCGATGATATCTGCAATTGTACCGCTAGGGTTATTCCTGCCTACACAAAAGTATTTTGTACAAGGCATTACCAGTAGTGGGGTAAAAGGATAATTATTTGAAATAAAAATGGTTATTAGTGAATAGATAAAATAAGTAATAAAAGGGGGACCGAGTCCATGCCAGTACTTTATGGAGTTTTGTGCTAAATACGGGGTATGGATATATAAATGAAAAAAATTTTAGTTATAGGAAGTCTTAATATGGACTTCGTTGTTAATGTAAAATATATGCCACAGCAAGGAGAAACGTTGCTTGCAGATAATTTGGAACTTATATCAGGTGGTAAAGGTGCTAATCAGGCATTTGCTTTAGGAAAGCTTGGAGCCGATGTAACAATGCTAGGTGCAGTAGGAGATGATTCCTATGGAGACATTCAAATTGAAGGACTTAAGTCAGTGGGTGTGGATACAACACGAATTGCACGGATACATGGAGAAAATACAGGAATAGCATTTATAACCGTAAATGAGCAGGGAGACAATAGCATAATAGTAATACAAGGTGCTAATAAATGTGTCAGCAAAGAATATATTGATAAAAATATCGAGGCAATTGAAGAATGTGATATTGTCATTTTTCAGTTAGAGATACCTCTCGAGACTGTTATTTATGCAGCTGAAAAGGCTAAGGAACTTGGAAAATTAGTCATATTGGATCCTGCCCCAGCACATGAAAATTTACCAAAAGAACTCATGGCTAACGTTGATGTCATTAAGCCAAACGAAACTGAACTGGCACAACTGACAGGAATACAAGATATCGAAGGCTGTTTAAAAACAGCAGTTGATATTTTAAAGAATCAAGGAATTAAAACTGTTATAGTCACTCTTGGAGGTAAGGGTTCATTTGTTTCTACTCAAAATGATAAGTTAATACATTTCAAATGTGATAATGTCAAGGTAACAGATACTACAGCAGCAGGTGACAGTTTTATTGCTGGTATGGCATTGGGTCTTTCTGAAGGAAAAGAAATAGTTACTGCTATTGAATTTGCAAATCATGTTGCTTCAATTGTTGTAACAAGAAAGGGAGCTCAAATATCAATGCCATCAATAGAGGAAGTGAATAAATATATTGCAGAGTTTGGCTCGGTGCAATGTAGTGTAGATGTCAAGGACTAAATTTGATTCTTCTGTGTAGAAGTTAAATATCTTCTTGACCATTCACTCTCAATAGTTCTTTACGATTCTGCCATTACTTCTTTCGAGGTGGTTTAATTTAAGAAAACATTCTTTGACTTCCAAAATAGTGACAAATTTTTCTTGTTGTCACTATTTCTCTATTTTAGAAATAATAGACATAAAAACAGTAATACATATAATTTAAATATTTATTGATTATATCAACCGTTATCAATTATAATTACATCAGCAAGAATTTTTATATTATAGAAGGAGGGATATTTTTTGAGTTTTGATTTGTTGTTATTAGCGCCAATCGGTGCTATCCTTGCGCTCGTTTTTGCTGCATATCTCGCTTATAAGGTTATGAAAACCGATGAGGGTACTGAGCGCATGAAAGAAATCGCAGCTGCTGTAAGAAAAGGAGCAAATGCTTATCTT
Source organism: Bacillota bacterium (assembly GCA_023433945.1). Lineage (GTDB taxonomy): Bacteria > Bacillota > Clostridia > Acetivibrionales > DSM-1351 > Ruminiclostridium. The sequence continues at coordinate 1,531 of JAEYTP010000007.1, read as the reverse complement.
AAAAGGCAGTATACGGGCGTTGCTATTTTCTTTGCAGTAATGGTTGCTATACTAAGTGTAATGGCTGCTTTGGGTTACCTTACACCATTTGTCCCTTTTGCATTCCTAACAGGAGGATTCTTCTCTGGGCTATCGGGTTTTTTAGGAATGAAAATCGCCACTGCTGCAAATTCACGTACGGCAAATGCATCTAGAACAAGCCTAAATAGCGGGCTTAGGGTTGCATTCTCCAGCGGAGCAGTAATGGGACTAGTAGTTGTAGGTTTGGGTCTCCTTGACCTAAGTATTTGGTACTTTTTCCTTGATTGGTTTTATGCTGAACTACCAAGCGCGGAAAAAATTGAAAAAATCACTAGTGCAATGCTTACATTTGGTATGGGTGCAAGTTCAATGGCACTATTTGCACGTGTTGGCGGTGGAATATTTACAAAAGCAGCCGATGTTGGAGCTGACTTAGTAGGTAAGGTTGAAGCAGGTATACCTGAGGATGATCCTCGAAACCCTGCGGTTATTGCTGATAATGTTGGTGATAACGTTGGTGATGTAGCTGGTATGGGTGCAGACTTATATGAGTCATATGTTGGCTCAATTGTTTCTACAAGTGCACTTGCTGTAGCTGCTGGCTTGGGCGTCAATGGTGTAACTATTCCTATGACGATGGCGGCGTTGGGAGTTTTTGCCTCTATCATTGGTACATTCTTTGTAAAGTCTGGTGAACAGGCAAAGCAGAAGGTTTTACTTAGAGCATTAAGAAGTGGAGTCTATATTAGCAGTGCGATTATAGCTATTGTAGCCTATTTCTTGGTAATAAATGTATTGGGTAAAGAACATATTGGTATTTATTTCGCTATACTAACAGGACTTGTAGCAGGAAACCTTATAGGGTTTTTCACAGAGTACTTTACATCTGATACATATAAACCTACAAAGAAACTTGCAAACACCTCCACGACAGGGCCAGCCACTGTTATTATAGGCGGTATATCGCTGGGAATGTTATCTACAGCAATACCTGTTATCATAATTGCAGGAGCTGTACTTGCAAGCTTCTATTTAGCAGGTGGTGGAACTGAGTTTAATCTTGGTCTTTATGGTGTTGGAATTGCGGCTGTTGGTATGTTGAGTACATTAGGTATAACTCTTGCTACTGATGCATACGGACCTGTAGCCGATAATGCTGGTGGTATTGCTGAAATGGCTCATCTCCCAGCTGAAGTAAGAACACGTACTGATGCATTGGATTCACTTGGTAACACTACTGCTGCTACCGGAAAAGGCTTTGCTATCGGTTCTGCTGCACTTACTGCACTAGCTCTTATTGCAGCATTCGTATCTGAAGTAGATTTGATTGCAAAACGAGATGGTCTGGAAAATGTATTTAATCTATCAATTCTAAACCCAGCTGTACTTATTGGATTATTTATTGGTGGAATGTTGCCATACTTATTTGCTGCCTTGACTATGGAATCTGTTGGACGAGCTGCTCAGAAAATAGTGGTTGAGGTTCGTAGACAATTCAGAGAAATAACTG
>JAEYTP010000131.1 GCA_023433945.1 Bacillota bacterium | reverse complement strand
ACTCCGGCAGTGAATACAATAGCGTCTGCACCATTCATGGCCGCTAGGTATTCTCCAATAACTTTCTTTACTCCATATGAGAAAATTTCTATAGCGAGCTGGGCTCTCTTGTTACCTGAGTCAGCAGCATCATGCAAATCTCTGAAGTCACTGCTCACACCTGATACTCCTAGTACACCTGACTTCTTGTTGAGAAGTGTGCTTATACCCTTAATATCAAGATTTTCCTTACTCATAAGGAAAGTAACTATTTCAGGGTCAATGTTTCCGCATCTTGTTCCCATTGGAACACCTGCTAATGGAGTAAAGCCCATGGAGGTATCTATGCACTTGCCCTTGTTTACAGCAGAAACACTTGAGCCATTACCCAAATGACAAGTAATAATCTTTAAATCGCTAAGTGGCTTACCAAGTAACTCAGCAGCTCTTTCAGCTACGAATTTATGTGAGGTTCCGTGGAAACCATATTTTCTTATACCATATTTTTGGTACATTTCATATGGGATGGCATAGATATACGCTTGTTCTGGCATTGTTCTATGGAAAGCAGTATCAAAAACACCCACCATAGGAACGCCTGGCATTATCTGTTGGCAAGCCTCAATACCAATAATATTTGGAGGATTGTGGAGTGGAGCAACTTCAATACAAGCCTTCACAGCTTCCATTACTTCGTCATTGATTACTGCAGAGCTACTAAACTTTTCTCCGCCATGAACTATTCTATGTCCAACTGCAGAAATCTCACTCATGCTTGAAATTACACCAATTTCAGAGTCTACCAAAGCATTTATAACCGCCTGAATAGCATCTCTGTGGTTCTTGAGCTCGAGTTCTTTTACAACTGCACCCTCTTCTCCTCTAGACTGCTTAAGGTATGATCCTTCAATTCCTATTCTATCGCAAAGTCCCTTTGCAAGTACTGACTCATTAGTCATATCAATCAACTGATACTTTAATGAAGAGCTACCTGTATTTATAACCAAAACCTTCATGAAAATTCATCTCCCTTGATAAACAATAAACTCATTATTATGCTTCCAAAAAATTTTATAAAAAACTCCAGTTAATTTTTACATTTTTAATAAAAATCAGACTGATTATTTTGCAACATTCTGTGCTTGAATACAAGTAATTGCTACTACACCTACTATATCCTCAGCACTGCATCCTCTTGACAGGTCATTTACAGGGCCTGCAAGTCCTTGAATAATTGGACCGTAAGCTTCAGCCTTAGCAAGTCTCTGAGTGAGCTTGTAAGCAATGTTACCGCAGTTGAGATCTGGGAATATGAGAACATTCGCTTCGCCTGCTAAATCACTGCCTGGAGCCTTCGACTTACCAACTGAAGGGATTATAGCTGCATCTGCCTGTAATTCACCATCAAGCTTAAGGTCAGGAGCCTTCTCCTTAGCATATTTAGTAGCCTGTATAACCTTTTCAGTCAATTCGCTCTTTGCACTTCCATATGTTGAATATGAAAGCATTGCAACCTTTGGTTCAGCCTCAACAAGACTCTTAAAGGACTTTGCAGAAGCTATAGCAATTTCTGAAAGCTCTTCAGCATTTGGATTTTCAACCAATCCGCTATCGCCATATACAAAAATACCATTATGACCATACTCACAGTCAGGTACTACCATAACAAAGAATGCAGAAACAAGCTTTGAGCCTGGAGCTGTCTTAAGTATCTGAAGCGCTGGTCTTAGTGTGTTTCCTGTAGAATTTATTGCACCAGCAACCATTCCATCTGCCTCACCCATCTTAACCATCATTACACCAAAATAAAGTGGATTTTTGAGTGTTTCTCTAGCCTGCTCAATTGTCATGCCTTTTGACTTTCTAAGTTCAACAAGCTTCTCGGCATACTGTTCAAATCTTTCAAAATCGTCAGGATCAACAATTTTTGCTTTTGAAATATCTAAATCACCAGCAAGTTCTGCTATAGCATCCTTGTTTCCTACGAGAACAATGTTTGCTATACCCTGTTGCTGTATCATTGCTGCAGCTTTAATTGTTCTAATGTCAGTACTCTCAGGAAGTACAATTGTCTTAATATCTTGCTTTGCTCTTTCAATGGTTCTTTCTAAAAAATTCATATAAGACCCCTCTCCTTATACCCTCATTTTATATTTATAAAATTAATATATTACCTGGTCATATAACCTGAGACCATCTAAACACAATACTTTTATTATATACAAATTGAATATTGTATACAAGATAAAACCGCAAAAAACAACGAACTTTTTTGTATTTCATGCCAAAATAAACATTATGAATATATTTACATTTATGCTATAATTTAAGGATTGTAAGTATTTTGTATTTCTGTGGAGGACAATAATGTAAAATTTCTTCACATTTACAGGCCAGTATTATAAACTATATATGATGTACAAAACATGATGTCAAAATAACGAAAGGATTTCAAAAAACATATGAACACAAAACTACTTTTGTATTGCACTTCATTTTTCTGCGGAATGTCTATTATGGCAGTTGAACTAAGTGCTTCAAAGCTCCTTGCTCCATATTTCGGAACATCTCAGGTTATTTGGACAGTTATTATTGGTCTAATTATGATATCTCTGAGTATTGGAAACATTTTGGGTGGTAGGTCTGCTGATAAGCACAACAGCATGAATAGACTCTACTTCTATATATGGATTGCATCTCTTTGGGTAGCAGTGATTCCTTTTGTAGGTAAATACATAATAGCCGGTATTACAGGACTTTTGGTAGTATTTCTGCCATCAAACCTTTTGGTCACGGGCTCTGCCCTGTCATGCCTCATAATTTTTTCGGCTCCGTTAGTTGTTTTAGGAATGGTTTCGCCGTACTTAGTGAAGCTTGGTGTTACCGATATGGATACAAGCGGAAAAACAGCTGGTCAGATATATGCAATGAATACAATCGGAAGCATAATAGGAACATTCTTACCAACCTTTGTTACAATTCCTACAATAGGAACTGGTAAGACCTTCCTTGTGTTTTCATTAGTGCTCAATGTAATCTGCATTACATATTTTATACTTAACAAGACAAAAGTAATAAGGGTTTCGGTCAGCCTTCTTATTATACTGGGTTTATGCCTATTCCCTTTCTCAAACTCATATGCTTTCTGGAAAGATAACGTTATTGAAGATGAATCACTTTACAATTATCTTCAGGTTTCTGAAAAAGATAACACCGTTTATCTGTCTACAAATGTGGCCTTTGGAGTACAGTCAGTGTACAAAAAAGATAATAACCTCTCAGGCTTTTACTATGATTACGGATTAATGGCACCAATGTTTATAAAAGATACCACTTTAAATAAGAAGCTAGATGTTCTTGTGCTGGGAATGGGTACAGGTACTTATGCAAAGCAAATAAAGAGGTATTATCCCAATACTTCAACTGATGGGGTTGAAATTGATCAAAAAATAGTGGACCTGTCAAAGCAATATTTCGATTTGAAGGATGAGGAAGCCAATATTTATGTCACTGATGGCAGAACCTTTTTATCCGACAAGGAATGTAAAACCTACGATATAATAATGGTAGATGCTTATCATGACATTACCATCCCATTTCATATGGCAACACAGGAGTTTTTCACTGAAGTATCAAAGCATTTGAAGCCCGGTGGAGTAATTCTAATGAATATTAATATGAAATCCAAGGGTGATAATCC
>JAEYTP010000082.1 GCA_023433945.1 Bacillota bacterium | reverse complement strand
CTGATAAGCGGAGCGTATTTAGCCTATTCGTATCTTTCAAAGAATTATAATAATGATTTGAAACAGCCGCTGTCAATATCACTACAAAGCAATTCCACACAACAAAATGATTCAACGCAACAAAACGGAGCTACACAACAAAGCGGATCTACTCAACAAAGCGATTCTGCGCAACAAAGCAATTCTACGCAACAGAGTGATTCCACCAAAGCAGAGGAAGATAATAGGGTTAAGGCTATTGACTTTACAATGCTTGATGCACAAGGCAACGAAGTAAAGCTATCTGACTATTATGGAAAGCCTATTGTTGTAAACTTCTGGGCAAGCTGGTGTCCTCCATGTAAGGCTGAATTGCCAGATTTTCAGAAAGTATATGATGAGATGAAGGACAATATTAATTTTCTGATGATTGATTTGCCAGATGGACAAAGAGAAACTATTGAAAAGGCAGCACAATTCATTGCAGACGAAAAATATACGTTCCCTGTATTCTATGATAATACTCAAGATGCAGCATATATATATCAAATTGACTCTATTCCAACAACGTTATTTATTGATAAGGATGGGTATATTGTTGCAGGTCACAAGGGGCAAATTAGTGAGAAAAACCTTAGAAAAGGAATTTCTATGTCAGGCGAGGCGGGCTAACATTCAGGACATGATGCACTTAGAAGGATATTATAGCGACAATAGAAAAGTGGCTACAGATTGAGGACGTTAATGGACTGATAGGATATACTAGGTGCAAAAAATGAGAGGGATTATGTACTAATTTATATTAGTACAAGCCCTTTTTTTGTTGTCTAATCTCATTAAATACATTTATATTCGCGACTGCATACTCCCAAAAGGCATATTCACATCAATATCACCTTTATTTTATAGCAATAATCGACATTTTATGCTATAATGTTTATCAGGGACAATGATAGTAAACAATAAACAATAAAAAATAAACCATATACCATGTGTTTTAGGTTTTAGGTTTTATGAACGAGGTGAATAAATGTATATTCATGCAATTATAAAATCAAGCCAGAGCATTCTTGAGTCCATACATGACGGAATTGTCATAGCCGACAGTGAAGAAAGAGTTATTTATGTCAATGAGGCTAACCACCGCATAACGGGAGTAAATTCAAGTGACATTCTGGGCAAAAAGGTTCATGAAGTTGTGCCAGAGTCTAGTCTAACTACAGTACTGAGAAATGGAGAGAAACTTATTGGTATAAAAACCAGGGTTGGGGATAAGGATGTAATATCAAATATTGTTCCGTTTATACATAATGATAAAATTGAAGGTGCCATATCTATATTCAGAGACTTATCAGAGATTAGAGAACTAAATCAGAAGCTAGAAGAGGCTAATTCAACAATAAAACGTCTGTATGAAAAATTGGATTATTTTACAGTGGGAGACAGTAATATTGTTGTAGGAAACAATGCTGCTATGATAAACACCATGAAAATATCTCAGAAGGCTGCTGGTGTTAGATCAACAGTACTATTACTAGGTGAGAGTGGGACAGGGAAAGAGGTAATAGCTAGATTCATACATAAGAACAGTGCAAGGTATTCAAAACCATTTATAACCGTCAATTGTGCAGCCATACCCGAAAACCTTCTTGAGAGTGAGCTGTTTGGTTACGAGGAAGGTGCATTTACAGGAGCAAAAAAAGGCGGAAGACCTGGAATGTTTGAGCTGGCAGACAAGGGAACTATTTTTCTAGATGAAATAGGTGATATGAATTTTCATCTTCAAGCAAAGCTGCTTAGGGTTTTGCAGAGTCATGAAATAATGAGAGTAGGCGGAACTCGCACCAAACAGATTGATGTTAGGGTTATAGCAGCTACTAACAAAAATTTGATAGAAATGATAGGAAAAAATACCTTCCGTGAAGATTTATATTATAGATTAGCGGTTATAAAGATTGCTATTCCAGCTTTAAGAGAAAGAAGCCAAGATATTCACATTTACATTAAAAATGCACTAAAAAAGATAGGAACGCGTCTTGAAAAAAACGCAGCAGTTACTCCGAGGGCACTAAAAATGCTTACAGCATACAATTATCCAGGTAATATAAGAGAACTGGAAAATATTATGGAGGTATGCCTTGTAAGTGATGAAGATGGGGTAATAGACATAAACGATTTACCTGATAACATTATTGAGTGTCAAAAAGAAATAGTGCCCAACTTTAATATCTGTTTTAGTGAATTTCCTTCGTTGAGTGAAGTAGAGGCCTTGGTATTGAGAAGAGCCATAGATACTTATAAAAGTAAAGCAGATGTAGCGAAGCATCTTAAAATCTCAAGATCTACGCTATACAGGAAACTCACAGATTATGGACTGGAAAATGAACTATAATTAAAAATAATGGACGAGCGTTTTAATTTGATACATTTTTTAAATTAGAGCTACCTTTAGTGTTTCATAATAAAACAGTTGAGGTGGCTTTATTATTAAATATAAATAAAAGCATTTAAACAAGTGTTTTAAAATGGGTCACTTGTTTTTTGAAAAGAGTGCAAAAGAACAATAAAAGATCAGTAGTCACTCAATTAAAAAGATAAATTAAATAGCAAATAAAATATTAATTAAACTTCAAAGTTAGCATGTAAGTAAGGTTTGAGGGCATAATAGAATAATTTTTTATTTCTTCTTATATTTTTGGCACAGTTCTTGCTGTTATATATAAGTGCAATACAAAATAATAAGAAAGAAGGAAATGCACATGAAAGATTACAAACTAAATGTTGAAACACCTCGCTCATTTGCTTATGTGAAAAGGAACATCCCAAAGGTTACTATTGAACAGCGAGAACGTGCACTTAAATCTACACATTATAATGAATTTGCATTCCCAGCTGGAATGCTGACAGTTGATTGCTTGTCAGATTCCGGTACAACCGCTATGACAGATCTACAGTGGAGCGCAATGTTCCTTGGTGATGAGTCCTACGGGCGTAATAAAGGTTATTATGTACTGCTTGACACCATGAGAGATGTATTTGAACGTGGCGATGACCAAAAACGTGTTATTGACCTTGTTCGTACTGGCTGTGAAGATATCGAAAAGATGATGGATGAAATGTATCTTTGCGAATATGAAGGTACGTTGTTTAACGGCGGTGCTGCTCAGATGGAACGTCCTAATACATTTGTAGTACCACAGGGACGTTGTGCAGAATCACTTCTATTTAGCATCGTTAGTCAAATTCTCAACACTCGTTATCCTGGTAAAAACTTTACTATTCCTTCTAATGGACACTTTGATACAACAGAAGGTAACATAAAACAAATGGGTTCTACTCCACGTAACTTGTACAACAAGGAGTTATTGTGGGAAGTTCCAGAGGGTGGAAAGTATGCTAAAAACCCATTTAAGGGTAACATGGATATTGAAAAATTAGAAAACCTGATAAATCAGGTTGGACCAGAAAATGTTCCTTTGGTATACACAACAATTACAAATAATACAGTTTGCGGACAACCTGTTTCCATGGCTAATATGCGTGCTTGTAGTGAGATTGCTCACAAATACAACATTCCTTATATGCTGGATGCTGCTCGTTGGGCTGAAAACTGCTACTTTATAAAGACAAATGAAGATGGTTATGCAGATAAATCAATATTTGAAATTGCAAAGGAAATGTTCTCATATTGTGATGGTTTCACAGCTAGCTTAAAGAAGGACGGACATTCCAACATGGGTGGCGTTTGCGCATTCCGTGACAAGGGTTACTTCTGGAGAAACTTCTCTGACTTTGATGCCGATGGAAATGTGATAAATGATGTTGGTATAAAGATGAAGGTTAAGCAAATTTCTACCTTGGGTAATGATTCATACGGTGGAATGAGCGGCCGTGACATTATGGCTCTTGCTTGTGGTCTATATGAATCAGGACGCTTTGAATATCTAGAGGAACGTGTAGGACAATGTGAGTATTTGGCACAGGGCTTCTACAAGGCTGGAGTACCAGTAGTTCTTCCTGCTGGCGGTCACGGTGTATATATCAATATGGATAAATTCTTTGACTACAAACGTGGTCATGACACATTTGCAGGTCAGGGCTTTAGTATCGAATTAATACGTCGTTATGGTATCCGTGTTTCTGAACTTGGTGATTATAGCATGGAATACGACCTCAAGACCCCTGAGCAGCAGAAGGAAGTATGTAATGTTGTTCGTTTTGCTATCAACCGTAGCCAATATACAAAGGAACATCTGGACTATGTTATAGAAGCAGTTTCAGAGTTGTATAAAGACCGTGATAGTATTCCAAACGTGAAGATCGTACAGGGGCATAACCTACCTATGCGTCACTTCCACGCTTTCCTTGAACCAGTTGAGCCTTAATAATTATATTAGATTTTTTAACTTACCTTGTTTAACTGTTATTGGGTGAAAATAGCCATCTGGCTATTTTCGCACCCCTATTTAATAATATAGAGGAGGATTTCCTAATATGAGTGCAAATTCCAGTGAGAATCATGGGCTCAAACGTGGTCTTAAGAATCGTCATATTCAGATGATTGCTTTAGGTGGAGCTATAGGAACAGGCTTGTTTTATGGTTCATCCACTACAATTCAACAAACAGGTCCATCAATATCATTAGCATATCTACTTGGTGGATGTATTATATTCCTAATTATGAGAGCCTTAGGTGAAATGTCTGTAGACAACCCAGTTTCAGGTGCATTTAGCCACTATGCTTACAAAAATTGGGGAGAATTCCCGGGTTTCCTATCTGGTTGGAACTATTGGTTTAATTACATCGTTGTAAGTATGGCTGAACTCTCGGTTGTAGGTGTATATATAAATTACTGGCTACCTGGAATTCCTACTTGGGTATCAGCTTTGGCTTTCCTTGTTATAGTTACAGCAGTTAATCTTATTAGTGTTAAGCTTTATGGAGAATTTGAATTTTGGTTTGCGCTTGTAAAGGTTGTTGCGATTATAGCATTGATTGTATTTGGTATTTTAATGATATTCTTTGGGGTTGGAAACAATGGACAGCCAACAGGATTCAGTAATCTATGGGCACATGGAGGCTTCTTCCCTCATGGTATTACAGGTCTTTTATTCTCATTAGTTATGGTAATGTTCTCATTTGGTGGTGTTGAGCTTATCGGTATAACTGCAGGTGAAGCTGACGATCCAAGTAAGAGTATTCCTAAGGCAATAAATCAGGTTGTATATAGAATATTAATATTCTATATTGGCGCACTCGGAGTTATGATGATTATCTTCCCATGGGACAAGTTAGGAGAATCAGGAAGCCCATTTGTTGAAATCTTCTCAAAGATTGGTATTCCTGCAGCAGCTGGAATTCTAAATGCGGTTGTACTAACAGCAGCTGTTTCTGCTTATAACAGTGGCCTATATAGCAATGGTCGTATGCTTCATGGACTTGCACTACAAGGAAATGCACCAAAGGTTCTTGCTAAGGTAAGTAAGTCAGGTACTCCAGTAGTTGGTGTTTTAGTTTCATCTGCAATAACATTAGTTGCAGTAGCATTAAACTATTTTGTACCTGGAAAAGTATTCTCATACTTAATATCCATAGCAACTATTGCAGGTATCATAAACTGGACAATGATTATTATTACACAGCTCAAGTTTAGAAAATCAAAGAGCGAAGAAGAGATTAAAAATTTAAAGTTCAAGATGCCTCTTCATCCAATATCCTCATATATCTGTTTAGCATTTATGGCTATGGTTGTTGTGCTTATGGCGATTATGCCTGATTACAGAATAGCTGTAATAATTGGACCAATTTGGTTGCTGATTTTATTTGTAGCATTCAAAATTAAGAAGAGTTCAAAAAAATAATACTCTATTGAATAGCTTTATTAAATAGATTGACATAAAAGAGGGGGTGTTAATCATAAAAAAGGTAATCTATACCGAAAAGGCTCCTGCAGCAATTGGACCTTATTCGCAGGCCATAATGATTGGTGACATGGTTTATACTTCAGGAATGCTCCCGGTAGTTCCTGAAACAGGTGAAGTAGCTCAAGGGGATGCTGCAACACAGGCAGAGCAGGTTCTAAATAATCTCAATGAGTTGTTGAAAGAAGCTGGAACAAGTTTTGACAATGTCATTAAGACAACTGTCTTTATCAAAAACATGGCAGATTTTGCAGCTATCAATGAGGTATATAAAAAATATTTTACAAGTAACTACCCTGCAAGATCGTGTGTTGAAGTGGCAAGGCTCCCAAAGGATGTATTAGTTGAAATAGAATGTATCGCAGTAATTTAATATACCACTAAACGCAAAAAATATATTTCGTAACAGCAATGTTGCGAACTATATTTTTTGCGTTTCATTTAATGTATATCTTGTTAAATTGGAGGTAATTTATGAATATTGAAACCAGCCTGACCCAAAATATATCATTATCACCAAAAATGCAACAATCTTTAGCCATTCTTCAGCTGAACTCACATGAACTATTAGAACATATTAATAGGATTGCGGATGAAAACCCGGTGATAGAGATTGAGGAACAATCACAAGAGGATGAGCGTTTTGATATTCTTAAAAGAAAACTAGAGTGGCTTGAGTCAGCAAATGAATCTAGCAGGATTTACAATACCTCAGCAGAAGATACAGATGAAGACAACGATATAACAAAGTATGTAGCTGATGATAATAGTGAAGATTTATATGAAAACTTGAAGTCCCAATTAAAACTGATGAGTGTACCTGAAAAAATTAGAAAAATAGTTAACTACATGATAGAATGTATTAACGAAAATGGATATATAGAAGAAAGTTTGGATAACATCTCTCATACACTAAAGATAGATAATACAGTAGCAGGGGAGGCACTATCTATTCTACAATCGATGGAGCCAGCAGGAATAGGAGCCAGGGATTTAAAAGAATGTCTTCTGTTACAATTGAAAAGGCAAAACCAAATAAATACCATTGCATTTGAATTAGTACATAACTACCTTGAATTACTTGGTAAAAACCGTTTGGAGGTTATCGCAAAAGAATTAGGCTTATCAATTGACAAGGTAAGGGACGCAAATAATATTATTAGAAGCTTAAATCCGAGGCCAGGGAGTGGCTTTGGACACAAGGGAGAAACACAATATTTAACAGCAGATATTATTATTGTAAAATTCAGTGATTATTATGAAGTAATACTGAATGATTATTTTATACCTAAAATAACTATAAGCAATGTTTATCAGGACATTCTCAAAAACAATAATGAAAAAGATGTGCAGCAATACATATCAGGAAAAATGAAAGAGGCGGATTGGATTATTAACTGCATATCACAAAGAAACAACACCTTATTAAAAGTTACAAGCATGATTGTTAAACAACAGAAGAAATTCTTTGACAATGGCCCTAAGTTTTTGACAGCATTAAATCAAAAATATGTTGCTAATGAGTTAGGAGTACATGAATCTACTGTTAGCCGTGCTATAAAGGGAAAGTACCTGCATTGTTTATGGGGATTATTTAGTCTTGACTACTTTTTTACCAATAGTATTTCCTCTGGAGGAGATAGTGAAATTATAACAGATAATATTAAGCTTGAGATTAGGCGTATTATAGAGAATGAAGATAAGAAAAAACCATATAGTGATCAAAAAATAGCTGATATATTAAAAAGAAGCGGAATAGACGTGGCGAGAAGGACTGTAACAAAATATAGGGAAAGTTTAAATATACAGAGCACAACAATGAGGAAAGAATACTAATCAAATTACACCTATTTTCGTTAATATCTATATATTAGGGTATATATAGTGATATAGTTACTGATATAATTATACTAAAGGAAAAATAGTCTGTATTAATATTATACATAAATAGGTGAAAGGTAGATATATATGAAAATACGCGATGTAATTATTATTGGAAAAGGCCCGGCGGGCATATCAACTGCTTTATATACAAAGAGAGCAAATCTGGATACTGTTGTAATTGGCAGAGAGGGAAGTTCACTAGATAAAGCTGAAAAAATAGAAAACTACTACGGCCTTGAAGAGGTATTAAGCGGAGCTGATATTCTCAAAATTGGTGAAAATCAGGCAGAAAAGCTTGGAATAGAATTAATCAGAGATGAGGTAACTTCTATTACACAGCTATATGAAGAAAACTACTTCAAGGTTACTTCGATAACAGGTGAGCACTATGCAAAGGCAATATTGTTAGCTACTGGTCAACCGTCAAAAAAAGTAAAAATTGAAGGCATATCAGAATTTGAGGGCAAAGGGATAAGCTATTGTACTACGTGCGATGGATTTTTCTACAGAAATCTGAAGGTTGGAGTGCTAGGCAACAGTGCATATGCTATACATGAAGCAACTGAGCTTGAAGCATTTACAAAGGACATCACTATTTTTACTAATGGTGATGAGCTTAATATTAGTGGTGATATGTCGGATGAAGCGGGGCACTTCAAGATTAACACCAAGCCTATAATTGAACTGTCAGGGGATGAGTACCTGCAAAATATTCATTTTAGAGATGGGAAGACACAGCAAATAGATGGATTATTTATTGCATATGGCTCGGCTTCCAGCGTGGATTTTGCAAAGAAGCTAGGAATTGTGGTGGAGAATAATTCAATCAAGGTAAATAATGACCAAAGTACAAATATAGAAGGTATTTTTGCTGCTGGTGACTGTACTGGAGGATTCAAGCAGATTGCGACTGCTGTTGGTCAGGGTGCTATTGCGGCAAAAAGCATTATTGAATATCTAAGGAGAAAAAAGTAGTATACGTTCCCAAAGGGGCAATAAATTTGACAAAACGGTCATGGATAGTATAATATAAAGAATACAAGTTTAAAGTGGCACATAAATTCTAATATGCGAAATTATTTCGTATTCAGCAGAAATTGACGTCTAAGGGTGGTCAGCTTACATTTTAGGCTTACAACTCTTTTTATTAAAATAATCGCTTAATTCTATTTTACTTAGAAGCGGGAGAACCATTTTTGGGGTGAATCTGATTTTCTTCAGTAGGGCTAACTTTCGGTCCGAACCCGTCAGCTAATCTCGTAAGCGTCGAAGGTGAAGGTGATGAATATGTATCATTAAGATGAACTCTTTATTCCGTTAAAAAAATTAACTAAATGAGGAGGTCCATTAGTATGATAAAAGTATGTTTAGCAGGTTTAGGCAGAACGGGGCAGGAAATAGCCAAAGTATTGCTAGAACAAAAAAACATTAAGTTAGTTGGGGTATTTTGTAGCCCTCAAAGCGATAAGGCTGGAAAGGATCTGGCTGAGTACATAGGTGGAAACCCTACAAATATTATTATTACGAGTACTGACAATCTAGAGCAAAAAGTTTTCAAAATGAGACCTGATGTAGTTATAGACTTTACTACACCTTCTTCAGCACTTAAAAATGCGATAACTTTATCAAAAATGAGAGTCAATATGGTTATAGGCACCACAGGATTTTCAAAGATGGCTTTAAATAAGCTATATGTTCTAACCAGAAAGTATAAAAGTGGGATAGTGTATGCTCCAAATATTACAATGGGTGTAAATGTATTAATGCTTCTTACAAATCTTGCTTCAAGATTACTCAATAGTTATGATTTTCAGATTACTGAAGTACACCACAAAAATAAGAAGGATTCCCCATCTGGTACAGCAATAAAAATAGCTAAAGAAATAAAAAAAGGAATTAGCGTATCAGGTAAGGAAAATGAAGACATTTCCATACCTATAAATTCTGTTAGAGCAGGTGGAGTTGTAGGGCGCCATGAAGTTATGATTGTAGGTCAAGATGATAAGATTGAAATAGCTCATGAATCATTTTCGAGGAAGGCATTTGCACTAGGTACAATTGAGGCAGTTAACTTTATATTTAAAAAGTCCGGATACTATGAAATGAAAGATGTACTAAATCTTGATAAAGTTTTAAGCGAGTATATTAAAGGTCAAAACAAGAATACTAAGGAGTCAAAATCTATTGCTTTGTAGCATAGGATAATGTAACCTTTACAATATGCAGAATTTCTTCAAGCCTTTACTGTATGGTATAATCAAGTGGAAATCACCACTCTATTTATCATCGGTTGAGGCTTGTTTAATTTATTTGCTTAAAGTATAATTTTAAAAAGGAATAACACATTATAAATATTTCAACATAATCATAATATGGTACGAAAAAATATAAAGCAGGGGATGAGATAATGAGGATTGCTGTTGTTGATGGACAGGGTGGAGGAATAGGAAAACTACTTGTAGAAAGGCTGAGACAGGAACTTCCAGGAACTCAGATTATTGCTTTGGGCACTAATGCATTAGCCGCTGCATTAATGATAAAAGCAGGTGCAGACGAAGGGGCTTCGGGTGAGAATGCCGTAATATACAATGCTCCAAAAGTAGACATAATTACAGGCACCATTGGAATAGTAGCTGCAAATTCAATGCTTGGAGAGCTTACACCCCTTATGGCAAAGGCCATAGCAGAGAGCCCTGCTAAAAAGATACTTATCCCAATGAATAAATGCAACATTGAAGTAGTAGGGGTAAAGAGTGATGCTGTGCCACAATACATAGATTGTGTTGTAAGCTCAATAAAGGCAAGTAAGTATTTTTCAACCGATAGATAACAATTACTTATCATACCTTTTGTGTGTAGAGCACATTATCATACGTATAATACCTTCCCATTTATAGTCACGGAGTCTCAAGAATTATCATAAAATATTTTTGTAGGAATAACCCTTATTTTACATCATTCAGCAAAACTAGTATAATGCTGATTATAATAGATGAGTAACACTAACATTACATTATATTTTATCAATTGGCTATAGTAATATTGAATTACTGCGGTTACTGATATTACCAGTGTTAGGTGCAGAAGATACTATTGCCAAAAAGTTAATGTTTATGGTAGAGTAAGAGTCTAGGAGGTTGACATAAAACATATATCAATGTGATATTGATATGGTATTTGAGAAGGGATGGGTGTTGTTTGAAACATAGTTTTACAAAAAGAAGTGCAGGAATATTGCTTCCTTTAAGCAGTCTTCCATCTAATTATGGTATTGGTACACTTGGAAAGGAAGCTTTTGAATTTGTTGATTTTCTAAAAAATTCTAACCAGCAATACTGGCAAATGCTTCCGCTAGGACCTACCAGTTTTGGTGATTCACCATATCAGTCTTTCTCTGCTTTTGCAGGTAATCCATATTATATTGACCTGGATATCCTGTGTGAAGAAGGGCTATTGAATAAAGATGAAATTACAGCATTTGATTGGGGTAGCAGTGAAATAGACGTAGATTACAAAAAGCTATTCGATTCAAGGTTTATTGTTTTGAGAAATGCTTTTAATAGATTTGACAGAAATACTGAAGCATTTAATAATTTTAAAAAAGAAAATGAATATTGGTTGTATGACTATTCATTCTATATGGCTTTAAAGTTCCGATTTGATAATAAAGACTGGCTACAATGGGATGAAGGAATAAGAATGAGAATGCCAGATGCTCTTAATCACTATTCTTATGAGTTAAGAGAAGAAATTGAGTTTTTCTCATTTATACAATACAAATTCTTTGAACAGTGGAATAAGCTTAAGGAATATGCAACTATAAACAATGTGAAAATCATAGGAGATATGCCTATCTATGTTTCAATGGATAGTGCTGATGCATGGGTAAACACAAAGCTGTTTATGTTTGATGAGAATAAAAGACCGGTTAAAGTAGCTGGCGTACCGCCTGATATTTTTTCTGAATCTGGTCAGCTATGGGGAAATCCTTTATACAATTGGACTGAAATGGAAAAGGACGACTTCTCATGGTGGAAAAAGAGAGTTGAGTTTGCAACAAAATTCTATGATGTCATTAGAATTGATCACTTTATAGGGATTGTTAGATTCTACACAGTTGATGCCGGCAGAGATAATGCAATGCAAGGAACCTGGGAACCAGGACCCGGCATAAAGCTGATAAATGCCATTAATTCTGTTATAGGCAGTACAAGCATAATTGCAGAAGATTTAGGAGTAGTTACGCAGGAGGTAATAGATCTTCTAGAAGCTACTGGACTTCCTAACATGAAGGTAATGCAGTTTGGGTTTGATACTAGTGCAGACAATGATCACAAGCCATTCAACTATAAGGAGAATTGTGTTGTATATGGCGGTACTCATGACAACAATACTATGTTAGGGTATTTTAACGAGCAAACTCACGAGCAAAAGCAATATATTATGAATTATCTAAATGCCAAGAGTGAGCATGATGTTGCATGGTCTGCAATAAAGGTAGGGTATAATAGTGTTGCCAAATTGGCAATATTTCAAATACAGGATTTTATTGCACTTGATAGCAGCGCTAGAATTAATACACCATCTACAGTAGGAATCAATTGGAGATGGAGACTGAAAAAGGGACAGTATAATAATGAGCTTGCCATAGAAATAAGTAAGTTGGTGGAGTTGTACGGTAGAGGGCACGCTAAAAATTAAAGCCTCAATTAGCCAGTTTCTAGTTTTATTTAATTTGCAATATCTGTAATAACTGATTGTTGATATATTTGATATTACAATAAACGGAGGGAATGGTTTTAGCATGAGCAAATTCAAACAAAATACCAAGGATATTCTAAAGAAGGAATATGGCAAGGAACTTAGCAATGCAACTCAAAAGGAACTGTACAATGCAGTGTCAAAAGCTGCCATGGTTGAATTAGAAGATAACTGGAGAAATACCGAAAAGAAACAGGAAACAGCTAAGAGAGCATGTTACTTTTCAGCAGAATTCCTTATTGGTAAGTTAGTTTACAACAATCTCTTGAATTTAAAGCTTTTGGATGAATTCAATGAATTGATGACTGAGAACAACCTTGACATTGGGATTTTTGAGACTATAGAGGATAATGCCCTTGGTAATGGAGGACTTGGAAGACTTGCTGCATGTTTCCTGGATTCTGCTGCAACACATGATGTTCCACTTAACGGCTATGGCATTCGCTATAAATATGGATTATTCAAGCAGTATTTTGAGAATGGCTTCCAAAAGGAAACTATGGATGATTGGCAGACCTTTGGTGACCCTTGGAGTGTAAAAAGGGAAGACCTCGCAATAAAGATTGATTTTGCAGACCAAAGTATATATGCAGTTCCATATGATACACCTGTTATTGGTTATGGAGGTAATTGCATCAATACTTTGAGATTATGGGAAGCAAAGGCTATTAATGAAGCCACTACTGACCATAGAGTTGCAGAGGAAGAAAAGAGCAGAGCAGAAGAAATATCAGGCGTGCTTTATCCAAATGACGAGGGCGATGCAGGAAAGATTTTGAGAATCAAGCAGCAGTATTTCTTCTCAAGTGCATCACTTCAGGATTTGGTGAGAGAGTATAAAAAGCTTAATGGAAAAGATTTCTCAAAGTTTGCTGATAAGTATTGTGTGCAGCTTAATGATACTCACCCTGTTGTTTCAATACCTGAACTTATCAGGATATTGGTAAATGAAGAGGGCATGACTTTTGAGGATGCATTTAACATTGCTCAAAAAACATTTGCTTACACAAACCATACAATTTTACCTGAAGCATTGGAAAAATGGAGAGTAGAATTATTTAAGTCGGTTCTTCCCGAAGTATATAGGTTTATAGAGTTGATAAATGACAGATTGGTCAGAGAGCTTAAATCAAAAGGCTTTGATGATAAGATTGCCCAATACACAATTATAGATGGAAATACTCTGCACATGGCACGTCTTGCAGTGTATGCAACCTTCTCTACCAATGGGGTTGCTAGGATACACTCAAATATCATAAAGGATACTTGTTTGAACGAATGGTATCAGCTATATCCTGAGCGTTTTAATAACAAAACTAATGGTATTACGCAAAGACGCTTCTTACTTATGAGCAATATGGAACTAGCAAAGTTTATTTCAGATAAAATTGGAGATAATTGGATTGTTAATCTTGACGATCTGAAAAAACTAGAGAAGTATGCAGATGATAATTCAGTGTTTGAAAGCTTTACAAAGATAAAAAAGACCAAAAAGATTAGTCTTTGCAATTATATAGAGAAGAAAGAGGGTATCAAGCTTGACCCTAACTTCATTTTTGATATACAGGTAAAAAGATTGCATGAATACAAGAGACAGCTTCTCAATGCATTTTCAATAGTTGATATCTATTTTGGACTAAAGGAAGGCAGAATCAAGAACTTTAACCCTACTGTGTTCATTTTTGGTGCGAAGGCGGCTCCTGGGTACTATAGAGCAAAGGGAATAATCAAGTATATTAATGAAATCGCAAAGCTTATCAATAACGACAAGGATATGGAAGATAAGTTAAAGGTATTGTTTATAACAAACTACAATGTATCATATGCTGAAAAGCTTATACCAGCCGCAGATATTTCAGAACAAATATCAACTGCGGGTACTGAAGCATCAGGTACCGGTAATATGAAGTTCATGCTCAATGGTGCTGTTACTCTAGGAACACTTGATGGAGCTAATATTGAAATAGTTGAACAAGCTGGAGAAGAAAATAATTATATATTTGGTGCCAAGGTAGAAGAAATTGAAGCAATCAGAAATAGCTATAATTCAGCGGAACTTTACAATAATAATGCTAGAATCAAGAGAGTAGTAGACACCTTGATTGACGGAACCTTTGATGATAACGGAACAGGTATGTTTAGAAGCTTGTATGATGCATTGATACATGGTGCACATTGGCATAGGGCAGATAACTATTTCATATTGCATGATTTTGAAGCATATGCAGATACCAAGCTACGAGCTATTACTGATTATAGCGATAAAACATCATTTGCAAAGAAATGTTTTATAAACATGTGCAATGCTGGAAAGTTCTCAAGTGATAGAACAATCAAAGAGTATGCACAAGATATATGGCATGTGTAAGATGCCAGTAGTATTAAGGGCTGCTATGTAACAGCAAGACATATGTCGGCATGTGTAAGATGGCAGTAGTATTAAGAGTTGCTATGTAACAGCAAGCATATGTCGGCATGTATAAGATTGCTTAGTATTGAGAGCTGTAAACAACACAGAGACATTTTTGGCATGTATAAAAGCCCCTCTTAAAAGGTAATATAATCATATAATTCCATTTTTAGGATTTGATTTATTTACTATGGAGGAAAGATACATGAGAAGAAGAGTATTATCTATATTGGTTATTGCAGCGTTACTTTGTACAATGATTTTTTCACTGGTGGGATGCAGCACAACAAAATCAACTGCTCCAAATGCTACCGGCTCAGCTGTAAACCTTACTTTATGGGGAGCAGCAGAGGATCAAAGGATGCTAAGTGAGATGGTAGAAAATTTCAGAAAAACTCATACGGACAAGCAGTACAAGGTTACAATCCGAGTTAATGGGGAAGATGTTGCAAAGGATGAAGCATTAAAAGATATTGATATGGCTGCAGACATATTTTCAATAGCACATGACCAGCTTGGTGCCTTGGTATCAGCTGGAGCTATATATGAAAACACAAAATATATTGACAATATTAAGAATGAGCAGTTAGAAGGTGCTGTTACTGCGGCTCAATATGACAACAAGTTTTATGGTTATCCGTTTTCAGCTGAGACATACTTCTTATACTATGATAAAAGTAAGCTAACAGCTGATGATGTAACTTCTCTCGACAAGATACTTGCCAAGAAGCAGGATGACGGAGTTGCAAAATTCGGATATGATATGAAGGATGCATACTTTTCAGGGTCATTCTTTATTACTAACGGCTGTGAACTTTTTGGTGCAAATGGCAGCGACAAAAATACAGTAACCTTCAACAACGCTCATGGCCTCGAAGTAGGAAAATGGCTTACCACCCTGAAGGGTAAGGGTGTGATAAATCTTGATGGCGATGTTGCTGGCTCACAGTTCAAGGCAGGAAAACTTGCTGCTTATGTATGTGGACCATGGAAGGCCGCTTCGTATAAGGAAGCACTTGGAGAAAATTATGGGGTTGCTAAGCTACCTATGATTAATTTTGGAAGTGGGGATAAGGAGTGGAAGTCTTTTGCCGGCTTCAAGATGTACGTTGTAAAATCAACAACAAAATATCCTGAGGAAGCGATGTTGCTGGCTAATTATCTTTCAAATGAAGAAAATCAGACTAAGCGTTTTAATGATAGAACGTTGTTGCCCACAAATATGAAGGTGGCTCAAAACGAGAGTGTTACTAAGGACCCTACTGTTAAGGCTATCCTTGACCAATTACCCAATTGTGTGGCAATGCCTTCAATTCCACAGATAGGAAGGTTTTGGGATCCTACGGCAGCATTTACGAAGGACGCCTTTGATGGTGCTATCAAGGAGACGGATATTCAAGGCAAGCTTGATAAGCTTGTTACAGATATCAAGAGTTAATTTTGGGTATATATCAAGAGGTAGCTTTAGGATATTATAAAGAGTTAAATACAGATATCAAAACTAAATAAAAAATAATTTTATATTATTTCATAATGCGGTGGCAAATGCCACCGCATTATTTTTTATTAAGAGGAAATATTAACTTTTGTGATGCTATTTTTCAATTAACTTGAAAGTGAGGAACCTAGATGGCATTGAAAAGATATAAAAAAGGTGGCCAACGGCAAAGTGACCAAAAACCAAATGGCCAACACTCAACAGGCAATTACTATGAAGAGGGAGGTTTAAGAAACTTTTTAGGAGGATCTTCAAATGGTTTCATAGATTTTTTTAAAACATTCTCCAAAGGTACTTTTAGTACTAGACTGTCCTTTTTTATAATGGGTTTTTCGAATCTAGTGAACAAACAGATAATAAAGGGACTTATATACTTATCGATAGAAATAATCTATATCTTATATCTTTTTACCACCGGGATACCTGCAATTATAGGGTTAGGTACGTTGGGTACCAAAACTCAGGGGTGGGAATTTGACCCCAATCGAGGCATTAATGTACTGGTGCAGGGTCATAACTCCATGCTTATGCTCATTTCTGGAGTAGCTGCTATTATACTGAGTATATTATTTATACTTGTGTATATCAGTAATGTTAAGAGCGCCAGGAGGGTACAACAATTATCTGAACAGGGTAAGCACATACCCCGTTTTAACGATGACCTGAGGATCCTTATGGATTCTAAATTCCATATTACACTTCTAACAGTGCCAATACTGGGAATTGTAATATTTACGGTAATTCCCCTGATATTTATGATATTGATTGCGTTTACTAATTTTGATGCAAACCATCAGCCACCCGGAAATTTGTTTACATGGGTTGGACTTCAAAACTTTAAACAGCTGCTCTTTGAGAGCAGTACTCTGTCAAAAACCTTTTTTCCTATCCTTTCGTGGACAATAATCTGGGCAGTTATAGCAACGTTTACTAATTACATCTTTGGAATAATAGTTGCGCTCTTAATAAACAACAAGGGCATAAAGTTTAAAAAGGGTTGGAGAACAATATTTGTATTAACCATTGCGGTACCCCAATTTGTGTCCCTACTTATTATGAGAAATATGTTAAATGACTATGGCCCTGTCAATGAACTGTTTTTGAGCTTGGGCTGGATTACACAGAGAATACCTTTTTTGACAGATGCGCTTATGGCTAAGGTGTCAGTACTCTTGGTCAATCTGTGGATTGGCATTCCTTATACCATGCTCATAACAACGGGTATTTTGATGAATATACCTGAGGATTTATATGAGGCTGCAAGAGTGGATGGAGCATCTCCTTACAAAATGTTTGTCAAGATTACTCTGCCACAGATATTGTTTGTAACACTGCCATATTTGATTACTCAGTTTATAGGCAATATCAATAACTTTAACGTTATTTACCTGCTTACAAATGGGGGGCCCACCTCTAGCAACTACTATTTTGCAGGTAAAACGGATTTATTAATAACATGGCTGTATAAACTTACTGCCGATAGAAAGGATTACAGCATTGCTTCAACCATTGGGATTATTGTTTTTGTTATTTCTGTAGTTATTTCATTGATAACCTATACCAACTCCGCATCATACAAGAAGGAGGACGAATTCACATGAAAAGGGATACGAATTCACATTAAAAGGGAGACCGAATTCACATGAAAAAGGAGAATGAATTGGCATGGAAACCCGCAAAAACAGAGTATTTTGGAATACCGTTATTTATGTAATTTTAGCTATTATGGCTGTGCTTTGGATTTTACCGATAATATGGGTGATATTGACGTCGCTGAGATTGGAGCAAGGAACTTTTACACCATATTTTATTCCGAAGGGTTTTACTATAGATAATTATGTAAGGCTTTTTACTGATAATACGGTATTCAGTTTTGCTAGATGGATTGGAAATACGTTGTTTGTTGCGGTTTGCACATGTATTTTGACCACATTTATTACGCTGTGTACTGCATATGTTATATCACGTATACGGTTCAAGATGAGAAGGACATATATGAATGTGGCACTGGTATTGGGGATGTTTCCCGCATTTATGTCCATGATTGCTGTATATTATGTGCTCAAATCAGTAAATCTGACCCAGAGCTTGCTTGCACTTATATTGGTATATTCTGCTACTGGTGGTATCACATTTTATATAGCAAAAGGCTTCTTTGATACCGTTCCTAGAGCACTGGATGAGGCAGCCATGATTGATGGTGCAACCAAATCTCAGACCTTTACCAAGATTATTCTGCCACTTTCTAAACCGATAATAGTATACACGGCGTTAATGGGCTTCATGGCGCCATGGATAGACTTCATATTTGCAAAGATTATCATGGGTGACAATTATGAAAAATACACCGTTGCAATTGGCTTATATACCATGCTGAACAGAGAGTTTATTGACATGTACTTTACACGTTTCGCTGCCGGTGCCGTATGCACAGCTATACCAATAACTGCCCTGTTTATTTATTTGCAGAAGTACTTTGTTGAAGGCATTACAGGGGGTGCAGTGAAGGGGTAATTAAAAACATTTATTAGTTTCAATGCATATATATTGAAAATTTTCAAAACATATAACAAGCGAATTAAATCAACTGATGAGAAAACGGGGGAAGATTACACTGATGAAAAACTTTGAAATAAAGACCAAAATTAAGTTTGGAGAAGACTCCCTTTCTTTTTTAAACACAATAAAAAATAAAAAGATATTTATTGTGACTGACCCTTTCATGATGAAGTCAGGAATGATAAAAAAGGTTACTGACAAGTTAAAAGACGTCGAATACAAGATATTCAGCGATGTTGTACCTGATCCACCAATGGAGCTCATTGTCAGTGGAGTAGAGGGTGTAACAGAATATAAGCCTGATGTAATTATCGCATTGGGCGGGGGATCTTCTATTGATGCTGCAAAGGCTATCATGCACTTTTCAAGGCAGATTGGAAATCTATCCGATATGGAGTTTATAGCAATACCTACTACTAGTGGTACTGGCTCAGAGGTGACCTCTTTTGCTGTTATAAGCAATGCTCAAAAAGGGATAAAATATCCTTTGGTTTCTGACGAGCTGCTTCCCGATATTGCTATTCTAGAACCCGAATTGGTAAAGAGTGTTCCTAAGGCAATAGTTGCTGATACAGGAATGGATGTTCTTACCCATGCTGTTGAGGCCTATGTTTCTACAAAGGCGAACGACTTTTCTGATGCACTGGCTGAAAAGGCTGTTAAACTCACATTTGAGTACTTGAAAAAATCCTATGATAATCAGAATGATATTGAAGCAAAGGAAAAGATGCATAATGCTTCGTGTATAGCTGGGCTGGCTTTTAATATTACATCTCTGGGCATAAATCATGCGATTGCACATAATATCGGAGGCAGACTTCATATTCCTCACGGCAGAATTAATGCAGTTTTATTGCCACATGTAATAGAGTTTAATGCCGCAATAGAGGGCTTTAACCCCAAAACCTATACAACAGCAGCAACAAGATATGCGCATCTTGCGAAGTTGGTAGGCATTCAGGGTAGCAATACCAGAATGCTGGTAAAAGGCTTTATTTCTGAAATTGTAAAGCTTGAGAAAAGTATGGACATGCCAACCAGTATCAGGGAGTGCAAGGTTACACAAGAGCAGTATGAAAAGGCTTTAAATGATATTGCAGCCGGTGCATTAGAAGATGCCTGCATTCTTACAAATCCTAGAACTGCTTCACATAATAGTGTTTTGGGAATTCTTGAAAAGATAAATAGACCATTTGCATAAACAAAATACGAAAGATTTAACTTTGGAATACTAATTTAAGTGCTCAAATGCTAAAGAAGACATCCATATAAGGCGGTAGATACTTGATGAGCTCAGACGATAAGCAAAGAATAATTCAGGAGTTCGTGCCTGGAAAACAGGTTACTTTGGCTCACGTAATAGCAAATCCAACAGAGGATATATACAAAAAGCTTGGGCTGGCGATAGAAACAACAGGTGCAATTGGAATATTGACAATCACCCCTAGTGAAGGATCAATTATTGCGGCTGATATTGGTTCAAAGGCATCTGATATACACCTAGGTTTTATCGATAGGTTTAGCGGTGCTTTGCTTTTCACTGGAGATGTAAGTGCCGTTGAAGCAGCTATTAAGGACATTGTAGGTAGTCTTGAACAAAATCTAGGCTTTACCCCAGCTAAGATAACAAGGACGTGACTATGAGAAAAGTTATTTTTATAGGAAGAACGGGTAGCGGGAAAACGACCTTAAGCCAACGACTTGACCAACTGAAGCTGGAGTATAAAAAAACTCAGGCTGTTGAATTTTACAACAATGCCATAGATACCCCTGGAGAATACTTGGAAAATAAGAACT
The DNA here is from genome assembly GCA_023433945.1 of Bacillota bacterium. Lineage (GTDB taxonomy): Bacteria > Bacillota > Clostridia > Acetivibrionales > DSM-1351 > Ruminiclostridium. The sequence goes on along the minus strand of JAEYTP010000082.1, from coordinate 1,542 downwards.
ATTATAGAGCTTTGATAATGACAGCAGTTGACGCAGATATTATCGCAATTATTGCGGACCCTACAGCTGAGGAAAACTATATTCCACCATCTTTTGCTACTACTTTTGCAAAGGAGGTAATTGGAATAATAACAAAAATAGGCCTGGTTACTGAAGATGAGCAGATTGAAAAGACACAGGCACAGTTAGTAGCTGGCGGAGTGAGCAGGATTTTTAAGGTAGATACTGTTGATGGAATTGGAATCAAGGAATTGTTCATGTATTTAAAGGGTAGATAAAACATGTAAGGTATATAAGCTAGGTCTTGTGATCTAATAAATCTTTTAGGGTCTAAGCATGTTGGTAGCTAATTAATAAAAGAAGATCTGATTTAGTTTGTTCATAAAGTACAATTTGTTTTTAAGCTAGTTTTAGGCATGATTTTAAGGATGAAGGGAGGTGAAGCTATGAGAGAGGAGCTTCTAAGCGTAGGTATAGATATTGGAACCAGTACAACACAGCTGATTTTTTCAAAGCTAATTGTAGAGAATTTGGCGTCCAATTACACAGTCCCACGAATTGTAATCTGTGATAAGGAAATAATATATCGAAGCGATATCCATTTTACTCCCTTATTATCAGTCAAGGAAATAGACGGTCCAAAGGTGAGAGAAATAATTGAGCAGGAGTATAAAAAGGCCGGAATTGATAAAAACGATATTGATACCGGTGCCGTTATTATAACTGGTGAGACTGCAAGAAAAGAGAATGCAAAAGAGGTTCTAGACAATTTAAGTGGCTTTGCAGGGGATTTTGTGGTTGCCACAGCCGGACCCGATTTGGAGAGTATAATTTCCGGCAAGGGTGCGGGTGCTCATGTTTATTCAAAAGAGCACAGAACTAGTGTACTGAATTATGATATTGGCGGGGGAACCAGCAATCTTGCACTTTTCCTACGTGGTGATGTAAAAGAGACAGGATGTCTTGATGTTGGCGGAAGACTAATAAAAGTGGAGCCGCATTCTCATAGAATTACCTACATTGCACCAAAAATAGAAACGGTAATAAAACAAAGGGGTTTGAATTTATCCATAGGCAAGGTAGCTAACTTGGATAACCTTAAGCCTGTAATTGATATCATGGTGGAAGCTCTAGAACAAAGTGCAGGACTGAAGCCTCAAAATGAAATTCTAGAGCTATTTATAACAAATAAGAATATTGAAAATAGAATACCTATAGAGTGCGTTTCATTTTCGGGTGGAGTTGCAGACTATATATATTTTGAAGGAAGTATAGATGATTATTTTAAATACGGTGATATTGGAATAATTTTAGGGCAAGCTATTAAGCAATCGGATTTGTGCAAAAAGCTAAAGGTAGTGAAAAGTAGTGAAACCATAAGAGCAACTGTCGTGGGTGCTGGTACTCATACTACAGAAATCAGCGGTAGCACTATAACTTATACAAAGAATGTCTTCCCGATAAAAAATCTCCCTATATTGAAGCTTTCTATAGAAGATGAGCAAAATGGTGCAGAGAATCTTGCAACAGCTCTCAAAAAGA
>JAEYTP010000023.1 GCA_023433945.1 Bacillota bacterium | reverse complement strand
TCGTATAAAGGGTTATGAGTCTTTGGATATGGACTCTTTTTGCGATATAGAATCCTATCAGGGAGGTAATCCTTCATAGCCTCACGCAAGAGTGACTTTTCCACCTTGTTTTTAAACTTTATAGACCAAGGCACATTATAAACGTATTCCAATATCCTGTGATCAGAGAATGGAACTCTTACCTCAAGGCCACTGGCCATAGACATTCTGTCCTTGCGCTCCAACAGACTAACCATAAACCAGTTTACTGACAGCCACGTAGCGATTCGACTTTGCCTCATTTCTGCAGAATCATTACCTGTTAAAGGACAGGAACTTTTGCTGTCAGAGTATATCTGTTTGACATATTCCAAACCATGTATGGGCTGAGCAAAGTCAGCATTAAATAGATTTATTCTTGATTCTGGGTCGTGTATCCAAGGGAAAAAGTCACGATTTAGCATCTCTTGTCTATAGAACCATGGGTATCCACCGAAAATTTCATCAGAGCACTCTCCTGATAACGCATACATAGTGGAAGAAAATGTTATAATTTTATGGCTGCCATCATAAACTTTTATTAGAACTACGTATAATGGTGGTTTTTATGGTTTTGAGAGAAATGGATATTGAGGGTTCACTCACTATGTTTGTGTGGTTATCCAAATCTGAAGCAAATGAAGACTATCTAAAGATTATTCAACAAAGGCTAGAAAAAAAGTACTCAAATCTGGTGATATTCAAATCAGGAAATCAGCCAATAGAAGCAGTACTGAAGTACATAATAGAACTTCAAAGAGCAAAAGACGAATAAGGTCTTTTTGCTTTTTTATTCATGCTTTAAATCGTATTTTATTAGGAGAATTAAAAAAGCAATAATCAAAAGTATATTGATTATTGCTTAATTTCGTATTTTATTTGGAGGAGCGGTCTATGAATGTTGTTGGGTATGCAAGAATTAGCAGAGATGAGGACAATCAGAACTATAGCTCAATTCTCACTCAATGTGATATTATTCATGATTACGCAAGTTTGCACGGATGGCTAATCAGCAAAATATATATTGATGACAACCTAAGTGGTTATACCTTTGATAGGCCAGAGTTTTCTAAAATGCTGCAGGGCTTAGAGGAAGGAAGCATAGATATAATAATTGCAAAGGATTTATCCAGAATTGGCCGACACAATGCAAAAACGTTGCTGCTTTTAGATAAAGTTAGAGAACAAGGCAAGAGAATGATTCTTATAGAAGAGGGTAGCTCGGGCTACGATACAGATAATGATGACGACGACATCATTGGAATAAAGACTTGGTATAACGAAAGATATGTTAAGGACATATCGAGAAAAATACGCAGCAATATCAGGTCTAAGCAAAAAAATGGGAAAATACTTTTCCACTCATATTATGGTTATAAAAAGGACGTAAAGGATAAGACAAAGTTAGTTGTAGACCCAATAATTGCTCCTATAATACAGTTTATTTTTGATAGTTATCTTAATGGAAAGGGATACAGAAGTATTGCTAAAATTCTCAATATCAAAGGTTATCCAACGCCCTCAATGATAGTAGCCAAGCAATATGAGGACACATGGGGCAAGCCCTATAAAAATACAGTTAATGCTCAATGGGAGACCTATATGGTTGGGAGAATCATTTCTGATGACGTATATACAGGGACACTGCGCTGCAATAAGAGACAACGTGCCACAATAAAGGGCAAAGCTAAGAAAGTTAATGAGAGTGAGCAATTTGTATTTGAAGGTCATCATGAAGCAATTATTTCAAAGGGTGACTTCCAATTGGCCCAAAATATGAGAGGACGAAGAAAGAATTCGAGCCTAAAGGGACAAAAAAAATACCATTATATTTTTTCAGGATATATTTTGTGCGGGGATTGTGGTAAAGGATGCCTAGGGCGTATTGTCAAGAAAAACCGCAGAGATGGTGAGCAACGAGGCTATGAATGTGGGGCATTTAATCGATATGGTAACAAAGTATGTAGCTCACATACTATTACTGAAAAAGCTCTCCTGAGATATTTGAAAGAGTACCTTATCTTTTTAAAGGACGAGAGGGAAGATTATATTAAATCCATTGATTTATCGGGCATAACAACTAGTCCTGATAGTGTTATAAGAAAACTTAGAAAAGAACTAGAGTACAATAATAGGGAGCTAAGGATACTGCTAAATCAAAAAATTAAGGATATATTAAAGGAAAATGATGAGGAAATCAAAGCTATAATCGAAGATAATTACAACCAACTGGAAAATGAAAAGAAGTGCAACATCAGAACTATCAGTGAAAGACTAACTGATTTGCAAAGCAAAAGTATTGCGGCCGCAAAAACTCATAATAATTCTGCACTTAATTATTTTGAAGAGCTTATTAATTCAGAAGAGCTGGATAGAAGGGTGCTGGAAGCCGTTGTTGACAAAATTATTATATACAAGAATAAAACGGTGGTTTTTGAATTAAAGACGAGTATAGATAATATGAGTTCTACCCCTGTGTAGTAAACTGTACCATATAAAGATCGGGGTATTCATATTTAACCATACTTCTAAATGGTGCTATTTAAATACCATGATCTCTATTGAAACCTAAAACATACTAAACATATATGAAAATTTAAATTTTCTATTGACAAGGAAAAATAAGGGTATTATAATGTAAAACATAGTAAACATATTGGAATAATATAGAAGGTGAGTATGTATGATATCTATAGATGAAAAGACACAAACGCATCCTTGCTACAGCGGCAGTTGCAAAAATGCCAGAATGCATTTACCTATTGCACCTTCCTGCAATGTTTCCTGCAATTATTGCAATCGGAAGTTCGATTGTGTAAATGAAAGCAGACCAGGAGTTACTAGCGAAATTCTGAATCCACAAGATGCCCTCGAAAAATATATTAGAGTACGAAATAGCGTAGAAAATCTTAAAGTAGTTGGTATTGCTGGCCCGGGAGATGCATTAGCTAACTTTGACGAGGTCAGTCAGACACTTAGCCTTATTAGGCAGGAGGATAGCGAGGTCACCTTTTGCCTTTCAACAAACGGTCTGTATTTACCTAATTATGCACAAATGCTATATGAGCTCGGAGTTACCCATGTAACTATTACAATTAATACAATTAATGCTGAAATAGGAGCGAAGATTTATCGAGAAGTATTCTATGAAGGAAGAAGGTATTGTGGAACGGAGGGCGCAAAAATACTCATCAAAAATCAACTTGAGGGATTAAAAATGCTTGTAGCCCTCGGTATTGTAGTAAAGATCAATACTGTTTTAATTAAGGGCATAAACGATACATGTATTGAGGACGTTTCCAAATGCGTTAAGGAGAATGGTGCTTACATAGGAAATATAATGCCTCTTATTCCAGCACCAGGAAGTGAATTCCAACATATGCCTCTCACTTCGAAAAAAGAGCTTAATGACATCAGAAAGCAATGTTCACTACATATAAAGCAAATGTACCATTGTCAGCAATGTAGAGCAGATGCTATTGGTACGCTTGGAAAAGACTGCTCAGCTAATTTTCTCAAATGCACCTCAGAAATAACCCAAAAACCTAACATAGATAAAATACCTGATTATATAAAAGAGAGACATTTAACCTTTGCTGTGGCAACAAGTGATGGAAGACTGATTGATCAACACTTTGGTCACACGGGTAATTTTGTCGTATATAAGGCTACCGCAAACAATGTTCAACAACAGCATGAGATAAGTATACCGCGTTTTTGCAATGGAACGGACGAATGTGGAGAGAAGGATAAAAATTTAGAAAGTATAACAGAAGCCTTAAAAGGCTGTGATGCAATTGTAGTACAGAGAATAGGTTACCTTCCACTTAAGCATTTTGAAAGTTGTGGCATTAGAGTATTTCAAGCTTGTGGTTTGATTAATGAAGAACTTATTAGAATAGCAAATGAAATAATAATGTTTGAAAAGGAGATATAAAAATGGCAAAAAAGATTAAGCAAATAGCTATCTATGGCAAAGGTGGAATTGGTAAATCAACAACTACATCCAATATTAGTGCTGCATTGTCTACTGCAGGGTATAAGGTAATGCAATTTGGGTGTGACCCCAAAAGCGATTCAACAAACACCTTAAGAGATGGTAAGTACATACCAACAGTGCTTGATACACTGAGAGAAAAAAATGTGGTAAAAGCACATGAAGTAATATACGAGGGCTTCAATGGGATATATTGTGTAGAGGCAGGTGGGCCAGCTCCAGGTGTAGGGTGCGCAGGAAGGGGTATTATTACAGCAGTACAGCTGTTTAGACAACAGAAGGTATTTGAAGAACTTGATCTGGACTATGTAATTTATGATGTATTAGGTGATGTCGTATGCGGAGGTTTTGCTGTACCTGTCAGAGAAGGTATTGCAGAGCATGTATTTACAGTCTCGTCGGCAGATTTTATGGCTATATATGCTGCAAATAACCTTTTTAAGGGTATTCAAAAATACTCTAAGACGGGAGGGGCACTCTTGGGAGGAGTAATTGCAAATTCAATAAATGCTCCGTATTCAAAAGAGATAATTGATGACTTTGTCAAGCAGACAAATACACAGGTAGTAGAATATATTCCTCGCTCTGTAACTGTAACTCAGAGTGAATTACTAGGGAAAACAACTATTGAGGCTGCACCAGATTCAAAGCAGGCTGGAGTATACAGAAGCCTGGCACAAAAAATAGCTGACCATACAGAGTCAAAGGTACCTACCCCTTTGGAAATAAGTGATCTGAGAAGTTGGGCATCCAAGTGGGGAGATTACTTACTCCAAATGGAAACAGGTGTTGTTAGACCTGATGCGGGAGGTAATATTTAGACTTTATCAAGACATCGTATGTTTTTATTATAGTCAATAATGGTTAAAAGAAATCATGGCAGGGGGTTAGCAACTATGAGTGAAGTAAATATAAGAGAGCCAGAGGTAACAATTCGAGAAATCAGACTTGGGTCAATTACAGGTTTTGAAGGAACTGCAAAGCAGCTGGTTAGCTGTTCGAGAAAAGGAGATTTGAGAGATTGCAGCCGAAGCTTTTCCCAATGTATGGGTTGTAGTTCTACAAATGCATTTTGTCAATTATCCATGATACAGGATGCTATTATCATAAATCATGCTCCAATAGGCTGTGCGGGAGATTTTTTCGGATTCAATTTTGTGTATAGGGTTGGGCAGATGGAAAGAAGTTTACCTCCAGCTTTAGGGAGATACTTCAGCTCTAATATAGAGGAAAAGGATACAGTTTTTGGGGCAACTCAAAAGCTTGAAGAGACAATACGTGAGGCATATGAGAGACTTCATCCTAATGCTTTTTTTGTTACTACTTCTTGTGCATCTGGAATTATAGGGGATGATGTTGAAAGTGTGGTAAACGATCTTAGTGAAGAACTTGGAATACCGGTGGTTGCATGCTTTTGTGAGGGGTTCAAATCAAAAATATGGACTACTGGTTTTGACTCAGCATATCATTCAATTATTCGAAAAATAGTAAAGCCACCTGAAAAGAAAACAAATAAGGTAAATATAATTAATTTTTGGGGCAGCCACATTTTTGATGAATTGCTGAACGAGTTGGGATATGAACCAGAATATATTGTTCCGTTTTCAACCATTGCAGAGCTTGAACATATTTCTGAAGCTGCTGCTACCATTCAGATATGCACTACACTAGGGACATATATTGGCGCAGCGCTTGAACAAATATACGGAGTTCCTGAAATAAAGGTCCCACCAGCATACGGTATTGCTGGAACTGATAATTGGTATAGGGAATTAGGCAAAGTACTAGGTAAGGAACAGCTAGTAGAGGACATTATTGAGAGAGAGCACGTCAAAATATTGCCTAAATTAGAAGATTACAGAGGTAGGCTGAAAGGTAAAAAAGCTTATGTTACTGCTGGTGCTGCACATGGACATTCACTTATAGCACTATTAAGAGAATTAGGAATGGAAGTACAGGGTGCAGCCATCTTTCATCATGATCCTATTTATGACAATGGCGACACTACTTCGGATGCATTGGCACATACGGTAAATACTTACGGGGATATACCCAATTATAATGTTTGTAATAAACAAGCGTTTGAACTGGTAAATATTCTTAACCGGGTCAAACCGGATATTATGATAGCGAGGCACGGTGGAATGACAGTATGGGGAGCAAAACTTGGCATTCCAACACTTCTTATTGGAGATGAACAGTTCAGTTTTGGATACCAAGGAATACTAAATTATGCAGAGCGTATTATTGAAACACTTGATAATATTGAGTTTGTAACCAATTTGGCTAAACATAGTACAATGCCATACACAAAGTGGTGGCTAGAGCAAAACCCATTTCATTTCTTAGGGGGTGACCTGAATGTCAAAGTTTATTGAGCAACCTAGATATTCATGTGCACTAGGTGCACAACAAACAGTAGTAGCAATTAAGAGAGCAGTACCCGTTGTACACGCTGGCCCAGGGTGTAGTTGCAAAATAAATGGTTTACTTGGGCAGGGTGAGGGATATGCAGGAGGAAGTACTATACCTTGCACGAATGCCAGCGAAGCCGAGGTTGTTTATGGTGGTGAAGACAGGCTGCGAAGCGTAATTGATGGAGCACTCAAGGTAATAGATGCAGATTTATATGTTGTACTCACTGGTTGCACCTCAGATATAGTAGGGGATGATATCGGTAGTATTTCGTCGGATTACCAGAAAAATGATCTACCCATTGTTTATGCTGAGACAGGCGGTTTCAAGAGTAATAACTTTGTAAGTCATGAGAAGGTTGTAAATGCTATTATAGATCAATATGTTGATAAGTTTGCAGATAACACTGATGTTGAAAAAGGGTTGGTCAATGTTTTCTCATCAATACCATATCAAGATCCATACTGGAATGGCAACCTGGAAGAGCTTAAAAGAATACTAAATGGAATAGGGTTAAAGGTTAATATTTTATTTGGAAGCCAATCAGGGGGTGTCAGCGAGTGGAGGACAATACCGAAAGCTCAATTCAATATTGTTGTTAGTGCATGGGCTGGAGTGAATATAGTAAGGCATTTAGAACAAAAATATGGAACTCCTTTTCTTCACTTCCCTTATATACCTATTGGGGGAAATGAAACCTCAAAATTCTTAAGAGCTGTAGGTGATTTTGGTAACCTAGAAAAATCAGCTGTAGAGAATTTTGTTAAGACGGAGGAGGAACGGTTTTATGCTCACTTAGAGCGTACGGCAGATTTTATGCTAGAATTCAGATATGGTCTTCCAAGAAAATTTTATACTATTCTTGATGCCAGCTATTCTATAGGATTTTCAAAATTTCTCCTTAATGAATTGGGCATTATTCCAGCAAGACAATTTATAATTGATGATACTCCAGATGAGTATAAGGAACAAATTACTAGTCAGTATAAAGATATTTCACCGTTTAGGTCGGTTGAAGTAAGCTTTGCAGTTGATGGTGGTGCTATCCAGCAAGAAATTAAGAATGACGAGCATAAAAGCAGAGCGTTGATTCTTGGCAGTGGCTGGGAACGTGATTTAGCCAAAGAAATAAATGCTGATCTATTGGTAGTTAGTGTACCTGTTTTTTATAGATTGGTTTTGCATTGTGGATATGCTGGATATAACGGAGGTTTAAGAGCCATAGAGGATATTTATGACAGAGTACTAGATACATACCGATAATGGAGGTGACTTAATGGAAGAGAGCTTTATTTCGATAAAAGATATCTATAAGTCATTTGCAAGCAATGGCAAAAAAGTTGAGGTGCTAAAAGGAATAAATATTGAACTCCAGAGAGGAGATATTTTCGGAATTATTGGTTTTAGTGGTGCTGGCAAGTCTACTCTCATTAGGTGCCTTAATAGGATGGAAAACCCTGATTCAGGGAGTATAAGGATTGGTGAACATACTATAACCAATCTTTCAAAAAGGGAGCTTAATGTACGCAGACAAAAAATAGGCATGATTTTTCAACATTTCAATCTATTTGACTCTCGTACTGTATACGGAAATGTAGCCTATCCATTGGAGATTGCTGGTTACAGAAAATCTGAAATCAAGAAAAGGGTCACGGAAATTCTAGAACTTGTTGAATTGTCAGATAAGATTAATTATTACCCAGGACAATTAAGTGGTGGACAAAAACAAAGAGTAGGGATAGCAAGAGCGCTTGCAAACAATCCCGATGTACTTCTGAGTGATGAGGCAACTTCTGCTCTTGATCCGCAGACTACGCTTTCTGTATTGGATTTGCTTAAGGATATAAACAGAAAATTAGGTCTTACAATAGTTTTGATAACTCATGAACTTGATGTAATAAAGTATACGTGCAATAGCATGGCGGTGCTTGAAAATGGTTATATTGTTGAAAGTGGCTCGGTAAGGGATATTTTTAGTAATCCTGAGAGTGATACCGGAAAGCTTTTTATCAAGATTAATACTGATTTTGCAAATACTCAATGGGTAGAAGGTGGGGCAGGAATATGAATTTAAATAAAGGAACCCTTTTAGATGTCATAAAAAGTGCCTTCAGTAGCCAAACCTGGGCCATAGTTACACCAGCAATTTGGGAAACAATTTATATGACCTTAATGACAGTAATATTTACACTTTTATTGGGATTGTTATTAGGCATTGTTTTGGTGGTAACTGATAAGCAGGGGCTGCATCCCATACCTACTTTAAATAAGGTATTAGGGTCACTGGTAAATATACTTAGATCTTTGCCATCAATGATTTTAATCATTTTGACACTACCGCTTTCTAGGCTTATTATAGGTATTTCCTACGGACCACAGGCATGTATATTGGCCCTTGTTGCAAGCTGTGTACCCATGTTTGGAAGATTGGTAGAAAGCAGTATTTTGGAGGTCCCCAAGGGGAAACTAGAAGCTGCAAAGTCCATGGGCTCGAATAATTTTCACATTATTGCAAAGGTGCTTTTACCAGAGGCATTACCTTCACTGGTTAGAAGTTTTACTATAGCAGTAATAGCTATCATCTCAACTACTGCACTTGCAGGCTCTTTTGGGGCCGGAGGTTTAGGGGATGTTGCAGTAAGATTTGGATATTCAAGATTTAAAACAGATATTCTATTAGCGACTGTACTTGTACTTGTTTTGTTAGTGCAGTTAACACAGCTAATAGGGGATTTACTTTACAAAAGGATACTACATAAGAGGTCACTTGTTTAAATTTTTTTAACTTATTATTGAGTAAACATATATGTTTATTATATTAATTAAATGAAAGGATGGATTAGTTATGAAAAAGATTTTTACTCTATTAACAATACTTATTACAGGAGTGATTATGGTAAGTGGTTGTGGAAAAACAGACAACAGTAGCTCAACACAGAGCAACGGTGAAAAGACATTATTAACAGTAGCAGCAGACGCTGTTCCACACGCAGAGCTGTTAAACTTCGTCAAGCCTGCATTAGAAAAAGAGGGTGTAGAACTGAAAATAATTGTTTTGGATGCAAGCACCGGTTCACTTGCTAATGAGCAAACCGATAATGGAGAGTACGATGTGAATTTCTTTCAACATTTGCCTTATCTGAATTCTGTTAAAAGTGAGAAGGGCTATGATTTAGCTGCAGCAGGGTCAATTCATGTTGAACCAATTGGTTTCTATTCAGTAAAGTACAAATCAAAGGAAGAAATTCCCGATGGTGCTAAAATAGCCATACCTAATGATGCAACAAATGAGTATAGGGCGCTAAAAATACTTGAAAACAATGGGTTCATTAAGTTGAAGTCAACAATACAGAATTACTCAGCAACCATAAACGATATTGAAACCAATACAAAGAATTTAAAAATTACTGAGCTGGATTCAGCAAATATTATTCGAGTCAAGGATGAGTTCGATGGATACGTAACCAATACAAACAAGATTCTTGATGCAGGAATAGATGCTAATACTGCATTATTCAGAGAAGGAAAGGATTCACCCTATGCAAATATTCTTGTAACAAAGACGTCAAGGGTAAATGATGCTGCAATAGTAAAGCTTAAGAATGCTTTAACAACACCGGAGGTCAAGAAATTTATAGAAGAAACATATAAGGGAGCAGTAATACCTGCTTTTTAATACAAGGAGGCCGACCTATGTTACACCGAATAGCTATGGCAAGCACAGATGGAACAGTGATTAATCAGCATTTTGGCCAAGCGGAAAGATTTTATATCTATGAATTATCTGATACTGATTATAAATTTATAGATATTAGAAATAAGTCTGCTGTAACAGTTCACTCGGAAGATGAATTTGATAGGGTTTTAAAACTGATATATGATTGCGACTCAATCTTTGTAAGCTGTATTGGACAGGGAGCCGCAAGATATTTAAATTCAAAGGGAATGAGAGTATTTGAGGCTCCATATTCGGTATCTGCAGTTCTGGATAAGTTGATTGATAAGGGGATACTGTAGTTTTGTAAAAAGGTTGTTTAGAACTATTAATTTTGGCGAGCATAGTGTAAAAAGTGCCGTTAGTTTTGTAAGTGTACAACTACATAAACAATGGTGCTAGGTGGGAGTAAATATGATATATGATAATGTTTTGCAGTTAATTGGCAATACCCCTATAGTTGAGATAAAGTGTTTTGATATTGGTCAGTCAAGATTATTTGTCAAACTTGAAAACCAAAATCCCGGGGGCTCAATAAAGGATAGGGTAGGTCTATCCATGATAGAAAATGCCGAAAAAGATGGAATTATTAAGCCAGGTGATACACTTATTGAGGCTACAGCCGGTAATACAGGATTAGGCTTAGCATTAGCTGCTTCAAGAAAAGGATATAAGCTTATCTTAGTCATACCTGATAAAATGAGTCAGGAAAAAATATCCCACTTAAAAGCAATGGGGGCAGAAATTATCTTAACTAGATCGGATGTTTTAAAAGGACACCCCGATTATTATCAAGATAAGGCAGAACATATTTCAAAGCAGATTCCTGGTTCTTACTACTTAAATCAATTTAATAATAAATATAACCCATTGGCACATGAAACTACTACCGGTCCAGAAATATTGAGTGAAATGAATGGTAGAGTAGATGCAGTTGTTGTGGGAGTTGGATCTGCTGGTACGATAACAGGGTTGAGCGCTTTTTTCAAACAAGAAAAACCCGATACGGAGTTTGTTTTAGCTGACCCTAAAGGCTCTATATTGAGAGACTATTATTTGGGTAATAGTTGTAATAATTCTGGAAGTTGGCTCGTTGAAGGTATTGGCGAAGATTTTATTCCTGAACAATGCAACTTCGAATTGGTGAAGAAGGCATATACAATATCTGATTCAGAATCATTTTTGATAGCAAGAAGACTGTTAAAAGAAGAAGGCATTTTTGCTGGTTCATCAACAGGTGTACTTGTTGCTGCCGCTATTAAATACGCCAAAGAGCAGACAACACCCAAAAATATTGTTACTTTTGCATGTGACAGTGGAAACAAGTATCTTTCCAAAATGTTCAATGACTATTGGATGGCTGACAACGGTTTTATTACAAAGGAGGAAAAAGGTGATTTGACTGATATCATTTCAAGAAGCTATTTTGATAAAGCTGTAGTCTCTTTGAGTCCTACCGATACTTTAACCCAAGCCTATCAGAATATGAAAATGTATAGTATTTCGCAGCTACCGATTTTAGAAAAAGAACAGGTCATAGGGATAATAGATGAGTATGATATACTGCTTGCTATTGAAAGTGAAGGGAATAAATGCTTTGAGCGGCCTGTAGCTGAGTTTATGTCCAAACAACTAAAAACATTAAAGCCAAGTGATGATATAACTACACTAGTTGAGGTATTAAAAAATGGACTCACTGCTATTATTGCAGATGAATATTATTTTTATGGTCTTATAACCAAAATTGATTATATTAACTTTTTGAGGAGGCGAATAAATGAGTAATTATAAATTTGCTACTAAGTCAATTCATTCAGGGCAACAGCCTGATGAAACAACCGGGGCCATAATGACTCCTATTTACGCGACATCAACATATGTGCAGCAAGCGCCAGGTATAAACAAGGGTTATGAGTATTCGAGGTCAAAGAATCCTACGAGGTTTGCACTTGAACAGTGTATTGCTGATCTGGAAAGTGGCAAAAAGGGTTTCGCCTTTTCTTCTGGTTTAGCAGCTTGCTCAACAATAATTGATTTACTTCCAAAAGATTCACATATCATATCAATTAATGATCTGTATGGCGGCAGTTTCAGACTATTTGAAAAGGTAAAAAAGACTACAGCTGGTATTTCAGTTGACTATATTAATCTTGATAGTGATGATGGTATTTTGAGGCATATTAAAGAAAATACAAAAATGATATGGGTTGAAAGTCCAACAAATCCTCTACTTAAAATAGTTGATTTAAAGAGAATAGCAGCAATTGCCAAAGAGCATGATATAATTACTGTTTGTGATAACACCTTCGCAACTCCATTTATTCAGAGGCCACTCGAATATGGATTTGATATAGTAGTACATTCTGCGACAAAATACATAAATGGACATTCTGATGTCATAGCAGGGGTGGCAGTAGTAGGAGAAAATGTAGATTTGCAAGAAAGGTTATATTTCTTGCAAAATGCAACGGGAGCTATTCTATCACCATTTGACTCGTTCCTTGTTCTCAGAGGAATAAAAACCTTGGCAATAAGAGTAAGGGAGCACTCTATAAATGCTCAAAAAATAGCTGAATTTCTAGAAGAACATCCCAACGTAGAAAAGGTAATCTATCCAGGTTTAAAAAGCCACCCTCAATATGAGCTTGCCAACAGTCAGATGAAGCTTCCGGGTGGGATGGTGACATTCCTAATAAAGGGTGGTATTGATGTGGCAAAATCCTTTCTAGGAAAGACCAAACTTTTCTCATTGGCGGAGAGCTTGGGGGGAGTTGAAAGCTTGGTTGAGCATCCAGCTAGTATGACTCATGCTTCAATACCAAAGGATATAAGAGAGGGGATAGGTATATATGATAACCTTATCAGACTGTCAGTTGGTATTGAGGATATAGAAGACCTAATTCAGGATTTGAACCAAGCACTAGAGTAATGTTTATAGGATTATTAAGGTAATGTGTGCTTGAATTGAACATGTAGTATCTATATAATATTTCGATAATACTGTATGCGATATCTATATCTTATCGTATAAAACAGTATGCAATATCTGCATATAGTAGTGTAATATTCCTATTTATGTCATATCATATCTTATCTCGCAAACTTCCTATTTAAGTAAAACTTTGTATATTTTACTTGACAGGCAGGTATTTTCATAGTAGTATCTGTATAAATCCTATAAGAATAGTAATGATAATAAGGGAGTGATCTTTTTGGGGATGTTAAACTATTAAATTTTGAGACCTTGGCGGTACATGGCAACCGTTATTTTGAAGAACATACGGGTGCTATAAGCTTTCCAATCTATCAATCAGCAACTTTTTCACATCCAGGCTTAGGGAAATCCACAGGCTATGACTATTCAAGGCTTCAAAACCCTACGCGAGAAGAATTAGAAAAAACAATAGCAAACCTCGAGCAGGCCCGTTACGGCTTTGCTTTTTCAAGTGGAATGGCAGCAATATCTGCGATATTATCAATGTACTCACCCGGGGATCACCTGATAGTTTCTGATGATATTTATGGGGGCACATATAGGATATTTGAAGAAGTATACCGCAAGTATGGGATTGAATTTTCATACGCAGATACCAGTTATATTAGCCTAGTTGAAGAATTAATCAGACCCAATACAAAAGCCATTTTTATTGAAACGCCCACAAATCCGACAATGAAGATTAGTGATATTAAGGGCATTTCTCAGTTGGCTCAATCTAAGAATATACATACTATAGTTGACAATACTTTTCTGACGCCATACTATCAGAAGCCTC
The DNA here is from genome assembly GCA_023433945.1 of Bacillota bacterium. Classification (GTDB taxonomy): domain Bacteria; phylum Bacillota; class Clostridia; order Acetivibrionales; family DSM-1351; genus Ruminiclostridium. Next base: position 42,858 of record JAEYTP010000023.1, on the reverse strand, counting down.
TTACTTTGGGGGCAGATATAGTTATTCACAGTGGAACTAAATACCTTGGCGGTCACAATGACACTTTGGCAGGGTTTGTTGTGACTAATAGTGATGTGGTTTGTGAGAGATTGCAATTTATTCAAAAATCCGAAGGTGCTGTTTTATCTCCATTTGATAGTTGGCTTTTACTAAGAGGAATTAAGACACTTGCAGTGAGACTGGATAGGCAGCAGCAAAATGCATTTAAACTTGCACAGTGGCTTAAACAGTGTGAAGTGGTCAAAAAAGTTTATTATCCGGGACTTCCAGAGCATGAAGGCCACAGTTTGATCAAGCAGCAGGCAAGCGGTTATGGAGCGATGATTGCATTTGAGGTGGACAGTGCAGACAGGGTAGCTTCTTTATTAGAGAATATCAAAATAATTTTGTTTGCAGAAAGCCTGGGCGGTGTCGAGAGCCTCATAACGTATCCAATGATACAGACCCATGCTTCCATACCTGAAGAAATAAGAGAAAGGGTAGGAATTAATGATAGACTACTAAGATTGTCTGTTGGCATCGAAAACGCAGAAGATTTAATAAATGACTTAGAAAATGCGCTCAATTACATATAGTTTTGAGTATAAAAAATCAGTTTCTCTTCTTTGCTAAATGCATAAGTAATTTAGAGAAACTGATTTTTTCTTGGTATAATATTTTAATAAAACTAAATTAGCTAGATATAATATAATAAATAAAACTAAATTAGCTAGATATTAATATAATAAAGAAAACCAAATTAGCTTGATATAATACAATCAAGAAAACTAAAGTAGCTTGATATTAATATAATAAAGAAAACCAAAGTAGCGTGATATTAATATAATCAAGAAAACTAAACTAGATTAATATAATCAACGAAACTAAATTAGCTTGGTTCAATATTATAAAGAAAACTAGTTATCATATATAATACATCAGATTACTATTTAGTTTACTGCTATCAACCTTTTCGACTAAGGACTTTAATGTTATATCTTTTAATTCATTGATAATAACGTTATCTAAATGCGTCCAGACGCAATCCTTCAATACCTTTTCAATATCGGGAGCTTTTTCATCGACTGAGCTGTCTGTATGCTCGAATAGACTTTGCTCAAGAGCATGCAAAATATCATAACAGCTTATGTTTTCAGGTTTCCTTGCCAACTGGTACCCTCCTTGAGCACCCTTTATCGAAATAACTAACTTAGCACGCTTAAGGAGTGAAAATACTTGCTCAAGATATATCTTTGAAATACCTAGTTTTTCTGATACACAATTAACAGTTATAAGTTCATCCGTATTTGCCGTATTTGCTATACATATCATAGCAGACAATCCATATCTGCCTTTTGAAGAGATTCTCATAGGCTTCCTCCATTACATAGTAAATTGGTATGTTAATGTACTTATATTGTATATAAACGTCTGAAATAAGTCAATACATAATAACATATTAAATCGATATGAAATATATTATTTTCTATTGACAAGTAAATATATCAAGATTATAATTAAATCATAGTATACAAATCGGAATTATATTAATTTATAAGGGGGTACTTTTTATGGCAAGAATTTTTAAAAGTTTGACTGAGTTGATTGGAAATACTCCATTACTTGAGCTTACAAACTATAACACAAAAAATAGTCTCGACGCCAAAATTTTAGCTAAGCTGGAATACTTTAATCCATTGGGTAGTGTAAAGGATAGAATTGCGTACGCTATGATAAAGGATGCAGAAGATAAGGGATTAATAAATAGAGATACTGTTATTATAGAGCCTACAAGTGGTAATACCGGTATTGGTCTTGCATTCGTAGCAGCTGCTAAAGGCTATAAACTTATTATTACTTTGCCAGAAACCTTTAGTGTTGAGAGAAGAAACCTACTAAAGGCATTAGGAGCAGAATTGGTATTAACTCCCGGAGCAGAGGGAATGCCGGGTGCTATTAAAAAAGCAGAAGAGATAGCAGCTCAAACACCCAACTCATTTATACCACAGCAGTTTAAGAATCCAGCAAATCCAGAGATTCATAGAAAAACTACAGCAGAGGAAATCTGGAGAGACACTGATGGTAAGATTGATATCTTAGTTGGTGGAGTGGGAACTGGTGGAACTATTACAGGGGCAGGCGAGGCACTCAAGGCCAAAAATCCAAATGTTAAGGTTATTGCAGTAGAACCTTTTGACTCACCTGTTTTATCAGGTGGAGTAAAAGGCCCACATAAAATTCAGGGAATAGGGCCTGGTTTTATTCCTGACATATTCAATATTAATATTGTTGATGAGATCTTCAAGGTTAAAAACGAAGAAGCGTTTGATGCATCAAGGCAACTATCTAAGCTTGAAGGCCTGTTAGTAGGTATATCATCTGGTGCAGCTGCCTTTGCTGCTACAGAGATTGCAAAAAGACCCGAAAACAAAGGAAAGACAATAGTTGTTGTGCTACCCGATACTGGGGAACGCTATTTGTCAACAGCTCTTTTCCAGCAGGAATAATAAGTTATGGGGCCGCAGGACTATTAGTTATTGTGCTTACCGCTGGAATAATAAGTTGTGGGGTTACCGTATGAATATAAGCTATCATGCTTACCGTATAAATATAAGTTATGAGGCTTGTCGCACTTAAAAAAGAAACATAGTGCGTCAGCCTCTTAATTTTTGTCTACTCTATAATTCATTATCTTCTGTTATATCGATATAATATCGAAGTAGTATTTAGGGAAAGTATTGAACCGTATTTTTACAAAGTATCGAAGCAGTATTTAGAGAAAGGACACATTTTTCTCCACTATGTATGCGCACTCTCCTGACAGACCTACTGTGTGCCTTTTTTTAACTTGTTTGCAGTAATACAATAGTGAGGAGTCGACATCAGCCATACCTGGGTAATCTCTGAATTTCATGGCATCCACAAGGAGGTCTGAAATCTCCTGCTGGGATACAGTTAGTACAGTGTGGTCGGTACCTAAATAATCTGCCAGCCAGACAGCATACTCATCGTCGCTTTCGGGCTGAAAGGAGGTTGCAGTAAAATGCTTTTTATTACCTTCGTATTCAAACGAATATGTACATAGTTTTCCACCGTTTTTTTTATCTGCTTTAGCTGCAGCTGTTACGACGGAAGAATCTAATCCTCCTGATAAAAAAGTACATAAAGGAACATCAGAAACAAGTTGTCTCTCGATAGCATCAGTTAGGTAGTATTTTGTTTTTTCTATTATTTGTGCCTCACTATCTTCCAATTCATAAGCACAAAGATTCCAATATGGAGTTAACCTTAGCCCATTTCGATTAAAAATCCCGTGGTAACCAGGTGAAATTTCGTATATATTTTTAAAAATGGCATTGTTAGATGGGCGCATAGGTGATAAGTACAAAAGCTGCCAAATGCCTTCCTTTGACAATTCTGCTGAAACTCTCGGATGAGCAAGTATTGCTTTTACTTCAGACGCAAAAATAAGCGTACCATCTACCATAGTATAGAAGTAAGGTTTAACTCCCATTCTGTCGCGAGAGAGATAAATACTTCTGGAAGCTTCATCGTAAACGGCGAATGCATATATACCATTTAATTTTTCAGAGCAATTCATACCCCAAATTATGTACGAATAAAGCACAACTTCAGTATCACAATGTGTTGAAAAGCTTACACCTAGCTGTTCTAGTTCACTCCTGAGTTCGTTTGCATTATATATTTCTCCATTATAGACTATAGTATAACTCTTTCCTTCAAAGCGAGCAGTCATAGGCTGCAGACCGTGTTCAACATCAATAACTGCAAGTCTGTTGTGTTGAAAGCATACGTAGCTATCTCTATAAAAACCATGTTGATCTGGTCCTCTGTGTCCTAACTTTTTTCCCATATCCTCAACAATATTCTGAGGAAGGCTTACAGTGTCATTAAAATTTGCTAAACCTAGAATTGAGCACATATTCATACCTCCAATTGAAATTATTAATGGGACAAATATTCCCACTTAAAAGGACAATAACATCTGCTTTGGATGACGTCATTGTCCTTAACTTCATTTTAGTATATGTATTTTAGAAAGGATATGTGCAAGTACCGCTAGCCTATGTGTAGGTATTTTATATCATGTAAATCATTAACTTGTTTAAATACCTACTTATAAGTTTATCTTGTGTCTATGTCAGCCTAATGTCTATGTCAGCCTAATGCCTCCTAATGTCTGTATTTTCTCCTATAACTTCTATGCAAACCTTATAACTATATTAGCTCCAATAATACTATGCAAGCTTAATATCCACTCCCACTACTCCTATTATCTGGCCATTTTTATCCTTAATAGGTGAAGAGACGGTGATACAAGGATTCCTTGTGATAGCGGATATGTATATTTGTGATACAAAGTCTTCGCCCATAATACTTCTTTTGAACCATTCTCTTACATTAGCATTTGCTATACCAGCCTCTGGAATGGAGCAGATAAAGCGGCCTTTTCTGTCATTAGTCCAAGCGGCTTCAATAAAATTATATTTCTCAATAATGGCAGTTAACACTTCTCTGTGAGCATCAGTGTCAGTTGCTCTGAGAATTTTATCATTAGTACATATTTCATTCTTTATGATTTTGAAACATTCAGTTGACATCTCTGAGGCATTGTTCCCTATAGTTTCAAGGCTATCAGCTTCACTGAAGAACAAATCTGCAAGATTTGTGGAAGCTTCATTCAGTCTAGAACCCATGGATGCTATTTGTTCCATCTTATGCTTTTGCTGATGAACTGAAATACGTACACCCTCAACACTTTGTGCTGTGCTGGCTATTACTTGCTCCACAGCTTCTATCTCTGACCCAACATTTTGAGCGATTTGTACTTCTTCCTTTGATAGAATACCAATTTTACTAATCATTTCACAAACATCATTAAAAGAACTATCTATAGTACCTAGATTTGATTCTATATTCTTGGTTACAGCAGTCGCCTTTTGAACTCTTTGAGCATTTTCTCTGATAACACCATCGACACTGACTACTTCTTCCTGAATAGCATTTATTAATGAATTAATGTCCTTAACTGAGCTTGAAGTATCTTCAGCTAGTTTGCGAATTTCACCTGCAACAACCGCAAAGCCTTTACCATGCTCTCCGGCACGTGCAGACTCAATAGTTGCATTTAATGCTAATAATTGAGTCTGTTTTGATACATTACTTACTGTTTCAAGTATGTGAATTATTTCACCTGAAGTCAACTTAAGTTTTTCCATATACTGAAGAGTACGCTCTGAGGACTCATGTATACCTTCTATTATATGGACTATTTGCATAATCTCTTCTAGACTCAGTTGTACAGATTCCTTTGAAATACCGCTTTTAACAAGCATTTCCTTGGTAATAGCATCCGCATTGTTTAGTAGGTCCATTATGTATTTAACTTGTGCCAAGACCTGAATTATTCCATTGGTAACTTCTTGAGTACTAATTGCCATTTCTTCAACTTCATCGTATACATGTGTAGCAAATACATTGTTTTCATCTAGTGTGACTGCTATATTTTCAGATACTGATGAAATCTGGCTTGAAGTAACTTGAACTTCAAAATTAAGCCTCTTGAGGTCATTTTTTAGCTTACGAGTTTTTTCAGTTCTTTTATCGTATTTTTTCTTGTCAGTCAATAAAATAAAAACAGTGCAAAGAAAAATTGCTAAAAAATTAATAGAGATATTTACTGCAGAGTTTGCCACCTTAAATACCATCAATACTGAAGAAATTAGAAAAATTATTATTGAAGGGATAATTATATTCTTATTCATTTAGACTAACTCCTTTGCAAAGCAAAATAAAAAGAGGCGAGAACAAAGAATATTGTGTAGAAACACCTTTGTCCCCGCCAAAAAGTTACAAGTTTAGATATTAAACAGCAATTCGGCATACGTTGGGAATGGGTAAATATCCTTTGGAATAATAGCTTCTAGTTTATCACCATCTGCACGTAAAGCTTCCATTGCCGGTACAACTAACTTATGGAATGCTTCTGCTTCTTTTAATAGGCCTGATTCAGAGCTAGCCTTTTCAACTGCCTTTTTAAGAGCCTGTATGTTTGAAGCAAATGAGCTAAGAACAGGTGAAAGCTCTTTTAAAACAGATGATTGAGCAGAAACCTCTACTGACATGCCAGTTTCTTTAACAGCATTAATTGTATCAGAGAGTTCCTTGCTATATTTAAATGCTGAAGGCATAATTTCAGTTTTTGCCATTGAAATCATGGTCAATGCTTCAATATTGATAACTTTGATATAGTTTTCAAGAAGTATTTCATATCTTGATTCAATTTCTGACTTGCTGAGTATTCCATGCTTAACAAATACTGCAACATTCTTATCCTTGATAAATGTTGGGATACACTCTACTGTTGACTTAAGGTTTGGAAGTCCTCTGCTTTCAGCTTCAGAAACCCATTCCTCTGAGTAGTTGTTTCCATTGAATATTATTTTCTTGTGGTCTCTAACTGTTTCAGCAAGTAAAGCACCAACAGCATTTGTAAAGTCAGAAGCTGCTTCTAGTTTATCAGCAAACTTTTGCAAAATTTCTGCAACAATAGTGTTTAGCACAAAGTTACAACCAGCAATTGATGCTGATGAACCGAGCATTCTGAACTCAAACTTATTGCCTGTAAATGCAAATGGTGAAGTTCTGTTACGGTCTGTAGCATCCTTTGGAAGCTTAGGAAGGCTTGCAACTCCTGTTTCAAGGATTGAGTTATAGCTCTTGCCCTTAGCCTTACCATTTTCAAGCTGCATAAGTATATCAGTGAGTTGGTCACCAAGGAATACTGAAACGATAGCCGGCGGAGCTTCGTTTGCACCTAGTCTGTGATCATTTCCGGCACTAGCAACTGAGAGACGGAGTAAGTCTGAGTAATCATCAACAGCCTTTATCACAGCACAGAGGAATACAAGAAACTGTATATTTTCATGTGGTGTCTGGCCTGGCTCTAAGAGGTTCTGACCATCATTTGTGGACATTGACCAGTTGTTGTGTTTTCCGGAGCCGTTTACGCCAGCAAATGGCTTTTCATGCAACAGGCAAGTGAGGCCATGTCTCTGAGCAACCTTCTTCATCATTTCCATAGTAATCTGGTTATGATCGGTAGCAATATTTGTAGTTGAGAATATTGGTGCTAACTCATGTTGAGCTGGAGCAACTTCGTTATGTTTGGTTTTAGCCGAGATTCCTAGCTTCCATAGTTCTTCATCAAGGTCCTTCATGTAGTTAGCTACTCTTTCCTTGATATTACCAAAATAATGGTCTTCGAGTTCCTGTCCCTTTGGTGGTTTAGCTCCAAAAAGAGTTCTGCCAGCGAAAATTAGGTCTTTTCTCTTTGACCATAATTCTCTGTCCACAAGGAAGTACTCCTGCTCTGGTCCAACAGTTGTTGTAACTCTGGTTGCAGTAGTGTTTCCAAAAGCCTTCAATATTCTCAAAGCTTGCTTGTTAAGAGCTTCCATTGAGCGGAGCAATGGAGTCTTCTTGTCGAGAATATCTCCGGTATAGGAACAGAATGCAGTAGGAATATACAGGGTACCGTCTTTCACAAAAGCTGGTGAAGTACAATCCCAAGCTGTATAGCCTCTTGCTTCAAAAGTTGCTCTCAGGCCACCTGATGGGAATGAAGATGCATCTGGCTCACCTTTAACAAGGTCTTTGCCGGAAAACTCCATGATTACCTTACCATCAGCTGTTGGTGAGATAAAAGCGTCATGTTTCTCAGCTGTAATACCAGTCATTGGCTGGAACCAGTGAGTAAAGTGAGTTGCGCCTTTTTCGAGAGCCCAGTCTTTCATGGCACTTGCAACAACATCCGCAACTGATTCATCCAGTGCAGTTCCGTCGTCGATTGTCTTCTTTAGTAGCTTGTAGGTTGCCTTTGGTAGACGTTCACGCATTTTTGCATCATTGAACACACTACTTCCAAAAATTTCTGTAATACTGTTTGACATTTTAAACCCCTCCTAAAATAAATTTGATAAAATAAGTTTATTGTTTTAATATTAAAAAAAGACATTTCACTCCTGTTATAAAACATGGAATGAAACGCCTTTGTTTCACTAGTTCAAGGTATTCTACTACCTTTATTGAACGCAATATTTGTTTGTATGCAAGCCCCTCACTTCGTTCGGTACGGCCGTAGCCGACCTTTGCGAAGCCTGCATTGCCAGTTTTTCAATCGAAAATTTGTTTATGGGTCCAGTCTCGACATATCTCTTGGGAATAGGGCGGCTTCTCTTACGTTTTGCATGTTGAGAAGTCTCATCAAGAGTCTTTCAAGGCCAATACCCAATCCACCGTGAGGTGGCATGCCGTGCTTGTGTATCATCAAATATGACTGGAACTCTTCAGGATCAAGACCTTTAGCCTTCATTTTTTCTACCTGCTCGTTATAATCATGTACTCTTTGTCCGCCAGTAGTAATCTCAAGACCTCTAAAGAATAAGTCAAAGCTTAGAGCGTAATCAGGATCTTCTCTGTCATCCATTGCATAGAATGGTCGCTTGGAGGAAGGGAAGTGAGTAATGAAAACGAATTCGCTTCCATATTCCTTCTTAACATACTCGCTTATTGCAAGCTCTTCATCAGGTTCAAAATCGTAATAGTTCTTTATCTTCTTGCCCATACTCTTAAGCAGCTCTTTACCTTCGATAAAGGTTAGGGAAGGTATTTCATTAATTTCAGGAAGATCTACATTCAAAAGCTTAATTTCCGGAGCGTAATTAGCCTTAAGCTCATCCATTACTGCTTTTAGCATTGCAGTCTCCATTGCCATAACATCGTACATGCTGTCTATGTACGCCATTTCAAAATCAAGACCGATATATTCATTCAAATGCCTGGATGTACTATGCTTTTCAGCTCTATATACCGGTGCTATCTCAAAAACCCTGTCGTATACTCCAACCATTGTCTGCTTGTAGAATTGAGGGCTCTGAGCAAGGTATGCCTTCTCCCCAAAATAATCAAGCTTAAATATATTTGCACCGCCCTCGGCACCTGCTTTAACAATCTTTGGGGAATGTATTTCTGTAAAGCCCATTTTTAGCATATAGTTTCTAAAACCAGATACTATACCTTCCTGTAGCTTAAAAACTGCACGCTGTTTGTGGTTCCGGAGGGCTACAGGTCTATGCTCTAGATTTACATCTAATGAAATGTTGAGTCCTTTTTTGTTAATTGCGAATGGCATAACAGCAGCAGGGGAAGAGAGAACACATATGGATTTTAAATGTAACTCAAAACCGTTTTCAGCTCTATCTTCTAATATCACTAAGCCAGTAACCCTTACACTGTCATTTTCCTGTAAGTCACTAAGCTTGAAGTCGCATTTGTCAGCAGAATAAACACATTGTACAAGATGTCTGCCGGTGCGCAATACTATAAAAGCGAAGGTACCCATGTCACGAATTCTATAAACGGAGCCATTTATTGTGACATCCTCTCTACAGTTAATTACTGATTCTGGGCTGAATAGTTGTGATGTGGAGTGTTTTATAGATTTCATACATCAAATACCTCCTTTCATTTTGTCTAATTGTTCTCTTAATATTTCTTGGATAACTTTAGGGTTACCACGGCCTTTTAATGCTCTAGAGCACTGTCCCATAAGGAAGCCAAATGCCTTCTCTTTGCCTTCAAGAAATTCTGCTACTGCTTTTGAATTATCTGAAAGTATTTGTTTAACAGTTTCAACAACAGCGCCTGTATCATTAATTACCTTGTATCCATTTTCAGCAGCGATTACTTCAGGCTCCTTATTTGTTTCAAACATTTCTGCAAGAACCTTCTTGGCATTGTTTGATGTAATCTCTTCATTAATAATCATTGCAACCAGTTTTCCCAAAGAATAGCCTTTAAAAGGTATCTGCTCAGGCAACAATGAATTATCATTTAATCTACGCAAAACCTCAACAACTATAAAGCTAGCACATGCTCTTGGATTTCCACATTGCTTTATGGCATCATCAAACAGGTCAGACAGTGTTACACTGCTTATAATCAAGTTTGCATCTGCAGTACTGAGACCATACTCAGCAGTATATCTCTCAAATCTTTTGTCAGGGAGCTCTGGGAGAGAAGCTCTAATCTTCTCTATTTCATCCCTGGTGAATACTACAGGAACAACGTCTGGCTCAGGAAAATACCTATAGTCATGAGCGTCTTCCTTGCTTCTCAAGGATTTGCTTTCACCCTTGTTATCATCCCAACGTCTAGTCTCCTGAGTTATCTTTATACCCGAATCAAGGAGTTCGCTTTGCCTGATAATCTCACTCTCAATTGCCCTAACAATGGAGCGGGTTGAGTTCAAGTTTTTCATCTCTGTTCTTGTTCCAAGCTCATCTGTTCCAAAAGGTCTGATGGATACATTCACATCGGCTCTCAAGGAACCTTCTTCCATCCTACAGTCTGAAACGCCTGCATATACCAGCATTAGACGAACCTTTTCAAAAAATTCCCTTGCTTCTTCAGAAGAACTGATGTCAGGCTTTGTTACTATTTCAATAAGGGGAACACCACAACGATTATAGTCAGCTAAGCTATACTTGTCGTAGCTATCATGTGTTAGTTTGCCAGCGTCCTCTTCAAGATGAATTCTCTCTATTCTTATGAACTTCTCAGTTCCATTAGCAGTAGTAATAGTTAAACCGCCATCTTTGCAGAAGGGAAGGTCAAATTGTGATATTTGATAAGCTTTTGGAAGGTCAGGATAAAAATAATTCTTTCTATCCAGCTTCGAAAACTCACTTATCTCACAATTCAATGCCAAACCTGCTTTCACAGTATATTCAACAGCCTTTTTATTAAGAACAGGAAGTGTACCCGGCATTCCCGTACAAACAGGGCAACATCTAGTATTTGGTTCTCCACCAAAACTTACTGGGCAATCACAAAACACCTTTGATTGAGTGGACAGCTCACAATGTATTTCTAATCCGATTGTAGGAATATATTTCATAACAGTGTCTCCTTTCTCTTAAAGCTCAGCTACTCTGAAGCTATTAGCAAAATCTGCTTCAAAAGCAGCAGCTGCACAGAGAATTTGTTTTTCTCCCAATAATTTGCCTGTAAAGGACAATCCTATAGGAAGACCGTTTTTATCATAGCCACATGGTACAGAGATTGATGGAAGGCCGGCGATATTAGCGGCTGCGGTATATATATCTGCAAGGTACATTGTCAGAGGATTATCAGTATTCTGACCAATCTTGTATGCAGTTTCAGGTGTGGTAGGATGAAGAACTACATCATATTTTGTAAAGGCATCTGCAAAGCCTTGGCTAATCATTGTTCTAAGCTTTAATGCTTTTTTGTAATAAGCATCATAATAACCGGAAGCCAATGCGTAAGTACCAAGTAATATTCTTCTCTTGACTTCTCTTCCAAAGCCTTCTGCTCTTGTCTTACCAATAAGCTCCGCATAGGATTTGCATTTGTCTGCTCTAAAGCCATACTTTACTCCATCATAACGAGATAGGTTTGAGCTTGCTTCGGCAGAAGACATCAGATAGTATGCAGGAACGGTATAAGTGAGGCTTGGCATTGAAAAAATCTCTATTGATGCTCCCAGCTTTTCAAGAGTTTTAATGGATGCCTCTATAGAAGCTCTAACTTCTTCATTTAAGCCGTCTGCCAAGTATTCCCTTGGTATACCGATTTTTAGGCCTTTTATATCTGTATTTAAGCTGCTGCTATAGGAAGTCTCACTTTTGTAATCGAGTGAAGTGCCGTCCCTGGCATCTTTTCCACAAATACTATCCAGTATAATAGCACAGTCCTCAACAGATTTTGCTATAGGACCAATTTGATCGAGTGAGGAAGCAAATGCTACCAGGCCATAACGGGATACCAGACCGTATGTAGGCTTGATTCCAACTACTCCACAAAATGCAGCAGGCTGTCTAATGGATCCCCCTGTATCAGAACCAAGTGAACCAAGTGTAAGAGATGCTGCAACAGAAGCTGCTGAGCCTCCGGAAGAACCACCAGGTACTCTATCTAAAGCAAATGGATTGGAGGTCTTTTTGAAAGCAGAGTTCTCAGTGGAACTTCCCATTGCAAATTCATCCAAGTTTGTCTTTCCTAAAATAACAACATTATTTTCAAGCAATTTCTTTGCTGCTGTAGCAGTGTAGGGAGGAACAAAATTCTCTAGCATCTTTGAAGCACAAGTGGTTGGTGCACCCTCAACACAAATGTTATCCTTTATGCTAAGTGGAATACCGCACAATAAGGATGCATTACCGCTGTCAATTGCATGCTGTGCCTTTTTTGCCTGCTCAATAGCCAAATCCTCACAAACCGTTATATAAGCATTAGTCTTATTATCTATTTTTTTAATTCTATCCAAATAAATGTTTGTAAGCTCAACAGCACTAATCTCTTTACTATCTAATAGATGCCTGGCTTTTTTTATACTAAGTTTTTTGATATCCATTAAGTGAGACCTCCTTATTCAATCATCTTAGGTATTGAGTAGCAATTTTCCATAGCATACTTTGAGTTTGCAGTAATCTTCTCTGCCTCAAAAGGAATGCCGGGATTGTCTTCTCTAAGATTATTCGTCATACTCAGGATGTGCTCGGTTGCGTTGATATTATCAGTATCAATATCCTTTATTGTATCCATTAAGCCTATGATATCCAGCATATCTTCTGCCAGAGACTCTAACTCTTCATTATTTAATGAAAGTTTGGCCAGATCTGCTATATACTTAATGTAGTTATTTGTTTCAGCCATATATATTACCTCCAAGTTTAACCTATAATAATTATTGCCAATTACATACAAAAAGATATAATATATCTATTGAACTTAAAAAAAATAAAAAGTAAACTAAAAATAAAAAAGCTGCACCAAGGGTAGTGATAGCTATCCATTGACACAGCGCCTTTGCTGTAAAACTATGTAATTTACAACAATTATAATATAGCTCTTGCAAAAAATCAATACTTTTTCCAAAAAAAAGTGTTACTGGTTTTAAGCTCAGTTGTTATGAGTATTATAAGGTACTTAAGGGTTTAAAACGTTTTGGGTATAAGTAATGCAAAAAGTAAAAATGCAGGATTTGATTTTAAAAATTGCAAAAAAAGTATTGACGGATTGACATGATACTAGTAAAATATGACTTAAGCTAAATCATGTATTTTTATATTTATTATTAATACTTTGGAAAGAGCTACATTTTTCTACTAAAATAGACAATCAAATATTATGAACAATGGCGTTCTCAGCTACCTAAGATAATGGGTGGTTTGAGTACGCTTTTTTTATTTACTATTGACAGTAATTACTATATTTTAATTTACTTGTAAAGGATGTGTTATTTTATGTTATTAAAGGAAGGTCAGGTTAGAATACCCTCAGGTTGTGCTATTTCCGGAATCTTTAGTAAGAGCGGCAAACGCATTTCGGGGTGTGACATCATAAAATCTATAGAAGTTATGCATGACCGTTCCAATGGTTTGGGTGGAGGCTTCGCTGGATATGGAATTTATCCTGAATATAAGGATTATTATGCATTTCATGTATTCTTTAATTCAAATGAAGCAAGGGAGGCTACCGAAAGATTTATCAACAAGCATTTCGATGTGATAAACCTCAGTAGAATTCCTACTAGAAAGCACCCAAGAATTACTGATGCACCTATGATCTGGAGATACTTCGTTTCTCCGCTACATGGAAAGCTAGACGAGAGCCAGTTGGACGAGAAAGAATATGTTGCTCGCTGTGTAATCAAGATAAACACTAAATTTGAAGGTGCTTATGTATTTTCAAGCGGCAAGAATATGGGTGTATTCAAGGCAGTTGGTTTCCCTGAGGATGTTGGAGAATTCTATAAGTTAGAAGATTATTCGGGTTACTGCTGGACGGCTCATGGAAGATATCCAACAAATACGCCGGGCTGGTGGGGTGGAGCTCATCCATTTTCACTACTGGACTACACAATAGTGCATAATGGAGAAATTTCCTCATATGATGCAAACAGACGCTATATGGAGATGTTTGGTTATAATTGTTCACTGCTAACAGATACTGAAGTAATAACATACATATTTGATTACTTAAACAGAAGACAAGGTATTCCGCTAGAGGATTGTGCTTCAATCATAGCTGCACCATTCTGGAGTGAGATAGATAAGATGCCTGATAGATTAAAAGAAAAGTTTACGGCGATAAGAAATGTTTATTCCAGTCTTCTGATTACCGGACCATTCTCAATAATACTTGGATATGAAGGTGGAATGATGGCTTTGAATGACAGATTAAAGCTTCGTTCAATGGTTGCAGCAGAAAAGGATGATTTGGTATTGGTAGCAAGTGAAGAAAGTGCTATTAGAGTAATATGTCCGGAAGTGGACAGGGTTTGGAGTCCTAAGGGCGGAGAACCCGTAATCGCAACATTATCAGGGGGTGAAGTATAATGGGTATAAACTTATTTTCTCCTCAATATGAGGTAGTAAGAGATGCAAGCAAGTGCATCAAGTGCAAGGTTTGTGCTCGACAGTGTGCAAATGAGGTACACAGCTATGACGAAGAATTAGATATGATGGTTTGTGACGATATTAATTGTGTTAACTGCCATAGATGTACATCACTTTGTCCAACACGTGCACTACGAATTCAAAAGTATAATAATGAGTTTAAGGAAAATGCAAACTGGACTGGCCAACAAATTACTGAAATACAGAAGCAGGCTTCTTCAGGTGGTGTATTGCTCTCAGCAATGGGAAATCCTCAGCCCTACCCAATTTACTGGGATAAGCTACTTATAAATGCAAGTCAGGTTACCAATCCATCAATTGATCCATTGAGAGAACCGATGGAGACAAGAGTTCAGCTTGGTGCTAAGCCCGAAAAACTAGAGTTTGATAAGGATGGGATGCTAACAACCAAGCTATCTCCACAACTAAAGCTCAATGTCCCTATTATGTTTTCAGCTATGTCCTACGGTTCAATTAGCAGAAATGCTCATGAGTCATTAGCAAGAGCAGCTCAGGAACTAGGTACATATTATAATACCGGTGAAGGCGGTCTACATGAAGATTTCTATGAATATGGTGCTAACACAATTGTTCAGGTTGCTTCAGGCAGATTTGGTGTTCATCCAGGGTACCTAAGTGCAGGAGCTGCTATAGAAATAAAGATGGGACAGGGTGCAAAGCCAGGTATAGGTGGACACTTACCGGGTGAAAAGGTTGGAGATGATGTATCAAAGACAAGAATGATTCCTAAGGGCAGTGATGCTATTTCTCCTGCACCTCACCACGATATATACTCAATTGAAGATTTGAGACAGCTGGTATTCTCACTAAAAGAAGCAACTGCATATACAAAGCCCGTTATCGTCAAGATAGCTGCGGTACACAATGTTGCTGCTATTGCTTCAGGTATCGCACGTTCCGGAGCAGATATAATCGCTATTGATGGTTATAGAGGAGGAACAGGTGCTGCTCCTACTAGAATTAGAGATAATGTGGGAATTCCAATAGAGATGGCACTTGCTTCCGTTGACCAGAGACTGAGAGACGAAGGTATTAGAAATAAAGTTTCCCTTGTAGTAGCAGGTAGTGTCAGAAACAGCGGAGATATTGTAAAGGCAATTGCTTTAGGCGCTGATGCAGTTTATATTGGAACCTCCGCATTAATAGCACTGGGCTGTCATGTATGCAGAAGCTGCCACTCAGGAAAATGCAACTGGGGTATTGCTACACAGAGGAAAGATCTAGTTAAAAGACTAAACCCTGATATTGGTTACAAGAGACTGGTAAATCTCATTCACGCATGGGATCATGAAATCAAGGAAATGCTCGGTGGAATGGGTATCAATGCTATAGAGAGCTTAAAGGGCAACCGTTTGATGCTCAGAGGAATCGGACTTAATGAAAAAGAGCTTGAAATACTTGGTGTCAAGCATGTTGGAGAATAATAGATTATTAGTTTTGGAAGGGGTTGTCGATATGAAGAGAATTTATGTTAATGAAGATAGATGCTTAGGCTGCCATCTTTGTGAATACTATTGTGCATTCTCCCATAGCGGGAAGAAGGATATGGTAAAGGCATTTTCGGGAGACACAAAGCCACAGCCACGAATAACAATAGAAGAAGGCGACGATAATATATGCTTTGCGGTATCCTGCAGACATTGTGAAACACCATTGTGTGTTAAGTCCTGTATTACCGGAGCAATGCAGATGGGTGAAGACGGAAGAGTATTTGTGGACGAGTCGAGATGTGTTGGTTGCTATACTTGCATCTTAGTATGTCCCTATGGATCAGTACTTCCCGGAAATGAAAAGGCAATTAAGAAATGTGACTTATGCATAGAAAGTGGCAAACCTGCATGTGCAGAAAATTGTCCAAATCTTGCGATAGTATATGAGGAGAGGTGATGAAAGTGGGTAAATACGTAATAATTGGCAACTCGGCAGCTGCTGTTGGGTGTGTAAGTGGTATTCGTAGTGTTGATAAGGAAGGCTCAATAACAATAATCTCTGATGAGGCACATTTTACATATTCTCGTCCTCTCATTTCATATTGGCTCAAGGGGAAAGTGACAGACGACAAAATGTACTACAGAGACAGTGATTTCTATGAAGTAAATAACTGCACGGCTATACTGGGGAAAAAGGTTGTTAGAATTGATGCTGAGAATAAGAATGTAGTGCTCGAGGATGATAGTGAAATTGTGTATGACAAGCTATTGGTTGCAACAGGTTCTTCACCGTTTGTTCCTCCAGTTGAAGGCCTTGCAGATGCAAAAAATGCCTTTACATTCCTCACTTGGGACAGTGCTAAGGCTGTGAAGGAAGTAGTAAGAAAAGATTCAAAGGTAGTAATAATGGGTGCGGGACTCATTGGCTTAAAGGCAGCTGAAGGACTACATGATGTTTGTGATGACATTACAGTAGTTGACTTAGCGGATAGAATTCTTCCAAGTATCCTGGATAGTAAGGGTGCATCCTTTGTTCAAAAGCATATTGAGAAGGAAGGCATTAAGTTTATGCTCAATGATGCTGCTTCATCAGTAAAGGATGGGGTTGTTTACTTGAAGTCAGGATGTGAGCTGCCATATGATGTTTTGATAGTAGCGGTTGGTGTTAGACCTAATACAAACCTTGTCAAAGATGCAGGCGGTAACGTAAACAGAGGTATTGTTACCGATAACAAGCAGGAAACCTCCATCAAGGATGTGTATTCTGCGGGTGACTGTACCGAGAGCTATGATATTTGCACCAATCAAAATAAAATCCTTGCGCTTCTTCCAAATGCATATATGCAAGGCGAGATAGCAGGAATAAATATGGCTGGCGGAGAAAAGGTGTTTGATACAGCAATGCCTATGAATGCAATTGGGTTCTTTGGTTTGCATATGATTACAGCAGGTGCTATGGAAGGTGAGTGCATTGAGTCTGTTGATGAAAACAACTATAAAAAGATGGTATTCAGTGATGGGCTACTAAAGGGTTACATACTTATTGGAGAGATTAGCAGAGCAGGTATATATACATCAATTATCAGAGAGAAGACTCCTCTTTGTGAAATTAACAGCGACTTGCTAAAGACCAGTCCACAACTTCTGGTTTTTGACAAAGCGGTGAGAAAAAAGAAGCTGGCAGGTGCCAAATAACCATTTGATATGAGGGTGGGGTAGTACCGTATTCGGCGGGAACCCCCTCATTGATTAGTTTATTTAGAAAGGGTGATATAGATGAAAATATCAGTTGGAAACACTTATTATTCTGAGGTTAATGAGCAAATCAGAAATTCGCCGGACTCAGAGATAATTCTTGATGAAGTATATGGTCAACGATATATAGGTTGCGGCATTAAAGGAAAGCAAATAACTATAAACGGTACACCCGGAAATGCTCTTGCTGCTTATATGGATGGAGCTGAGATTGTAGTAAACGGTAATGCACAAGACGCTACCGGTGATACTATGAATGATGGCAAGATAGTTGTATATGGTAACTGTGGTGATACTACCGGGTATGGTATGCGTGGTGGAAAAATTTTTGTAAAGGGTAATGCTGGTTATAGAGTTGGTATTCATATGAAGGAGTACCAGAACCAAAAACCGCTTATCGTTATAGGAGGAAAGACAGGAGATTTTCTAGGAGAATACCAAGCGGGTGGAATACTTGTAGTGCTTGGAATAGGAGCACAGGGCATTCCTGTAGGAAACTTCTGTGGAACAGGAATGCATGGGGGAGTTATATACATTAGAAGCGAACAGGTTCCTGAGGACCTTCCTTCACAGGTAATGTCTACAAATGCTACTGAGGAAGATAAGGCTCAGATAGAAGGCTTTATATCAGAATTTTGTTCATATTTTGGTTATGACAAGGATGAGATACTAGAATCTAACTTTGTAAAACTTACAGCAAATACCAAAAATCCTTACAAGCAATTGTATACACATAACTAAATTACATGTATAATTATTCCTGTATGACTAATAACATAAATAATACCCATAAAATTGGGTATTATTTGCGTATTAAAAGTAATTAAAAAATGGGGGTGGGGCAATGTCTTGCTCAAATAATGATGTTCTTAAGTTTATTGAACTGAATGATGTTAAATTTATCAGATTGCAATTCACAGATATTTTTGGTCGTATGAAAAATATTGCAATCAATTCAAAGCAGCTTGAAAGGGCTCTTGAGGAAGGAATAATTTTCGATGCGTCAGCTATAGCAGGTTTTTCAGAGGTAGAACAATCTGATATGCTGCTGCTTCCTGATCCAAAGACGCTTTCAATAATTCCTTGGAGACCACAACATGGTAAAGTAGCAAGACTTATTTGTGATATAAAGAACTATGATGGTACTCAGTTTTCAGGAGATCCCAGATACATACTTAAAAAGTCTGTTGAAAAGGCTACTAAATTGGGATATACATTTAATATTGGTCCTGAGTGTGAATTCTTCCTGTTTCATACTGATTCTGAGGGAAGGCCTACTACAAAAACACATGATTCTGCAGGATACTTTGACCTTGCGCCAATGGATATGGGTGAAAACTGTAGGAGAGAGATTTGCATGGTGCTTGAAGATATGGGCTTTGAGATAGAAGCCTCGCACCATGAAAATGCAGCAGGACAGCATGAGATAGACTTCAAGTATGACGATGTTCTGTCAGCCGCTGATAAAATAATGACATTTAAAACTGTGGTTAAAATAGTGGCGCAGAGAAATGGTCTGCATGCAACCTTTATGCCGAAACCTATAATGAATACTTATGGTTCAGGCATGCATATTAATATGTCTATTTCTCAAAATGGGAAAAACCTATTTGCAAATGAAGATAATAATAGAGACATCTCAGACTTTGCAAAAATGTTTGCAGCAGGTATCCTTAAGCATATCAAGGGTATAACAGCTATATCCAATCCTCTTGTTAATTCTTATAAGAGATTCGTTCCGGGATTTGAAGCCCCTGTTCATATTGCATGGTCGCATATGAATAGAAGTCCTCTTCTCAGAATCCCTGCACCAAAGGGTGATGCAACCAGAATTGAATTGAGAAGTCCTGATCCTTCTTGCAATCCATATCTTACATTAGCTTTAGTGCTAGAGGCTGGACTTGATGGATTGAATAACAATCTTCAAATATCTGACCCAATAGATTTAAATACTTATAATCTTACTCCTGAACAGGAACTGAGTTATGGTATTGAAAGGCTTCCATCAAATCTTTACCTTGCACTTGAAGAGATGAAAAAAGATCCTTATGTTAAAGAGGTTCTCGGCAAGCACATATATGAGAAGTATATAAATGCCAAGGAAAATGAATGGATGGCATTCAATAACTCTGTACATTCATGGGAGATCGATAATTATCTTTCTGCATATTAATAATTATACTGATTATATTCCCTGTACAGGTGGAGGTGATGCCAGTGGGTTCAGGGGGAGTTCTTATTGTATGCAGCAAAGTGGAATTAGTTAAGGAATTACGTACTCTAATGATCCAACAAGGGTATTCACCTGTTGAATATTCTTTATCAGCCGATGCTGCCAGAAGAAAAATAGACATTTTTGAGCCGGATATTATACTAGTGAATGCCCCTTTGCAAGACGAATTAGGAATTGACTTTGTACTTGATGTTTCTGATAAAACGGATGCTGGCATTGTAATGTTAGCCAAACATGACTTTCTTGATGAAATGCAATTCAAACTTGAAAAGGTTGGTGCTTTAATTCTTCCAAAGCCTATAAATAGGATGACTTTGATCCAAACAGCCAGGTTCGCAGCACAATCTAGAAAATCCTTACGTGGCCTTAGAATGCAGAAGGATGATTTAGAGAAGAAGATACAAGATAGGAAAGTCATCGAAAAGGCAAAATGGCTGCTGGTTGAAAGAATGAATATGACTGAGCCTCAGGCTCATAGATACATACAAAAGCGGGCCATGGATAACCGTGAGTCACAATTAAAGGTGGCAGAAGAAATACTAGAAACTTTTGTATAATTTTTAAAAAAGTGTTGCACAAACCAATTATTGGTGATATACTATTATTAAGTTAATAAATTCAGCAACGAGGCTGCTAATAATCTTTTGATTTTTATGCAGCTTTATTTATTTGAATTTATAATATTGTCTATACGTATAGCTAGTTTTAAAATTTCATATTTTGATCACAATGGCGTGTTTTAAGTTTTTCCATAACCTTAAAACGCGCCTTTGCTTTTTAACAAAAAATAAATTATTTTATTTTGATTAGGAGGGGTTTTTATGGAAATAAACTTTGGGGATAGCTCTTTTGTACTAATATCAACTGCATTGGTATTTATTATGACACCAGGGCTTGCACTATTCTACGGTGGTATGGTTAAAAGAAAGAATGTTTTAAGCACAATAATGGCTTCATTCTTTATATGTGGCTTAGCATCCATTATGTGGGTAGCAATAGGATATTCATTATCCTTTGGCAAGGACATAGCTGGTATAGTTGGTAACTTCCAATGGGCGTTCTTAAATGGTGTTGGTGGAGCACCAAATCCAGACTATGCTGGAACTATACCGCATACCTTGTTTGTAGCATTTCAGATGATGTTTGCAATAATCACGCCAGCACTTATTACCGGTTCTTTAGTTGAAAGAATGAAGTTCTCATCACTAGTAATTTTCATAGCGCTATGGTCGTTGATAGTATACTATCCATTAGCTCATATGATGTGGGGAACAGATGGCTGGTTAAGATCTCTTGGTGCAGTTGACTTTGCAGGTGGTAATGTAGTCCATATCAGTTCTGGTGTATCCGGATTGGTAGCAGCTATTATTTTAGGAAAGAGAAAAGGCTATGGAGTAACGTCTTCTCAGCCTCACAACATTCCATTAGTATTTATTGGTGCAGCACTTCTTTGGTTTGGATGGTTCGGATTCAATGCTGGAAGCGCATTGAGCAGTGGAGAACTCGCAGTACATGCATTCTTAACAACTAACACTTCTGCTGCAGCGGCATTACTGTCATGGATGGCTGTTGAAAGAATTACACGTGGAAAGCCAACAATGCTTGGCGCCGCAACAGGTGCAGTAGTCGGTCTGGTTGCAATAACTCCTGGAGCAGGCTTTGTTCCAATATGGTCAGCTATTATAATTGGAGCAGTAGTAAGCCCACTTTGTTACTTTGCAATGAGCGTAATTAAGGCTAAGTTTGGATATGATGATGCGTTAGACGCATTCGGTTGCCATGGTATTGGTGGTATGTGGGGCGGAATCGCAACTGGTTTATTTGCACAGAACAAGATTAACTCAGTAGCACAGTGGGATGGTTTAGTTTATGCTGGTGAGACAAGATTAATCGTTGCTCAGCTGATTAGTATCGGTGTTACAATAGCACTTGCAGTGATAGGAACAGCAGTAATAATGTTTGTTCTCAAAGCAATTATGAATATAAGAGTTGCGTCTAGAGAAGAGTCTGAAGGTCTTGATATATCACAGCATGGAGAATCTGCTTATCCATCATTCTCAGGAATGGATTAATATGTAAACACCTACAGAAAGGATGATTATTATGAAGAAAATAGAAGCGATTATTCGTCCAGGTAAGTTGGAAGAATTAAAGGAAGCACTACTTGCCATAGGTCTTGACGGTATTACAATTAATCAGGTAATGGGAGCCGGCAAGCAGATGGGTTGGAAGGAATTTTACAGAGGTAGTGAAATCTCATTAAATGTTCTTCCAAAGGTAAAAATAGAATTAGTCGTAACTGACGACAAGGTTGAATCAATTATTGATACTATTATCATAAACGCTCAAACTGGAGAGGTAGGAGACGGTAAAATATTCGTATATGATGTTGCAGATGTTATTCGTATAAGGACTAAAGAGAGAGGCGAAAAAGCAATATTTTAAGAATTTAAGAATTTATAGTTTTAGGGATTTATCAAAAGAGAACTATACTATAGTTATGAATTAACTAGTAACTATAGTATAGTTTTTTTATTTTTAGTAAAAAAACCAAATATTATACAATAAATAGTAATAAAGGATTATTCCCTTTGGATATATATGGTAGTAAAATAGTACTAAAGGGAGGGCTATAATATGTATCTAAGAACAATAAAGGAAGTTAAAACATTTATAGAAAGTAATACATTTAGGCAATCTGATGTATGTATGATGTTTGTTGGAGAGGCTTCATATGATTGTATCTCGGAAATTGTAGATTTTTGCAACCAGAAAACTATCAAAATATTTGGTGGGATATTTGCTAAACTTCTTGTAGGAAGTAAAGCGCGAAGTGATGGATTTATTGTAAATGTTTTTAATGCAGCGTGTTGCTCTAGAGTATTACCCTTGACTTTCAGAATTAATGCCAACCTGCAGCCGGACAAGCAGTATACTGCTTTTGTACTTGCAGATGGTCTGTCCGAATACCTCAAAAACCTAACTGATACTGTGTACAATAGATTTGGAGACAGTGTCAAATATATAGGGGGTGGGGCAGGATATTACAATCTGGATAGGAAACCTTGCATATTTGATAATTCTGGTGTTTATAAGGATGCTGCATATGTTTGCGTTGTTGAAAACGAAATTCTCATGGCCGTAGAACACGGCTGGAAGAAGCTACAGGGACCATTAAATGTCACAAGCGCAAATGGTAACGAATTAATTGAGATAAATTACTATAATGCATTTGAAGTATATCGTGATATTATAAGGGATGAGTCAGATATTACTATTTCAAAAGAGGGCTTTTTTACATATGCCAAAGATTATCCATTTGGAATAATTCAAGAAGGCAGCAATGAAATAATAATTAGGGACCCCATCAAACTTAATGAAATGGACTCTATCATATGCGTTGCTAATATACCTAATAAGTGTGAGCTGTATATTATGGGAGGCAATGCCGATTCCTTGCTTAGATCTTCTGAAAAGCTTGCCGAGTATTGTGCACAAAATGTAACCAAGGATGATAAAATATTCGTATTTGACTGCATATCAAGGGCAATGTTCCTAGATGATAAATTTCAAACTGAAATTGCAAATATACAATCAAAGCTGCCTATATTCCTAGAGGGTGCACTTTCAATAAGTGAATTTGCCTCCGGTCAGAAGGGAGAGCTTCTTATACATAATAAATCAACCATTATAGGGGTGCTCAAATAAAGTGAGGGATATTAAGCTACTAAGAAAGTGCGTAAAATATACGAAAGTGTATAATTACATATAGCTTAATTTAAAATGGGGAATTTCAAAATGTATGTTTTGAGATTCCCCTTAAACTTGAGTATAGCAATTCAATATACGAAAATAACAGGGCACTATTTCAGATTTTCAACTAGGGAAAAGCTAGTACTTCAGTAGTATAGTTAGAGCGAACTATTTCAGATTTTTTAATTAGAGTACAGCAAAGAGCACCTCTCGTAGTACCTTACATGCTACTGCTGTTGAAACTCCACTAATATCATAATGGGGTGACAACTCCACTATATCTGCTCCGATAATATTTAAAGAAGATACTGCTTTAAGTGCATTTATTAGCTCTTTAAAGCTGACACCTCCAGCTTCGGGTGTTCCTGTTCCGGGGAATACCGATGGGTCCAACACATCAAGGTCTATTGTGAGATAAACGGGGCTTTGCCCAATACCTGATATTGCAACGTTCAAGTCGTCGAAATTATGAAGGCACATATTTGTGTGACCATCACGTGACCAATAAAACTCTTCTCTTGTACCGCTTCTTATTCCATACTGCCAGATGCGTCCGTCACCTAGCATATCCCATGCTCGTCTAATTACGGTAGAATGTGATAAATCTTCACCCAGATAATCTTCTCTCAAATCTGTATGTGCATCAAAATGGATAATGTGCAAGTCTGGGTATTGTTTAAATGCTTGTTCAATCACAGGTAATGAAACCAGATGTTCTCCACCAATCATTACGGGTTTTTTACCCGATGAAAAAATATATTGAGCAGTTTCAGAAATCATGTTTAATGCTTTAGTCGGAGCTCCAAACGGTAAATCGAGATCTCCGTAATCATGTATTTTATAATCAATAATATCTTTATCAAAGTATGGACTATAAGTTTCCAAACCAATTGAATCTGTTCTCATGGCAGCAGGTGCAAATCTAGTACCGGGTCTAAAGGTAGTTGTTCCATCATATGGAGCACCAAATATAACTGCTTGAGCGTTTAAAAAGCTGCTTTCGCAACCTAAAAAGCAGTTGGGTAATGTGTTTTTTTGCATTAAATTATCTCCCATCCTTTATTAATTCATGAGTAATATTCTATCATATTATATTAAAAAACAATATGGTGGGACATACTAAGTCAATGTTTATTAGCTTTTTTGGAGGTATTATGCTGAAATTGATGAAATACTTGAAACCTTTTTTTGGTACTATATCGGTTGCGATTATACTAATATTTATTCAAGCTATAACAGAACTGCTACTGCCCAACTATATGTCGGATATAGTTGATTTTGGTATTGTAAAAGGCGATACGGGATATATATACAGAATTGGTGGACTTATGATTTTAATTGCCTTTTTGGGGAGTGCTTGCTCAATATTTGCCGGATTTTTATCTGCAAGGGTTTCTGCAGGCATTGCAATGAACTTGAGAAATGATATTTTCTCACAAATAGAAGGTTTTTCGCTGATTGATATTAATAAGTTTGGAACTGCATCGCTAATAACACGTACCACAAATGATGTATATCAGATACAGAATGTAGTGTTCATATCTCTCAGAATGATAGTGTCAGCACCTACCACTATGATTGGTGGTATAATTCTGGCAACGCAAAAAAACAGCAATATGTCATGGATATTTGTAGCATCAGTACCCATTCTTATTATAGTTGTTGGTATTATCTCAGCAAAAGGGTTTCCCTTGTTCAAGAGTGTTCAGGCAAAATTAGACAAGCTTAATCTCATTATAAGAGAAAATATATCTGGAATAAGAGTTATACGAGCATTTGATAGAAAAGAGCTGCAGAATGAAAAATATGATAATGCAAATTCCGATCTGACTAATACCTCGTTAAGGGTTAATAGAATTCTTTCCTTACTCATGCCAGCATTGATGCTGATATTGAATCTGACCTCCGTAACAATTCTTTGGGTAGGCTCAAGACGTATTGAAAAGGGGTTACTAATGGTAGGAGATATGATGGCTTTTATTCAATACTCTACCTTAATTCTGATTTCTTTTGTTATGCTTTCCATGATGTTTATTATTCTTCCGAGAGGATCTGCATCCGCTGCTAGAATTAACGAGGTATTTGAGACAAAGCTATCTATTGAAGATACAAACTATTTAAAAAATGCGGACGAGAGAAAAGGTTATCTTGAGTTTAGGAATGTAACTTACTCCTATCCTAATTCTCATGAACCGGCGATAGACAGCATCAGTTTTACTGCTGAGCCAGGCCAGGTTACTGGCATTATTGGCAGCACCGGTTCGGGTAAGAGTACGTTAGTAAATATGATATTGCGGTTTTATGAACCGACGAAAGGCCAGGTATTAGTTGATGGAGTGGATGTTCGAGAAATGTCCCAGCAGCAGCTCCGTGAAAAGGTGGGCTATGTCCCCCAAAAAGCGGTCTTATTTTCAGGAACGATAGCTGAAAATATTAGATATGGTAAGGAAACTGCAAGTGATGAAGAGATTGCAAAAGCAGCTTCTATTGCTCAGGCTAAAGACTTTATTGAAGAAAAGACGCATAAATATGAATCCCATGTTGCACAGGGGGGGGCAAACTTTTCAGGTGGACAGAAGCAGAGGCTTTGTATCGCTAGAGCTTTAGTAAGACAACCTGAGATATATGTTTTTGATGACAGCTTTTCTGCACTTGACGCAAAAACAGATGCAAAATTAAGAGCAGCATTAAAACAAGAAACTAAAAATTCAACTGTCATTATTGTTTCCCAAAAAGTGAGCAGCATAATGAATGCAGACAGGATTATCGTTTTGGATAATGGCAGGGTTGCAGGAATTGGTAGGCACAAAGACTTAATTTTGAATTGTGAGGTATATCAAGATATTGTTGCATCTCAATTCAAGAGGGAGGAAGCTCAATGAGGACTATAGCTCCTTCTACGCAGAAGGCTAAAAATTTTAAGAAAACACTAAAGAGATTTATTTCATACTTCGGAAAGTATAAAGGAAAGGTAGTTATAGTCTTTATATTTGCTATTATAAGCACCATGTTTACTGTGCTTAGTCCGAAGGTGCTCGGAGCGGCTACCAACGTTATTGTAGAAGGTATTATGGGCAGGGCGACAGGCTTCCCCGGAGCCGCAATAGATTTTAGAAGGATTAATCAGATATTGATAATACTAATTTTCTTATATGTTCTATCATCTACCTTTTCCTATATACAACAATATATAATGGTGGGTGTTACACAAAGTTTTGTTTTTAGAATGCGAACACAGGTGAATGAAAAGCTCAATAAGCTTACACTCCGTTATTTTGATAATAACGCCATTGGCGATATTTTGAGCAGGGTGACAAATGATATTGATAATATTAGTTCAACCCTGCAACAAAGTGTTACCCAGCTTATAACTTCAATAGTAACCATTACAAGTATTTTTATTATAATGCTCACTATTAACCCCATTTTAACCCTTATTACACTTGCGATACTTCCTTTAAGCTTACTGGTATCAGTTCCTACTGCAAAGTCTTCTCAAAAGTATTTTTCTGGGCAGCAAAAATCACTGGGCTCTTTAAATGGTTTTGTTGAAGAAATGTATAACGGACATGCTGTAGTAAGGGCTTTTGGAAGGGAAGATGAAAACCTGACTTCTTTTAAAGGACTGAACAAAAAACTCTACTTTAATGCATGGAAGGCACAATTTATCTCTAGCATAATCATGCCGCTAATATCGTTTGTTGGTAACCTAGGCTATGTAGGAATATGTGTTGCAGGAAGTATTATGGTTACTAATGGCAACCTACGCATAGGGGACATTCAAGCGTTTATACAGTATTCGAGATTATTCACTCAGCCTATTTCTCAAGTTGCGAATATTATAAGTGTTATTCAATCCACTATAGCTGCAGCAGAAAGGGTCTTTGAACTGCTTGATGAAGAGGAGGAAACGGCAGAGGACACTAATCCAGTAAAGCTTGGGGATGTTGAAGGAGAAATAGATTTTAAAAATGTTGCATTTGCATATAGAGAAGGGCAAAATATCATCAATAATCTAAATTTAGAGGTAAGTCCACATCAGGTAGTTGCAATAGTTGGACCTACTGGTGCCGGAAAAACAACGCTGATAAACCTCTTGTTAAGATTTTATGACATAAATAAGGGTGGTATTTATATTGATAAGGTCAATATTATGAATGTCAGGAGGGATGAGCTTAGAAGCTTGTTTGGTATAGTTCTTCAGGACATTTGGCTGTTTAATGGCACTATTAGGGAGAATATTGCCTTTGGAAAAGAGGGAGCTACAGACGAGGAAATTGAACAAGCAGCTAAGGCTGCACATGCCCATTTTTTTATACATGCACTTCCCGATGGCTACAATACTGTAATAAATCAGGATGCATCCAATATATCTCAGGGTCAAAAGCAGCTTATTACTATTGCGAGGGCAATTCTCAAAGATCCTGCATTCTTGATATTGGATGAAGCTACAAGTTCTGTGGATACACGTACAGAGCTGCTTATCCAAAGAGGTATGAAGGCATTAATGAAAGGAAGAACCAGCTTTGTAATAGCTCATAGATTGTCCACTATCAAAGATGCCGATATAATACTTGTAATGAACAAAGGTGATGTTATTGAAAAGGGGTCACATGAAGAACTGCTTGAAAGAGGAGGATTTTATGCTGATTTATATAATAGCCAGTTTGCAAACGGTTGATTTTCTAGTATACTAGGTGATGTTCGATATAGCTTGTTCGGATATTAATACATTTTTATTGGAGACTAGCAATTAATGATTAGGCACATTTTTTTTGATTTAGACGGAACACTTGTTGATTCTTTGGCTACTTTTGTTAAAATAGGAAATGAACTTGCGATTAGGTATGGGTATACTCCATTAGATGATAATAAAGTCAGGGAACTGCTTAAGTTACCAATGAAAAAAAGAATTAAGCAGCTGGGGGTACCATTATATAAGCTGCCAAAAATTAGTTTGGAGATACTTTCAAGATTTCACTCACATGCTTCGCAACTACAGCCTATTGAAGGTATCAGAGAGCTTTTGCTTGGACTCAAGGAAGCGGGATATACTCTAACGATTATTTCTTCAAACTCTGTTCCTAATATAAAAGCTTTCTTAAAGGCTAACCAGTTGGAGGTTTTTGAAGGTATATATTCCTGCAATAATCTTTTTGGCAAGCATAAAACTATAAAATGGATTCTAAGCAAAAAGAATATAAATAAACAAGAAGTAATCTATGTTGGAGATGAACAGCGTGATATAGAAGCTTGTAAACGCGTTGGAGTAAAGGTGATAGCTGTTACATGGGGATTTGATTCACTTGAATTGCTAAAGGAAGTGGGGCCCGATTGTATAGCGAATAAGCCAACTGATATAGAAAAGCTTCTTGCTGACTTAAGTAATTAGGAACTACTGCTCTTTAGAATAAATTAGCTGGAATTTTAGGGATTAGCTTTGCATTCTATATTATACTTATTGTTTGCTTAATCCCTACATATTAGGATATTTGGAGGATACAAAATGCTTTTGGCAGATGAATGGAAAGATTATGAACTTATTGAAACAGGGGACGGAGATAAACTTGAGAGATGGGGAAATATTATACTTAGAAGACCCGATCCTCAAATAATTTGGCCCGTTTCGGATCAGAGGATTTGGCAAAAGGCTGACGCACATTATCACAGAAGCCAAAGCGGTGGAGGACAGTGGGAATTCAAGAAAAAGCTCCCTAAAAGATGGACTATTCAGTTCAGAGAGTTAACATTTAATATAGAACCTACAGGCTTTAAGCATACGGGGCTGTTCCCAGAACAGGCTGTTAACTGGAGTTGGATGATGGATAAAATAAGAGCAGCAAAAAGACCTATCAGAGTTTTAAATCTTTTTGCTTATACCGGTGGTGCAACAGTTGCGTGTGCAGCAGCAGGTGCGGAGGTCTGCCACGTTGATGCTGCTAAGGGCATGGTCAACTGGGCAAAGGAGAATGTTGCATCTTCTGGTTTGGCTGATAGACCCGTTAGATATATAACTGACGATTGTATGAAATTTGTTCAGAGGGAGATCAGACGTGGAAAGAAATATGATGCTATTATAATGGATCCCCCTTCATATGGAAGAGGGCCAAACGGAGAGGTATGGAAGATTGAAGACTCGCTCTATGGTTTTATAGAACAGTGTATGGGAGTGTTGTCAGATAATCCTCTGTTCTTTCTTATAAATTCATATACAACTGGTTTTTCTCCTACAGTGCTCAATAACATACTGTTACAAACGATCAATAAGTTACACAAAGGAAAGTGCAGCTGCGGAGAGGTTGGAATACCTGTATCAATGTCGGGGATGGTTTTACCCTGTGGTATCTATGGACGTTGGGAAAATTAGTGGGTGTATAATATGGAACAAATAAAAGTGCCTGTTATTTTTGAAGATAATCATATTATTGTAGTTGAAAAGCCTGTGAATATTCCTGTTCAGGCAGATAACACAAGGGATATTGATATGCTTACTTTGATTAAGCAGGATATTAAAGAACGTTATAATAAGCCTGGCGAAGTATATTTGGGATTGGTGCATAGGTTGGACAGGCCTGTTGGAGGGGTGATGGTTTTTGCCAGAACATCAAAGGCAGCATCAAGGCTTTCGGACCAAATTAGAACAAGAACATTTAAGAAGACTTATCTTGCGGTAGTGCATGGGAAGCCCACTAAGTCAGAAGACACACTGGTAGATTGGCTGCTAAAAGACAGCAGGACAAATATGGTTTCTGTTGTACCAAGATTAACACCCGATGCAAAGGAAGCAATATTGGACTACAAGGTGCTTGATTCAAAAGAGGGATTTAGTTTACTTGAGATTCAGCTTCATACTGGCAGGCCTCACCAGATACGCGTACAGTTGGCAAATATGGGGCATTTGCTTTATGGAGACCAGAGATACGGCTTAAAAGTAAACAAACCTGGTCAACAGATTGCTCTTTGGGCTCATAAGGTAGCCTTTTTGCACCCAACGCAAAAGGATGAAAGAACATATTTTTGCAAAACACCAGATTGGGAGCCATGGGGATTATTTCAAAAATAGTTGAATTTCCTGAAGATAGATTAAATGCAATTATCACAAGGGGAATGGATCTGAGGCATTTATCACAAGGGAAATAGATTTTGAAGCATATTAATAACAAGGCAATAGATTTGGAAGCATATTTTTCAAAAGAAAATGAATTATATAATATAAAAGCAAAATCCTTAAAAATTTCAAAGGCTTTTGCTTTTCTACTATTACTATATCACTAAAATATTGAGGGACTTTTCTTGTCATTAAAATAAATTAAAAGTCCTTCTCTAAAAGATTTTTCTTTATATTGCTCAGTATTGAGTAGTTGGTGGATGAATTACCCTTGAGATAAAGGATATCCAACTTGTTAAGCTTAGATATAGCAGTATAGTTACTTACTTTATTGTCTCTGATATAAAGCTCTCTCATTTGTGTAAGGCCGGACAATGCAGATATATCGGACACTTGGTTTCCATTGAGAGAAAGTACTTCTAGTTTAGTCAAGGCTTTTAACGGAGTTAGGGTACTTATATTGTTCCGCTGTAGGTACAACACCCTCAGATTCTTCAATGAAGATAGGGGAGTAATATATTTTACCTTGGTATTGCTGATATCTAAATACTCTAGGTTAGGTAGTTTTTTCAAATCATTAAGAGTCTTGTCTACCCTAGTTATCTTAAGCCTATAAATCTTTTCAACATCAGATTTATATATATTCCCAGTTGGCTTACCAATTCTAGCTCTAATAGAAGCTTCTACACCCTTGTCCTCAAATGTTATTTTTGTCTGAGCACCAGTTGGAGTGGTGGAAGTTTGGGTGGCTGAGGAAACAGATGTAAGTATGCCATTCCATACGTTTAGTCCATACTGAGAGTAGGCCTTATCGGTATAATCGGGGACGTTACCCAGGCTCCATAATGAAATACCTCCAAGACCATATTCTTTTGCGGTATTTATCTTTGCTGACATACTATTCGTATTTTCAAAAAGAATAACATTATGGGTTGAATCAGCAACGTTTTCATATTCAATGACAGGAGTCTGCAATTCATTGTTGTATGAATAGGTTATATTTTTTCCTTTACCATCAACATTGTCAATCCTCATCTTTATCATATCGTAAGTAGGAGTGTTTCTCTCTTCCATACTAATTGCAGATTTAGGTAATTTATTCCATATGGTATATACCCCACTATCAGCGTCGGTAAGTGAATATCTCCATTGTGCTGCATCAAAACTAACCTGTAGCATTACTTTATTTATATTTGTAGGTTTGACTTTATTTTTAATGTCTTTCATAACGGTATGTATTTGCTTTATGGGGGCTAGACCGTCTATTGGGTCTATACTGTTAAAGCTGGTATACTGCAATATCTGTTCTTTTGTCAGGCTTGTTATCGGCTCGTAGTCGTGAGCCATAACAATCATTCTATCAGCAATTTCCGCAATATAGCCATAGTCATAGCCAGAATAGTTTAATAGAGGGTTTACTGCTACCGTCAGCTTCTTTTTATTCTTGGCCAGTTCAACCTTTAGCTCCTTTAGAAACTGATTGAGCCAATAACTCATAGGTTTGCCGCTTATCAACAATTGTTTTCCTAGAAGGTCTTTATCAGTGAGACCCTCGAAATCTATTACAACACCGTCGAAATATAGTCCATTGCCTAAATCCTGAGAGAGTAAATCTGAAATCGCTTTTATTGAGGCTGCCCTGGACTTTTGATTTGGAAGCAAGGTCTCAATATTTGGCCTATCAGAAAAAATGCTTAGATTTATGCTCTTACCGGCTTGTTTGGAGTATTTAACTGCATTTAAGTAATCCTCAGGAAAGTAGAATAGCGTATTATCATTCTGCTCGTTTCCTTCTTCGCCCTTTACTGTAATTACTTTATCCGGTTGCTTGGCATATATTCTTGCCCAAGCAAAGCTGACAGTATCTATTTTATCTATGTACTTCTTTATATTATCCGAGAAGGTGAGATTGGACGGATAAAATGCATTTAATTCCATGCTGTTTGCAGGTGGAGCAATGGCAGCAAAAGAAGGTATGTATGTTGATAGTATAAATATTGTCATTATAAGAAAACTCGTTATTTTTTTCATATTTTAATTCTCCTGTTTTGTAAAAGGTCATTTAGCAGTTTATTTTATCGAAAGATGCTTTTTCCCTGCTAATAAGTTTTATCTCTGCTAGTTAAGTTTATCATGATAATGGAGAAAAAGCAAAAAGCACCGCGAGACGAGCAACTCGCGATGCTTTTTGTATATGAGGGTTTCGGGTTTTGCGAAAAATTAGTATGCTACACCTTGTGCATACATAGCAGTTGCAACCTTTAGGAAGCCTGCGATATTAGCGCCCATAACGAGGTTGTCTTCATCGCCATATTCCTTAGCAGCTGCACTTGCGTTTTTGTATATATTAACCATGATATCCTTAAGTTTAGCATCAACTTCTTCAAATGTCCATGAATAACGCATGCTGTTCTGGCACATTTCGAGAGCCGAAGTAGCAACACCACCTGCATTTGCAGCCTTTGCAGGTCCATATATAAGCTTGTTCTTTAGGTATACTTCAACAGCCTCAGGAGTTGATGGCATGTTTGCACCTTCTCCAACTGCGTAGCAGCCATTTGCAACAAGTAATTTAGCTGATGCTTCGTCAATTTCATTCTGAGTAGCTGATGGAAGAGCTATGTCGCACTTGATGCCCCAGATTCCTGAGCAGCCTTCAGTGTAAGTTGCGTTCTTATGAATCTTAACATATTCAGAAATACGCTTTCTTTCAACTTCCTTGATTTGCTTAACTGTATCAAGCTTAATTCCGTCTGGATCATAGATGTAGCCGTTTGAATCGCTGAGAGCTACAACCTTTCCACCTAATTCATGAACCTTCTCTGTTGCATAAATAGCAACATTTCCTGAACCGGATACAACTACTGTAGCACCCTTAAATGACTTGCCCTTTGCTTTTAATGCCTCTTCCATAAAGTAGCATAAGCCATAACCTGTAGCTTCTGTACGAGCCAAGCTTCCGCCCCATGTTAAGCCCTTACCAGTTAAAACACCTACAAAGTCATTTTGAAGTCTCTTGTATTGGCCATACATGTATCCGATTTCTCTTGCGCCAGTTCCGATATCACCAGCTGGTACGTCAGTGTTTTCTCCAATGTGCTTTGAAAGCTCAGTCATGAAGCTCTGGCAGAATCTCATAACTTCCATGTCTGACTTGCCCTTAGGATCAAAATCGCTTCCGCCTTTGCCGCCGCCGATAGGTAGTCCTGTAAGAGAATTCTTGAATATCTGTTCAAATCCGAGGAACTTTAAGATACTTGAGTTAACTGAAGGATGGAGTCTTAATCCTCCCTTGTATGGACCGATTGCGCTGTTGAATTGAATTCTGAAACCACGATTTACATGAACTTTTCCATTGTCATCTACCCATGGCACTCTAAAGACAATCTGTCTTTCTGGTTCAACAATTCTGTCAAATATTCCAGCAGCAACCCATTCTGGGTGCTTCTCTGCAACTGGCTCTAATGACTCAAGAACTTCTTTCACTGCCTGGTGAAATTCTGGTTCATTTGGATTTCTTTTAATAACTTGATCCATTACTGATTGTAAAATTTTCATTTATTTGGCCTCCTAAATAAAATTAATATAAAAATGTAGCGCTTAAGGAGTGCCTGAAAATAAAAATACAGTAATCAAACAAATTACTGTATGCCCAGTGATATGAAAATATGTATATAAAATAATTTTACGTTCAAAGGAAAACTATTTTATGTTTGAAAAATCCATACCTCTGAATCGGCATACTCCTTTGTACACCAGCTATTTTTTTCAACGAATAGATTATATCACTGCTATAGAACAAATGCAAGTCGAATTATAAGAAATTTCATAATTGTACTTTTAAAAATACAAAAAAGTTATTTGAATTTTTTAGCAAAATTCTAAAACCGCTGAAATAAGGCTTTGAGATAGGTTATTTACAATTATTTCAAGCCAAAGCCTTTTGAAACAATTGCAGGAATAAGAATAATAAACATCTTTTATAGTTAACGTTTTTACCTATTCAATTCAATATTCCTTAATTATTATTTATTTATTACACATTGTATAGTTTGCTTCTTATTTATACTTCTTATTTATTATTTCTTAATTTAATACTTCTTATTTATACCTCTTATTTTATTACTTCTTATTCTATTGCTTATTATTTAGCACTTCTTATTTATTGATTCTTATTTTATTGCTTCTTAATTTATTTTGTTCTTTAGTCAAATTTTTATTTTTATGAGTTATAATATATTAATAATGATTAGTAATTCTAATTCTTGTAAGATTAGAAAGGAACCAAACGATAAAATGAGCAAATATGAACTTATTGCAACAACTGCCTTTGGTATTGAAGCCATTACAGCAAGAGAACTTAAGAAACTAGGCTATTCAGAACAAAAGGTTGAAAATGGAAAGGTTATTTTTGAAGGTGATGAACTTGCAATATGCAGATCAAATCTCTGGCTTAGAACAGCCGATAGAATTCTAATAAAAATGGGTTCATTTAAGGCACTTACCTTTGATGAACTGTTTGAGCAGACCAAAGCCTTGCCCTGGGAAGAAATAATACCGGAGGATGCTGAATTCCCAGTGGAGGGAAAATCTATTGATTCCAAGCTTTTCAGCGTTTCAGATTGTCAGGCTATAGTAAAGAAGGCAATCGTTGAAAGACTCAAGCTTAAGTATAAATGTGAGTGGTTTAATGAAAGTGGCCCTAAGTATAGAATTGAAGTTGCGCTATTAAAGGATGTTGCAACACTTACTATTGATACAAGTGGTGCGGGCTTACACAAGCGAGGCTATAGGAAACTGGTGGGCGGGGCACCCTTAAAGGAAACACTTGCGTGTGCTATGATACTTGTAAGCCATTGGAATAAAGATAGGGTGTTGTTGGATCCATTTTGCGGTAGCGGGACAATTCCAATAGAAGCTGCACTTATAGGCAAAAATATAGCACCTGGCTTAGGTAGAGAATTCGCTTCGGAAGCTTGGCCTATAATTAATCAGGACCTATGGGATGAGGCGAGGGATGAGGCATATGATAGCATAATAGAAGATTGTGAGTTACGTATTCATGGTTCTGACATTGATGAGGAAGCTATGAGTCTTGCGAGGTATCATGCAAAAAAGGCTGGCGTAGACGATTGTATTCACTTGCAAAAGATGCCTGTTGCAGACATAAGCTCACGGTATAAGTATGGAATTATTATATGTAATCCTCCATATGGAGAAAGGCTTGGAGAACAGCAATATGTAGAGAATTTGTACAGAGAAATGGGTCGGGTTTTCAAAAAACTGGATGCATGGTCTTATTATATAATAACCTCTTATGCTGAATTTGAAAGGCTTTTTGGGCAAAAGGCAGATAAGAAGCGAAAGCTATATAATGGTAGGATACAGTGCAATTACTATCAGTATTTCGGCCCTCCGCCACCAAAGAATAATATATGAGAGTAGTACTTATACAATAAAAAAACTAATTTGCTATATTTTTAAGGATACTTCTTTGTACAGTTGAGTATTGACTTGTTATCAGCAGATATAATAACATAAGGTAGTAGAATGGTATTGTGGAGTAATAAATATATAACTGTAATATGGTAGGTGATATTATGATATTAAAAGTCAGAAATTCTAAAATGACTGGAACTGTCAATGTTCCAGGCTCTAAATCTCATACAATCAGAGCTTTGTTTTTTGCTTCTTTGGCGGAAGGAAAAAGCACTATAAGAAATCCCCTTGTATCTAGTGACGCTCTTTCTGCACAAAGTGTATGCAAATCTTTTGGCTCAGATATTCTTTATTCAAATAATGTATATACTGTTGTAGGTTTCGCAGGGAAACCATCTGTTCCAGAAAATATTATTGATGTAGGCAACTCTGGAACAAGTCTTAGATTGGCGCTTATGACTGCTGCGCTAACAGAAGGGTACACTGTACTTACCGGAGATTACCAGATACGTAGACGGCAGATAGGCCCCCTGGTTTCGGCGATTAATAGTTTGGGTGCAGAGGCATATACCACCAGAGGAAATTGCTCAGCTCCAGTTATTGTGAAGGGTAGGGCAAAGGGGGGATCCACTGATTTGGATGCTGTTACGTCTCAATACCTCTCTTCATTACTTATACATGCGCCACTGCTTGAAAATGATACACATATCAAGATTACACGCCTCAATGAAGTTCCTTATGTTGAGCTAACCTTATGGTGGTTGGATAAACTAGGCATTCAGTATTCACATAATAATTTCAACGATTTTACTATACCTGGTAGACAAAGCTATAAAGGTTTTGATTGTACAATACCAGGGGACTTTTCTAGCGCAACATTTTTTATGGTTCTTGCTGCTATTTCAGGGCAACAATTTGAACTAAAAAACTTAGATATGACAGATCCCCAAGGGGATAAGCAGGTGCTCTCAATTTTAGAGCAGATGGGAGCGAAGGTAAGTAAAACAAAGGATAGTATTTATGTAAAGGGAAACGGCCTTAAAGGTATTGATATAGATATGAATGCCATTCCGGATGCACTTCCTGCTATGGCAGTAGCAGGCTGCTTTGCGGAGGGGGAAACTAGACTTCTCAATGTACCTCAAGCTAGGCTAAAGGAAACAGACAGAATACACGTAATGTGTACAGAGCTCAAAAAAATGGGTGCAGATATAGAAGAACTAGAAGATGGTCTGGTAATAAGGAAAAGTAATCTTATAGGATGTTCAGTAAAGGGGCATGATGACCATAGAATTGTAATGTCATTGGCTATAGCAGGTTTGTGCAGTGAAGGTGAAACTGTAATCGATACCGCAGAAGCAATGAATGTAACATTTCCTGAGTTTAAAGACATTGTGGCTTCTTGTGGAGGGGATATTTCTCTTATTAGCGAATAACATATTGAAAGGACTGATATACTTATGATGGGAAACACCTTTGGAAGATTATTCAGAGTAACAACCTGCGGAGAATCTTACTCAGGAGCTTTTAGAAAGAATCCTGATATACCCTCGGAATTATGGGGCGGTTTAGCGGTTATTGTGGATGGAGTACCTGCTGGAATTACTTTAACTGCAGATATAATTAATGGTGAGCTTGAAAAGAGGCGTCCTGGACAATCAAAGCTTCATACACCTAGAAAGGAAAAAGATAATGTTTTTATTTTTTCTGGTGTAATGCAAAATAATGTTACTACAGGGGCACCAGTTTGTATGATAATCCCTAGTAGCGATATTAGCGACTATCATATAGCCGAGCACACTGCCAATAAAGATTTGCTGCGCCCAGGTCAGGCTGCTTATACATATTTTAAGAAATATGGTGAGCATGCCGACTATCTTGGAGCTGGAAGAGCTTCTGCTAGAGAAACTGCTGCGAGAGTGGCGGGAGGAGCTGTAGCAAAGCAGGTGCTTGATGCAATGGGTATTGATGTAATTGCTTATACTGTAGAGTCCCACGGCATAAAAGCAGGTCCTTTTACTTATGAGCAGGCGAAGGCAAATTATAGGTCAAATGAAATAAATTGTCCCGATCAAGATATTGCACAAGTGATGATTGAGGATATGCTATCTGTAATGAAGCAGGGAGATTCCTGTGGGGGAGTAGTTGAGATAATAGCAAAAAATGTTCCTGCAGGATTGGGAGAGCCTGTATTTGATAAACTGAGTGCTACTATTGCTCATGGACTAATGTCAATAGGTGGAGTAAAAGGGATTGAATTTGGTGCTGGTTTTGGGGTAGCTGCAATGAAAGGTTCAGAGTGTAATGATACACCATATTTTGATCATGAAACAAAGAGAATCAGATTCAGAACAAACAGAGCCGGCGGAATGTTAGGCGGAGTCTCTAATGGTGAGGAAATTCGAATAAGGGTGGCGGTTAAGCCTACTCCTACTATTGTAAGAGATCAGCAAACAATCAATGTATCCACTTTGGAAGAGGTTACTCATAAGTTTACCTCGAGAAGTGACCCATCTCTAGTGCCGAGAGTTTATCCAATATGTGAAGCAATGGTTAGAATGGCTTTGCTTGATAGTATCATGATGTTTGAAGCGGCAAAAAGTATGACTAATATGGACACCAGGTGGGATAACTTATGACAATTGTTTTGATTGGAATGCCCGGAAGCGGAAAGACCACTGTCGGTCAGATACTGGCCGAAAAGCTGGGATATGCATTTATTGATACCGATTTACTTATACAACAGCAAGAAGGAATGACACCAAAGGAGATAGTAGCTTGTAAAGGAAGAGATTACTTTTTGCAATTACAGGAAAAAGTAGTCACAAGCATTATACCCGATGAGAAAAGCATTATTTCAACTGGTGGTGGAATAGTTCATAATGAGCTCTCAATGGAATATTTAAAAAATATCGGAAAAATTATTTATTTATTGACAAAATATGATATTATAGAAGCAAGAATGGATAAAACCAGGAAATTAGTTAATAGTGGTAAAGGTCTTAAGGAACTCTTTGAGCTCAGGCACCCATTGTACCTAGAGTATACGGATATAGTTGTAAACTGTGATAAAAAATGTGCTTTCGATGTTGCTTTAGAGATTATCAAGGTTTTAAATAATTGAAAGGTAGTTTTGATTCACAATGGAAAAAATAAAATTATTAATAGCTGACGATGATAGGTTGTCCTTAGATTGCATAATTAAGGAACTAGAGTTATACGATGACTTTGAAATTGTCGGAGTAGCGCGTGATGGTATGGAAACCATTGAAAAGATTGAAAAATTAAATCCTGACGTTGTGTTATTAGATATTATAATGCCCAAGTTAGATGGAATGGGTGTATTAGAGTATTGTAAAAGTTTTGTGAAAGAAAACAGACCAGTTATTATTGTTTTCTCATCGGTCAGTCAGGATAATTACATATTAAGATCGCTGGATATGGGTGCTGATTATTACATTATAAAGCCTTTTAATCACTGTCTTGTTGCAGAGAGAATTAAGCAAATCTATTCCGATTCAAAAAAAAGTATGTATTCTAATGCCAATCTGCAAAACCTAAAAGCCCAAAAAAAAGCAGTAAATGATAGTCAACTTCGGATGCTAGCAACAAAGTATATGCGTGAAATGAGTATTAAGCCCAATATGACGGGTTATACATACATACGAGATGCAATAGTGATTGCTTTTGACCATTATTGCAAGCATAATAGCCTTCCTAAGGGAATTTATAGACTGGTTGCTGAAATGCATTGCGTTTCTGTGCAAAAGGTTGAAAGGGCAATAAGAAATTGCCTTGATTCAGCTGCTTCAGGTGAAGATAATGAAGGATTAAATCAAAAGCGAAGTACAAACTCTCAGGTTATTATATATTTAATAGAAAAAATAAGAGATAATGATTAAATACAAAAAGCTCCGCAAAGCGGAGCTTTTATGTAATATCAGAGATTAGCCATTAACAGTATCCTTTAATCCTTTACCAGCCTTGAATACTGGAGCCTTTGATGCAGGAATAGTAATTTCTTTCTTAGTTTGTGGGTTTCTGCCTTTTCTAGCTGCTCTTTCTCTAACTTCGAAAGTACCAAAACCAACTAATGTTACTTTGTCGCCAGCCTTAAGAGCTTCTTCAACAGAAGAAATTAATGCATTCAAAGCTGCCTCGCTGTTCTTTTTGTTTAATCCTGACTTTGACGCAATAGAGTTGATTAAATCTGATTTATTCATTATACAACCTCCTAAAATTGGAATTCGTCAATATTTTATAATGAAAACAGGCTAAAGTCAAGCATTTCAAGCAAAAATGTATTTTAAAACTGCAAATTATGGGAAATTTTGAGACAAATCGTTAAAAACTAGGCATAACAATGATTTCCACATCAGGCAGTCTTCTTTTTAACTCATTAAAAAAATAGTTTTCTTTATGGTCTCCTTTGGTATCTCCCATTATTAAGGTGTTTATTTTATGTTCAAAACAGTAGTTGACAATAGTTCCAACAATATCATCTGAACGTAGAACAGTTAAATTAGCTCCGATGGATTTGCTTATACCAAATAAGTACTCCAATGCTTCCCCTTCTTTTTCATTATCGAGGATACTCCAGTTGTCTTTTGCAACATGTATAATATAAATAGAGTCTTGTTTATCTGAGAGTTCTACTGACTTTTTGATCAGTCTTTCACAAGTCTTTTGCTGAGTCACACATACCAATATATTATTTAGCAATCCCAAAGTCCCTCCCTTCATATTCTTAATTATACTAGATAAAACTATATCAATATAGTTATTTTTTTTGAACAAATTATTAATTAGTATGTGATATATTGTTTTTTGTCGGGATTTATATGATAATTATTTCAGAAAAATAATGGACAAGGAGACGGAGCATGATGAGGGTAATAGAGACATGTCAAATAGTTGAAGCTGTTAGCAAAATGTGTATCGAAGCAAACTATTACTTAAATAGTGATGTAAGAGAAGCAATAGAAAAGGGCCTAAAACAAGAGAAATCTCCAATTGGCTGTCAAATTCTTGAGAAGCTATTGGTAAATGCAGACTTGGCGAAGACAAAGAACATGGCAATATGTCAGGATACTGGTATAACGGTTGTTTTTGTATCAATTGGACAGGAGGTTCATGTAACAGGTGGAAGCTTGGAAGATGCTATTAATGAAGGTGTAAGACAGGGGTATCAAAAAGGTTTTTTGAGGAAGTCGATAGTAGGTGATCCGCTAGAGAGGGTAAACACCGGAGATAATACTCCAGCTGTTATTTATTACGAAATAGTTCCTGGGGATCAATTAAAGATAGATGTAGCTCCAAAGGGATTTGGATGTGAGAATATGGGTGCACTAAAAATGCTAAAGCCTTCTGATGGAATAGAAGGAGTCAAAGCTTTTATTTTAGAGACTATAGATAAAGCAGGCCCCAATCCATGTCCTCCACTAATCATAGGTGTAGGCATTGGAGGAACCATGGAAAAAGCTGCACTTATAGCTAAGAAGGCTCTAATGAGACCTCTAGATGTAAGAAGTGATAAGGAACATATTAGATTACTTGAGGAAGAGATGCTGGAGAAAATCAATAAACTGGGAATAGGGCCTTCAGGATTGGGCGGGAACACAACGGCTTTGGCTATTAATATTGATACTTATCCAACTCATATAGCTGGTCTTCCAGTGGCAGTGAATATAAGCTGCCATGCTACAAGACATGCACAAATAACATTATAAAAGGGGGATATTATGGAATATTATATTAATGCTCCATTCGATATGGAAGTAGTTAAGCAGTTGAAAGCAGGAGACACTGTATTACTGAGTGGGACCATATATACTGCAAGAGATGCTGCTCACAAAAAGTTGATTGAATTGATTAAGAACAATAAACCATTGCCATTTAATATAAAAAATCAGACTATTTATTTTGTAGGTCCATGTCCTGCGAGGGAGAATGAGGTAATTGGTTCAGCAGGCCCAACAACTAGTAGCAGAATGGACGCTTATTCACCAACACTGATTGAACTTGGCCAGACCGGTATGATTGGTAAAGGGTTAAGAAGTGAGCAGGTAATAGATGCTATGAAAAAATTTGGGGCGGTATACTTTGGTGCTATTGGAGGGGCAGGCGCGCTTATTGCAGAGTGTATAAAGAGCCAAGAAGTAATTGCTTTTCCAGAACTAGGAGCTGAAGCTATTAGAAAGTTGACAGTCAAAGATTTTCCTCTCACTGTAATAATTGATAGTGATGGTAATAATCTATATGAGATTGGCAGAAAGCAATATGCTGAGGTTTAGTTGTCATAAAACAAGAATATTAGTTGGGAAAGAATATATAAATTGGAAACATATTATATAAGAACATATATAATTGGTATAACAGTACTTATTAATTAATAATTAAATATTTATAACTGTATTTTTGTTTTGCTTTAGTGTATAATAAATTCTGAACAAAGACTTAGGTCTATACATTTAAATTAAGGAGGGTTTATTATGCCAAAGGTTTCTAAGGACATGATTATTGCTGACGTTTTAAATATGGATAGAGGTACTGCTCCAATTTTTATGAATGCCGGAATGCATTGCTTGGGGTGCCCTTCAGCGTCAGGTGAGA
>JAEYTP010000149.1 GCA_023433945.1 Bacillota bacterium | reverse complement strand
GTACCCATTGCTAGACGAATACTGTCCAAGTGTAAAATCAACGTCGCCATCATTATTGTAATCGTTAAATTGAATTTGAAAGGGTGATGTAAATATCATGTTTTCATTTGGATGAATACCCGTCAACTTGGTTGTAGAAAGTAGCTTCCCGTTTGCATCAAGAACATCAATAGAAAAAAAACCTTCCCAAATAGTCCCCATAATAGGACCTGGATTCCAATCCTCATAATAATCACCTTCTACTAGCTTTAATCTGATAACTCTATCTTTGTAGGTATTATCAGATAATGTCATAGAATTAGATTTAATATGTATCTTGTTATTATCACCTTCAATGCTACTATTGCTTTGATTCACATTATTTGTACTTGTGCTAATATCAGTTGTGACTATATTATCTTTTGATAAATAGCAGCTAGTCAAACTAAATGATATATAGACTATTGCCACTAACGCTAAAACCTTTTTCATTGTTATTCTCCATTTTTAATTATTTGTTATTTGTCTTTTCTTGAATTATATAGAAACAACCGGTAACCTTTCACATTCACCGTGTATTAATTCTATTTATAAGCTGCTTTATTCGGAAAGTGCAATCATCAATTCTGGATTTTTTATCCCACGAATTGGATAATGGAAATGATATAAAGTCCTTAACACTACTTCCCAGGTCCCATTTGTTATCTGCATTTTTATGTTCATTTAACCAATCAGTTACAAAGGTCAATTTATCTAAATTGTTCTTATAATCTGAAAGTAATTCTATAGCTCTTATGTAACGGCTACATTTCTTGGACTCAAATATATCAGGTAAATTACTAATAGGATCATTATAGATATAATATATTCCAATTTCATGATTTATTATATAATCAAAAACAGCACATTCAATTTCTTTGTTAAGACAATCTGAAACAAGAGACACTTGATAAAAAGAAACAAAGTCAACTAATCGTCCTCCTTGTGCCTTTTTTGAAAACGTCTCTTTATATGCAGATAAATAATCTTCATGAGAATACATGCCAGATTTAAATGCAAAAGAAATTATATCCGCCCATACTTTTGCTACTGCATTGGCAGAATCGTAATCTTTAGTAAACCTACGAATCCATGTGGAAAGCATTAGTTGCGTGAATATATCCCAATCATGGGTTTTTTCACGCCTATCTGGTATTTCTTTTTCTCCAATTAGACAATTATGCATATATTGAACAGCTTTTTGTATGCAATTATCCTCAA
Organism: Bacillota bacterium; assembly: GCA_023433945.1. Lineage (GTDB taxonomy): Bacteria > Bacillota > Clostridia > Acetivibrionales > DSM-1351 > Ruminiclostridium. Next base: position 8,290 of record JAEYTP010000149.1, on the reverse strand, counting down.
TTGTATACCCCAAAATTTGTAGCCTTCGTAAAGCTTGTTCGGTCGTAATTGGATGTTTATTAGGTTCACTCAATGTATGAAAATATCCCCACATACCATCCTTGCTTTGTATAGAAATAATTTCTTTTGACCATCTAGAATCTTTATACATTTTACGCTCCGTCCCAAGAATCATGGTTACGCCACTTTCTTTAAAATAATTGCACATCTTCTTTTTTCGCTTTAATATAATTTAAACTCATACAAACTATTCTCCTTAGAATACCTGTCAAGTTCTTCTTGTTGCAAATAATTCACCGCAAACATTCCAAGTGCTTCCACAATCTGATGACATTTCGTTTCTCCAGTGAAATGATGTTTCTGTAATATCAGAAAACACCCATTTCATTTTTATTTCTTCTTTACCAGTACTTAAACAAGTTAATACAATGGTATCATCTTCTTTTGTAGCCATTAAAATAGTTGCCTCTCCATGACAACCATAAAAGATATCCCAAGCTTGCTTTTTAGGATTATATATCCTTATAGTAGTACCATATTCCGAATCTGCTTGAGGATTTTTGAGTTTTGCATCTCTTGAAGGACAAATAAATACATCTTGGATTGCTGTTCCTTCTAAAGTCCATGAAAATATCCATTCCCCTTCTACATGTCTTTCTTTATCTGTATTATGATTATCTATCCATTCGAAGTCCCATTCTCCCACAAATTGACCAAAATAATCAAATTCTTTGGGAATTTTGTTACTTCTTTCTTTCGAAACTAAGGCTTTTGTAAATTCATTCATTTTATGTATCTCCTTAAGTAAAAATACTAATAGTTCGCAGATGTATGCTCGCAATTGATAGAAGCACTTGTCCCAAATTAGTTTATTTATTCAATATTTTACCATTAATAATAATTATACGCACTATAATTTGACAGCATATACGCATTCTTTTTCCATCATAGTTTTCAGTATTCTACTAGAGTATACTTCTACAAACTGCTTAAAACAACTTGCTCTACCTTATAATGTAAACCCCATACATTACATGTCTGATTACCTAATATAACATTTGTTATATCTTTTTCAGAATAGTATGCAACCATAGCCGCTACTCCAGCATTTATGCCATCTTTATATATCCTGATCAGATTTTCATCATTATCATAAACAAAATGGAATCCAAATCCATTAATAATCTTACCCCATTCATATTTCTGTTCAATTTTTGATTGTGGCTTCATTATTTCTTTGCTCATCTTATCAGATAAAAGCTTTCCAGCATTAAGCGCCCTAATAAAGATATCTATATCACCAACGCTTGAATATGCTCCTCCATCAGCTGTACCTATAGGTGGAAAAGAATATATATTTTTCTTCCAGCCTTGTATTTGTCCACTTTCATCTTCTACAGCATAATATCCTTCTGCCATGTCAGCATCTGCTTCATCTTTTGCATAGAACTTTGATCTACTCATTCCACATTTTTTAAATAGGTTCTCTGTTATGTAGTCTTTATAACTGTTACCGGTTAACTTTTCTATAACTAGACCCAACAATACATATGCACAGTTGTTATATCTTACTGCCATACCTGGTTTAAAGTTCGGCTCTTTAAATGCAAATTGGGGAATAAAGTCAGTACAATTCCTTATTGAATAATTAGGCTTATTAATAAATAAATCCTCATAGTTTTCGCCTGCTTCTTCATCTGCATCATCAGCAATTCCAGATGTATGAGTTAGCAAATGAAATATTGTAACATCCTTAGAAATTTTTGTTCCTGATAAATCAACTATATTAGTTACAAAATCACCTAGTTTTAGTATTCCTTTGTCTACTAATTGAAGTATGGCTGTGGCAGTATAAAGCTTTGTGACAGAAGCTGTATCGAACATTGTATCTATCGTATTTTTAATTTTAAACCCTCTATGAGCATATCCATAACCTTTCGCAAATATTGTATTATCACCCTTTTTTACTAATCCAGCCCCTGAAAAATGCTCTTTAGTATAGAATTCATCATAAATCTTTTCTATTTCCTTCATCACAAATATGAACCTTTCTACTAGCTGCCCCAATTTTCACTATCCCAATTTAAAAGTATCCTCTAACACTTGTATCTAAGGACGTGCTTCATCAGTAACTTTTATATTGTCTTTAATATATAGAATTTCCGCAATTAATATCAAAAGGCATGATTAGCAACTTTTGAATATCCTTGAGATGATTTTTAAAAAACCACTCTGTCGCTTTGCCATAATTCTCCTTGTTATCGAATTCCCAATAAGAATAATACTTAACACACTTAACAATCTTGGTAAGCTCTCGCGGAGGTTCTCCATTTTTGACACCATCAATGGTATAAAAACGTTTAAGATATTTAATATCAATACACCCTATTTGCTTCTTTTGTTCATCAGCTATCGTCGTTATTAAGGTTTCAAATTCAACCAGTTTATCAGGTTTCACTTGAAATATCTTAACCTCAGAAAAACCATTTTTCATTTCACACCTCAATGTCATATAACTAATCTCTAGTTCGTACTTTTATTTTGAACTTATTGAAATACAACTCATCTGAGTCTTTCACTATTTGCCCTTCTATTTTGTGTGGTCAACTCATCAGTATCTAATACCTTCGTTACATTGTCTACATTACTTGATAACAACTTCTCAATTTCAAGCTGATTTTTACATCTAACTTCTTCAGTTCTTACCAAAGTGTCAGCCTTTATCTGCTCCTTCTTAAGCTTATACTTCAACACTTCTTGACATAGCGTGTACGAAAAAATTCCGACTGTTACTATGGCTACACATAGAAAAATAGCGTAATTTTCATCCATATTATGTATTACCTCTCATATAAAATTTGTAATTATCCATATAAAACTATGTACTTACTTTAACAGAATTAACTTTTTTTACTAGTACTATTATACAAGAAAAGTATATGATTTCCAATAGAAGATAATCCACAACCTCGGTGAAGGAGTATGGTGCTAGCCACCGATATCATCAAGCCTTATACTAAAAACTATTTTTGTGCTATATAGCAAAAACATCTGCTATTTATATTAGTCGTGATATTAACAAAACCAGTATCCTTTAGTAATTGGATAAGTGATTCGTGAGTATTATACCTCTTCATGTGATACGTTACTTTATAGGTTTCACCTAATATAATTAAACTCCCATTTTTAGCTAAGACTCGATATACTTCACGAAGATCTGCAGCTAAATCAGGCCAAAAGTAATGAGTTCTTACTGCTGTTATATATTTAAAATTGTTATCAGGATATGGAATTGCGGAAACACTAGCTTTTTCGATTATAATATTACCTTCCTTAACCCTTTTTTCATTCAACTTTATTGCTGTTTTAACTGCGGTTTGGGAATAATCAATCCCATAAAACTTGGCCTTTGGATATTTCTTTGAAAGAATTTGAAGTGTCTTTCCGCCTCCACATCCAATATCTAAAGTGTTTCCCTCCTTGCATTCAACATGCCTTAGAGCCCAATTATTCAATCCAGAATCCATTACGTTCATTATTCTTGTCATAATGACTCCCAAAAAGCCCGATGGAGTCCCTGATTGCTCAACTAACGAATTAATTATTTTCATCTTATGTATCTCCTTTTAGTCCACGCATCATTTATTCAGCAATGACTCAATTATACCTCTAGATTTTATTATGTCAGAGTCTTCTTTTACTATTTCTAAAATTATTTTTCCATCATAATTGCATAGTATTTGATCGAATATGTATTTAAAATTTATTTCACCATAACCTATTGGTAGATGCTCGTGAATTATGTTAAAACGCTTATCCGCAATATGAAGCATTTTTGGTTTCTTTACTGATACCATTTCCTTCAGCTGTTCATAACTGTATATGTGGGCAATATCTAGAAGAAATTCAAGACTTGGATTATTAGTAAATACTATTTCAATTTCTTTTGATGTTGAAAAAATAGGGTCTAACCTACTGTTGTTTTCAAGATACAGAGTTATTCCATTTTCATTCAGAATTTCCAATGTTCTTTTGATTATATTTGAAAGCTTATATATAGTATTTTCACCAATAGCCTCGCTATGGCATATTGGATGAATTATTAATTCATTATGATTTAACCGGTTTAATATTTTTACTAAATTTAAGGTATGCTGTTCTATTTCGTTAATATCCAGCAAAGCATGAATTATAGTTGGAAAACCGTAGTGAATTATTTTTTCAAGCCTATTCTCTTCGGATTCATGATTTCTGATTCCATTGTTATCATACCAAACTTGCATTAACTTAAAATTATTCTTTTTGGCAAAATCAAATTCTTCCTCATAAAGGTTATTGAATCTAGCACAGCATCCTATTTTTAACATACTACATACTCCTAATCAAAGATTGTATTAATGATTCTACTATTTAATGTATTAATATATCAGAAATATTCATTTATTTTAATGTATTACTATAATCAGAAATATTCATTTATTCAATATTTTACCATGCGTGTGTAGTATATACCATAACTTTATTATTGAAGCCCTTGGGGGAGTATACTTGATACTTGATGTTAGATGCCTGATTTCTTAATTACAAGCACTAATATATTAATCTATTTTCGTTAAATCAAATATAGCTAACAAGTTATTTAAAAATCTATGCTTATAATGTGCATTCCATAAATCCAACTGTAAAAGGGACTTTATCATATTTTTTATATCCAACATTAATAAAACCGTTCCTTATGTACCAATTTTTAAGTTTGTTATTATCATCAATCATGCCTATAATGATTTTATTAGCACCAAGTTCGAATGCTTTATTTTTACAAAACTCAAGCAGCTCTTTACCATATCCTTTTTGTCTATAATCCGGAAGAATAATTATGTCATTCAGCTTACAAATAGAATTTTCATCTAATTTTAGACTGAGAAAACCAACAATTTTGTTTTCTAGAAAATATCCAAACATTAATGCACCATTTTCGAATTCGAATACTAATTTTTCGAATGGCAAACATGCTCTTCCTCTATCTGGGCAGTTTTCTTCAGTTAAGCCAAATTCTATCGCTACAGTTTCATAGCCACGATGGAAGACTTCCAGACAAGATAATAAATCTGATTTGACAATTTGCTTAATCAAATTAATCACACCTCCAAGAGTTTATTAGTTTATAATATATAAATACTTCCAACTAATTCGACTTGCTGTATTCATCTTTTGTTATTGCATAACATATTTCCCCTATTAATCCATTTATCTAGTAATTCCCTAACCTCTTCCTTTGATGAATAGACTGGCTCCCCGTAATCCAATTGAACTTTGGGATTTGATGCCCAATTATTATACATATCATCGACGTCGCCATCTTTGAATTTTCTGAGAATTAATCTTTCAGTCTCAATAGTTTGAGTTCCCATATGTTTAAACATAGTTTCTCCCCCATAATCATCATGTCTTATAATTTTCTATACCCAAAACGCCCATCTTACATCAAATTTATCAACAAACCTGACTACGCAAACGCTGTAATCTGTGGAGCTTAAAGGCGAGATAGTTGTACTGCCTTCCTTTAAAATTGAATAAGTATTTTTCAGATCATCTTCATTCATAAAGCTAACAGTTAACTGATACCCTCCTGACTTAGAATACCCGTCATTATCACCAAAGTCATTTAACATAAGTAATTGACCATGAATCAGCATTTCGGCATGTATTACAAGATTACACTGTTGAGGATTTTGTATGATTGATTTGATAGTAGCATTGAACGCTTTTGCGTAAAGCTCAATTGCTTCTTTACATTGACCATTAAAGTATATATGCGTAACTAACATTTTGTCCTCCTATATTTCAAAACTTAGTTTTCACTCCAAGAATAATCACTAGTGCTTTCTTTTTAAGAAACCCAAGAAGATCTTCTAGGGTTTTTACCAGATCATGTTTGTTCTCTCATCTTAAACTTACTTATATCTAGTTCCGCTGTATATATTTCCTTAAGCTTATTATCCTCTGGGCTTATATAGAAGTTTAATTTTCTATTGTTATAAACCAGAATATAGTTATCAACATCAATTCCCCATGGATTAGTGTCCTCTAATTCATAATCAGGATTTCCATTAAACATAATTATGTCTTCTCTTGTATAATGAGTTATTCCCTCAATATAGCGTTTACTAATTCTATAATTACTAACCTTTTGATTTTTTATACTACATGAAAGACCTCCTGCAAGATGAATATATCCATCAAATTTATGTAACAGTTCAATTCTTTCACGTATTGTATAATTTGAATTCTCAAAATTATAAGAATTTAATGATGGATTCAATACATATATATCGTTTATTTCAAATATATCAATTACTTCAATTGGTTCACCAATCTTTATCTTTCCAAATTCAACTTGTTCAATTGTAACCTTATTTTTTATTAAAACGTCTAAGATATCTTTATTAAAGTTAATCAATTTTGTTTCTCCTTAAACTCAAAAGTCTGTTATTACTTCTTCAAAGGGTTATCTGCCATATAATCATTTTGCATATATTTCTTGTAAATCGTGATACCTTATCAAACGGTCAATCAAAGCCTTGTCTATTGTTTCCCAACAATGATTTGGGAACATTGGGCATAACTCAGATACGTTTCCATTATAATTAATTCTAACTGTAAACACCTTGTTTTTACCACCTTTTGTACAACCTCGGCAACCATTGCAAGGTCTGCAAATAGAAATAAAATGCTCTTTCATATCCTCTTCAAGGTTATCAAAATTATCAAGCATTGCCTTTTCCCCAATGCCATTTAACGTCCCAAAACTAATCTTCCACTCCTTGCGAGGGTTATATTCAAAGATAAATCCACCCACATTTTTTCTAATGATAATTGCAAATGAAAAGAATGTACCCGTCAGAGAAGATCTTGTGATATATTTATAACCATTGCCCAGACATTCCGATTTTAAGGACATTAGCAAACCATTATATTCATACATATCATCAATACGATTTAGCAAATAATCTAAATTTCCATCAAACGAACAAACGGCAAATGAGAATAAATTGTGGTTAAAATTCATTGGTGTATAGGTGCTATATTGTTCATACTCACGTTGATTCTCAGATGCAAGCAGCTTCATAGCAAGAAAGTTATTTTTTCCGTTTGTATGTATGAGAGTAATACTTATTTTATCAGCTAACACTTCAATTCCCACAGTGTTTAGTATAGGTAAAAAATTAGGCTTGTAGGCTGATTTTTGTACTTTCAGTTGCTCTTTTGTAATAGTAATTGTATTTTCTGCAATCTTCCCATAAAGAGCTATCATATAAAGAAAACGATAAAATTCGTACAATGTTTTGAAAACCGTCTGATATAATTTATCCAGTTCGGGTATTTGATTATTACATATATGTTGTGGATATGCCCTGTCTTCGTCTATCGGTAGGGAGAGCAATTCTGGTTTTACATACAGTTCGTCTAGTATTTTTTGCATAAGTAAATGTAATTGTCTTTGACTTTCAATGCTTATAATATTAGATACAATAGGTGTAAAGACGGAGTACGCAAATTTATATGAGAATAGTATTCGTTGTGAGATATTGTTAAATGTTTTTATGTTTTCCATATTATCATTCCTTCTTGATAAAAAAACTTTCTTTTAATAAACTTCTTTTTTGCAAGCTAGTGAATCTCTCTTAGCATTATCGTCAGCCCTTTACAGGAGTGCGATTGATGTATAAAGGCCTTATATAGCTTATACTGATCTCTTAATAGTATAATTACTTTGAATCATCATCTTAATTATGTGTAAACCTAAGAATAAAGACAAAATTCCCATAATTATAAAAAAGCTCCATATATAGTTCCAATACACCGAAGTAGTATCAAACATGAATAAAAGTATCTTATAAGAGTGCTCAAGAAGGTCTGCTAAAGGTTTTTACCAGCGAGCGAATGCATTTATATTTATTTATGATTGTAGATAAATTTCAATCCTTTCTTTTCCGCCACCCAAGTTGTTCCTCTTTAGAGATATTGAACCTATTTCACCTGTCTTTTTTAAGTGCGTTCCACCACAGCAAACTTTAGCAAACCCTTCTATAAGCCAATATCTTCTTTCATTCTCTTCATCTTCAAAAGCACTTACTATATCTAAATTTGAGTCTATAATATTATTTATTTTAGTGATAAGTTCAGGAAAAATTTCAGATATATTCCCCTTCCAAAAGAAATCTACTCTTGCCTTTTCTGATGTTATGTTTGCTCCTATTTTTTCAGGGTAGTTGTAATTCTGATAAAC
>JAEYTP010000078.1 GCA_023433945.1 Bacillota bacterium | reverse complement strand
CCAAGTACTGCAGTACCATCAGTGATAACTGCTACGAGGTTGTGTCTTCTTGTGTATTTGTAAGAGTTTTCTACATCCTTCTGAATTTCAAGACATGGTTGAGCAACTCCTGGTGAGTATGCTAATGATAGATCTCTCTTGTCCTTTAATGGTGCCTTACAGATTACTTCAATTTTACCTGACCACTCTTCGTGAGCTTTTAATGAATCTTCATAAATAGTACCCATTATTTTTATTCCCCCAAACATTTATATTTTATATGTGCAAAATGCTTTAATTCTTATTTATATTTTATACTATTGTGAAATGTTTCACAAGTAATTTAATGAAAAAACGTAAATTCAGCACAACTGATAAAAACCGCATTGTATTTTTCAAAAATATTGTACATAAACACAATATACAGCGCGCAAATGCTCGCTGTATATTATAGCCCAAATATTAAATGTCTTTTACTTCTTCAAGAATATTCTTGATTTGTTCAGCTGAATTTCTCAATAACTTCATTTCTTCATCTGTTACCTTCAATTCAAGAACCCTATCGGCACCATTTGCACCAACTATTGTTGGTACGTTGATAGTTACATCCTCGATACCATACTGTCCCTGCAATACTGTACCAACAGGCATTATAGTCTTGTAATCCTTAAGAATTGATTCACAAATTCTGTTTATTGAAAGAGCTATACCGTAGTAAGTTGCTCCCTTATTCTTAATAATTGTTGCTCCAGCTGACTTAACTTCAGCGAAAAGAGCTTCCTTATCAATTGTTATGTTATTAGCTTTGCAATATTCATCAAACTGTACACCAGCAACGTGTGTAGCACTCCATAATGGAAGCTGTGAGTCACCATGTTCTCCAATGATGTAACCGTGAACGTTAGCAACGTCTACATTTAATGCCTTGCTCAGATGTGTTCTGAATCTTGCACTGTCAAGCACTGTTCCTGAGCTTATTACCTTATTTGCTGGAAGCCCTGTCCATTTGCGAATCATATATGCCAAAACATCAACAGGGTTTGATACGCAAAGGATTACTCCTCCGTTGTAGTGTTCCATCATGCTTGCAACTATACCCTTCATGATAGAAGTATTCTTCTTTGCAAGATCAAGACGTGTTTCTCCTGGCTTTCTATTAGCGCCAGCTGTAATAACAATTACATCACAATCCTTGATATCAGAATATTCTCCTGAATAAACTTTCATGTGTCCAACAAATGATAAACCATGGCTGATATCAAGTGCCTCACCATAAGCTTTTTCCTTATTTACATCTATCAATACTAATTCAGAAACTAAATTATTTATTGACATGGCATAAGCAGCAGAAGCTCCTACAAAACCAGCGCCTATTATCGCTATCTTACTTCCCATACAAAAATCCCTCCAATTTTTTCACAATTGTTTCGATTTTAACACATTTAATTTTTTCATACAAACATTGAAAATTACCGATTTTTGGAATAATAATTCGTTCTACCCTTGTTTATGCGTAATACATTGATATTAGTTCAAAAATCGCTGTTTTAGTGGTAGGTTTAATTTAATTGTATACAAAATTCTAAGTAATTGATAATTTATTATCAATCTTTTTATGCTGTAAAACAACTACAGCCAAGGCTTTACGCCTTGGCTGTAGTTATATTTCTTTCATAGATTATTCGGAGTCCTTCTAAGGTTAAAGTGCTATCAATTGTTTTTATTGTTGTAGATTCTTCTGCAATAAGCCTTGATAATCCCCCTGTAGCAATAACCTTTATATTTTCTTCCTGCATTTCAACCTTCATTCTGTTTACAATATTGTCCACCTGGCCTGCGTAGCCAAAGATTATTCCCGATTGCATACTTGAAACCGTATTCTTGCCTATTACACAATCAGGTTTAACAAGATCGATTCTAGGTAATTTGGCTGTTTTCTGAAAGAGCGCCTCTAAGCTTATTTTTATCCCAGGACAAATAACCAACCCGAGATACTCTCCAATTGAGGAAATAGCGCAGAACGTAGTAGCTGTACCCATATCCACAATTATCAGCGGACCCCCATAGATTTCAAAGCCAGCAACCGCATTTACAATTGTATCAGCACCTACTTCCTTGGGATTATGGCACTTTACATTGATGCCTGTCTTGGTGCCCGGTCCAACTATAATAGGGTCAAGATTAAAGTATTTGCGTATGGCATGTTCTAGAGAATACATTATTGGGGGGACCACAGATGCAATTACAACTGCCTTTACTTCTAGTATATTAAGCTTCTCATGATTAAATAAATTAACCAAAAACATACCTAGTTCGTCTGCAGTACGCTCCTTTTCTGTACTAAGTCTCCAGTTTGCAAGAAGCTTCTTACCCTTATAGACACCAAGCATAATATGAGTATTACCGACGTCTACCACCAATAACATATTTGTCCTCCATAATGAGATAAATCAAAATAGCTATACCCCTAATCTTATACTTCTTATTTCCTTTATCTCAAGGTCTATTTCTTTTTCAATTCTAATAATATCAGTCTTTATGTCTTCTAGAGTCTCCTCAGGCTTTGGTCTAGGAGTTCTTGTATGCTGTCTATAAGGTTCTCTGCCTTCACGACCTTCCCTAGAATCCCGCTGTTCTCTAGGCTCACGAGGTTCCCTATAGTTCTTCTGGTACTGCCCTTCTCTATGCTCTCTATGTTGAGAATTGCGGTTTTCTCTCTGGTTATATTCTCTATTCTGTCCATCCCTTTGCTGTGCATGGGCGTTGTCTCTTTCACCATTTGCTTTGTCACTATGGTTCTGATTCCTATAGTTGTTTCTATTCCCTTCCCTAGAAGCATTTTCGCGGGTATTATTCTCCCTCGGACCCTGTCCGTTGGATGCATCGCGGGAAGCATTAAAGTTGTGATTGCGTTCTTTCTGGTTTTCGCGATGATTTTCCCTAGCGGTATTTTCTCTTGGGTGAGCATTCTCCCTTGGGCTGTTTTCTTTTTGATTGGTATTATTTCTTGGATTTTCGTTTTTCTTTACCACTCACATTTCCTCCTGAATCCCTAATACTCGGCTTTTTGATATTTAATACTAAAGGTATCCCATAATTCCGCGAATCTGAATCTCTCCTGCAGTAATTTCACGAGTGTGTCCATCACTACATTGTACAATAAGCCCACCACCATTTGCAATATCACTGGCAATTCCTGTATATTCTTCTCCCCTATATGAGATTGATACCTGATTGCCTAAAGTAACAGAATATTTCCTCCAACGGTCAAGAATAAGCTCATTTTCTCCGTTAATCAGTTGTTTATAAGTATTATCAAGATGTTTTAAAATGTTATTAAATATATGTGATCTGGATACCTTTTCCCCTGTTTTCATTCTAAGAGATATAGCCTTTTGCTCTAATTCTCCCACAAAGCTTTCTTTTGGCTGGTTTACATTTATTCCTATACCAAGTACGATATGATTGATATGTCCAGGCTCAGCACTAATTTCTGTCAATATTCCGCCTAGCTTTTTCCCACTAAGTATTATATCATTTGGCCATTTAATTCTGCAAACTATTCCCAATGTTTCCTCTATGGCTTCAACTATAGCAACTGAGGCTGCAAGAGTAATGGTCTGCATACTTTCAGGTTCAAGATTAGGCCTCAATACACAAGAAAACCATATCCCGTCAGAATTGTAGGAACACCATTCTCTTCCTAGTCTACCTCTCCCCAATGACTGCTTTTCCGATATTACAATGGTGCCATCGGGGCAACCGTCGTTGGCAATCTTTTTTGCGTAATTATTTGTAGAATCAATTTCATAGAAGTGAACAATGCTGCTACCAAGCAGCTGATTATCACCGCGTATAATCTGGGACTCATCTAGAACATCAGCGACCTCTATAAGTCTATAACCCTTTTTGGAGGAGGAATCAATTTGATATCCCTTATGCCTTAGCTCATTTATATGCTTCCAAACTGCAGTCCTAGAAACGCCAAGCTCTCGACTGATTTGTTCTCCTGAAATATACTGCTCACTGTTTAGAAGTTGAGATAATATTACCTTTTCCACTTAAAAATCCTTCCTGCATTATAAGCATCGGGTACTGCAACATAATCGTCCACTACTGTAACATAATCTTCCACTACTGTAACACCATCCACCGCTGCAACATCATCCTCTACTGTAACATCATCTTCACTAATGTAACATGCTCGTCCTCTACTGCAATTAATCGTCCACTACTGAAACATCATCTTCACCACTGCAACATAATCATTTACCACTGCAATTAATCGTCCACTACTGTAACATTATCTTCACTAATGTAACATGCTCGTCCTCTACTGCACATAATCATGATTACTACGCTATATGCTACAAAACTTATCCATATCAGGTCTTTTAATACAATATATCTTATTCATTTCATCCTTGAATATTGTATTGGGACCTTGATCTGCTATTTTTTCAACGCTTCCTAACTCATGAAGTCTATCAAGAAGACTATATAGCATACAATCCTCTAGTTCCTCATTCTTCTCTCTAAGAGTCTCAATAACATTGTTTATGTATAGTTGCTCTGAATTAGTATAAATAACAGGAGAGTCCATTCTCTTGTCCAATACTTTGGCCTCTCCCTCTAATATCGTGGTAGTTACCAAACATTCAGGCAATCTGTACGTACCAAAAGTATACTTTTCCAATGGTATTATTGAATCATAATACAACTCCAATGATTGTGATACACAATTTAACGCATCAAATATAAACTTGTCTGCTGCAAAACAATACTTATTGGCAACCTGCAGCTTAATACAGGTATAGTTACTATCTCTGTACTTCTCCATATCATCCTTTGGATTTAAAAGTGCGGAGAAGCAAAGCTTTTCAACCCCATCCATAACAACTTTTTTGTCATGAAAGGAAGATAGCTTCATACCACAATCAAGAATGTCGTCAACCTCTTCTTTTTTAACAAAATAATATACCTCGGGCATTTTAATCCCCCACAACATCACTTTTAGTACTATTATATAACAAAATTCCTCTATGCTATAGTGGTATATTTATTTTTTACTATAATATTCCTGTGATTATATCTATTGTCTTTTCTACAATATTCCCTTTACAATGTTTTGCTTTTTAGATACATCTGAGTTAAGTATATTCTGGGTTAACAAATCTACTGCTTCTTGTTGGTTTTTGAATTTTGTAATTAAAGAAATTGCAGAATCAAAATCTTCATACAATAAAACTATAAGATCATTTGGCAAAGCATCCAACATAGCTTTTTCCAAAGCCACAATTTCACTCAATACAACTTCAACATCCTCAGGGTTCATTCCACTACTCAGCATCTCCTGCTGCATGATACCTGCTACCTCGCCTGGTTTTCTTCCCCTCAGGTCAACATCCTCCTTGATATATATCCTATCGAAAGACTTAGCACACAAAAGAGCCACCTCTTTTATATTACTATCCAATCTATCTCCAGGCATGCCTACTACTCCAACCAAACGCTTTGGCTTAAGCTTCTGAATATATTTTATAACTGCACTATATCCGGCTATATTATGGCTATAATCAACCATTATTTTAAAGCTGCCAACGTCAAATATATTAAAACGTCCGGGATTAGTAATTGCATCTGGTTTAAATGTGTACAATCCCCTTCGGATATTTTCACAGCTTATTGATAACCCAATAAGAGCAGCTATAGCTGCAAGTGAATTCTCAATATTGCATTCTATTAAGCCATCCATTGTAATAGGTATATCCTCCAACGCCATGAGGGGTGACCTCTTTGTACCCGTAGAAATCCATATATAATTATCTTTGACGTATACTGCTGTATTGTCATTTTGTTTCAAGTGCCTTTTAATTAGGGCATTTGAACCACTTTTGGCAAACAGTATAACCCTGCTGCGCACTCTTTGCAGCATATATGGCGTCATTGCGTCATCAGCATTTAGAACAGCAAAGCCTGACGGCTTAACTGCTTCCACTACTAAAGCCTTAATATTTGCAAGATCTTCCATAGTATTTACACCGTCTAGACCCAAATGGTCATCACTGATATTGGTCAGAACAGCAACATCTGCAAGGTCATATCCTAATCCCTTTCTAACAATGCCCCCTCTAGCTGTTTCTAGTACAGCTGCTTCTACTCGCTTATCGTAAAGCACTCTAGATGCACTAACCGGACCTGTCATATCACCCTTTTGAATACATTCATTTCCTATATATATTCCACTAGTAGTAGTCATCCCCACACATATTCCACACTTAGAAAGTGTGTGTCTGATTAATCGGGTTGTAGTAGTTTTTCCATTTGTACCTGTAATGGCAACAATAGGTATGGTGTACTTCTCATTCTCCGGATAGAGCATATTCATTATATCGGCAGCAACATTGATGGGCTGACCTTCAGAAGGATACATGTGCATTCTAAGTCCAGGGGCGGCATTTACTTCTATTATTGAACCACCCTTGCTAATAGGGATAGATATATCAGGACATACGAAATCAATGCCTGCTACATCGAGACAAAGTGCATTTGCTGCTGCTATTGCATAGGCTGCGTTTTGTGGATGGATGAGCTCTGTACAATCGATAGCTGTTCCACCGGTACTTAGGTTTGCATTATGACGTATAAACACCTTTTCCCCCAAAAAAGGGAGGTATTTATCACTTAGCCCCTGTGAAGCCAAACATCTCCTAGCAATTTCATCCAAACGTAACTTTGTAAGCGGTTTTTCATGATCATTTCCTCTAAGTGGATTTTCATTTTCTATATTAACAAGCTCCATAATATTGTGTATTCCATCACCTGTAACGCACGGAGGAATTCTTTTTGCAACAGCACTCACCCTTCCTCCAACTACTAATACTCTGTAATCGCAGCCTTGAATATAGTCCTCAACTATTACTTTTCTTGAATAACTTAGAGCCTCATAGTACGCCTTTTCAAGCTCAGTGCTATCATTGACATTTATGGTTACACCTTTTCCCTGATTTGAGTCAGCTGGCTTGACCACAACGGGATATTTTATATCCTCGGCTGCCTTTTTTGCTTCTTCAAAGTCAAGCACCACCTTACCATATGGAGCAGGTATGCCATTATCCAGTAATATTCTTTTTGTCATTTCCTTATCAGACACTATATCTACGGCGATACAACTGGTTTTGTCCGTGAGTGAAGCTTGTACACATTTCGTGTACTTTCCATACCCTAATTTAAGTACACTTGAGTCCTGCACCCTACTAACAGGAATTCCACGTCTAATTGCCTCATCGAATAAAGCCCTTGTGCTAGGTCCTAGATCTGTTCTAGCCGCTAGTTCTCTAAGATTTAGAAGCATATTATCTCTAAATTCATTTATTTCTTTACCAGTCACAGCTGAGCAGTTTTGGCTAGAAATTAAAACAATAAATTCAACGCACCTTTTTGCACATTCTATAGCCACTGTTTCATTTTCATATTCACATACAACACAATAATTTGAGGAATTACCTATCTGCCTTGTTCTTCCGTATTTCACAAGGTATCCAAGTATATTCTGCACTTCAATAATAAGATGCTCCGTTACGTGACCAATATAGGTACCTTCTATGAGCCTCTCTCCAAATCCACCACGATATCCAACTCCACAGGTATGCTCTGCTAAATTGGGGAAGCTCTCCAGTAATCTTTTGTTAAAATGCTGAATATCTCTGGTAGGGCCGTTTTCAAAGGGTGCAATATCTAAAATCATTTTTATAGTTTTTCTATGTGAATAAATATTTCTTCCCTTGAAGCAATGAATGCTTTTTATATGCACTTTTTGTCTTCCTCCTAAGAAGCCAGGCTATGAGTTATGATTTCATAACCTGCATTTTTTTTAAGTCAAATCCATATCCGTTTGGTAATACATGCAACTTAATATCAGAGAGTGCAATAATTTCTTCTGGTGCAAGCTCAGATACATTTGATAAATCAATATTTCTTCCATCCACTACAGTAACACAATTAGTTCCAACTACATCAAAGGACTTATTTCCATTAACAATAATAGCCGTGTCCTCATCTATACCAACGCCTATAACAGCAGGATTCTGAGCTACACCAATGAGAAGCCTGCCCAATCTGCCTCTTTGTTCAAAGTGTTGATCAATAATGACACTACTCAAAAAGCCCAAGCCAGGTGACATGCCAAGTGTGCATTTGCGGGCGGCAGCATTGCCGGAGCCCTCAACGATCATTGTGCTGCTCATGGCGGAGGCTCCGGCACTTGTACCTATTATTGGGGCTCCTCTATTATATAGATTTTTCAAAGCATCATAGGTCTTAGTGCCACCCAAAATGCTGGTAATTCTAAGCTGGTCTCCTCCAGTAAAAAAAATGCCTGTCGCATTGGATATCCTTTGTACAACAGTTTCATTATTTGCTTCTATTCTGTTATTAATGTTTAATATATCAATGTAACCAACGCCTAATCTAGCAAATACATTGCGGTACTCTTCGCCTACTTCTTGAGGCTTTTGAGTTGCTGTTGTCAGCACCACAATTCTAGCAGACTCATCCCCGCACAGGTCTATAGCATGCTTAAGTACATGGCTCTCGCCCCATTTATCCTCCGCACCGCCAATTATAACTAGCCTATTCTTTATTACTTCATCCATACTTCCTCCCAAAATATCCCTAAAGAATTTTCCCTATCTTACTTATGCAAGGTCACTCAAACTAAATACGCAGGAATAGCTCCTTTGCCATACCCATTAATTGAGCACTGAAAAAAAGTCCTAAACACATTAAGATAATTGAAACTACTATAATATAAATCCCAACTCTACTGTCGGTATCCTTACAAGACAAAATGCCCGATACAACTCCTAGCATTCCGAATACCAAAGGGTATATAACTAGTGCCATAACCGCCGAAATCCATCCAAGCCCTACAAATGTACGGTGCTTAAGTAGCACTTTATCTTTTAGTATTCCTTGTCCACTCAATTTATTCATCCCTCTCCAAACCAATATTTTTAGCTTATTTTGCTCAATTTCACTGGCTATTATTTACCGGAATACAAGTTTATATTCATTTATTTAGCTTTCCTTCAATACCTCCATAAGGGAAATTGCAGGAAGAAAGGTAGTAAATTGCATTTGTATCAAATTACCAATGGTATACATAAAACTTTTATGGTATATTAAAATCCGCCATGCAATTTCGATAAAAACGAAAAACACAATAATCTTACTTATATGGAAGAAAGTGTTGGTTTTGAAATTTATTTTTTTGCACAAATTTAATATTGCAAAAAAACACAATTTTAGAAGGGGGATTTATTAATGAAATTTGCAAAAAGAATAATAGCCTTATCATTGGCTCTTGCAGTTTCCGCCGGTATTTTGGCAGGATGCGGCGGAGCAAATTCAAATGCTAAGGTACTTAGACTTAACAACTCTGAGGAACCCGGTTCACTACACCCTGCAATAGTTCAGGGTTCACATGAATCCTGGATACTAGAGAATATAATGGAAGGTCTCTATAAAAAAGATCCTGGTGCTAAGATTGTTCCAGGTATTGCCAAGGAAGAGGCAACAGTAAGTGAAGATGGTCTTGTTTATACTTTTAAATTAAGAGATGATGCCGTATGGACAAATGGTGACCCTGTTACTGCTCAGGATTTTGAATTCTCGTGGAAGTATACACTCAATCCAAATACTCCATCTAATTATTCATATCAACTTTACTATATAAAGGGCGCTGAGGCATTTAATACTTCTAAAGAGACAGATGCAGCAAAACTAAAGGAATTAGAAAACGCTGTCGGTATAAAATCTCTCGATGACAAGACTCTTGAGGTAACACTTGAAAGACCCACACCTTACTTCTTGGAATTAACTAGCTTCTTTACTTACCTCCCTGTAAACAAAAAGGTTCAAGAAGCTAATGCTAATTGGGATAAGGAAGCTGAAACCTATGTATCAAATGGTCCTTTCACAATGACAGAATGGAATCATAAACAAAATATTAAGTTAACAAAGAACGAAACTTATTACGATAAAGATAAGATAAAACTTGAAGGTGTAGATTTTGCTATGATATCAGATGAAAACACTGCTTGGCAGATGTACCAGTCAGGAGAACTTCACCTCACAATGCCTGTTCCCCAAGAAATAACAGCAAAATTAAGAGCTGAAGGAAATGATGAGCTTAATATAGCACCAGATTTTACAACTTACTTCTATAGATTTAATACCACAAGAAAGCCATTCAATAATGTAAAGGTTCGTAAGGCTCTTGCAATGGCAATGGATAGAACTGCACTAGTTGAAAAGGTAGTTAAGGGTGGTCAGACTCCTGCATATGGTTTTGTTACTATGGGCATACCTGACGAAAACGGAAACGAATTTCAGACAAACAATTACTTCAAGGAAGATTTTGTAGAAGCAAAGAAACTGCTAGAAGAAGGTTTAAAGGAAGAAGGAATGTCACTTAACACATTCTCATTTACAATCCTTTATAACACAATGGAAAGCCATAAAAAGATAGCAGAAGCTATTCAAGACATGTGGAAGACTAATTTAGGAGTTAATGTAAAACTTGAAAATGTTGAATTCCAGGTTAAGCTAGATAGAGAAGACAAACTAGACTATGACGTATCTCGTTCAGGATGGACTGGCGACTACGTTGACCCAATGACATTCTTGGATATGTTCTTGTCTACAAGCACTCAAAATGACAGTGGCTTTGCTAATGCAGAATACGATAAGCTTATACACCAAGCTCAGTCTTCAAATGATCAGAAGGTTAGAATGGAGGCTATGAGAAAGGCGGAAAAGATTCTTATGGATGAAATGCCTATAATTCCAATATACTTCTATACTAGACCTTATGTGCTCAAATCAAATGTTGAGGGTGTATTTGACATAGTAAACAGATACCCACAGTTTAAATATGCTGAGATAAAGTAGTATTTATTAAATGTTTACCGAATTAATTAAGTGTGGGAAGTCATTGCTATAAATGACTTCCCTTATTTTTTTATTAACCATAATAGACGTTTTTACTTTTTAAAAATTAACTTATATATCATTTAAAGTTAACTTATATTATTTAAAAAATAATCTTTATATCTATATAAAATAACTTTGTATCATTTATGAAGCAAACTTTTTATATTGTATAGAAATTTACTTTGAAATAATAAATTGGTTTCATCTATGACATACTAATATCAAATTAGTACTTATTAAACTTCAATGGAAGAAGGTATGAATATACGTGGGTAAATATATATTTAAAAGAGTACTTATGGCTCTTCTCACAATTTTTGTGACGGTTACTATCACATTTATTATCAGCCACTCAATACCTGGAGATCCTCTTGCAAAGGAGGGCAATATGCCTCCAGGGGTATATGAAAATTTGCAACGGTACTATAATCTTGATAAACCGCTAATTGTACAATATGGTATATATCTTAAAAATTTACTTCAATTTGACTTGGGCCCATCACTAAAAAGTGCAAATTTAAGTGTTAATGATCAGATTTCAATGGGTTTCCCTGTTACGCTTGCTCTAGGTACGCAGGCATTTGTTGTAGCTGTTATACTCGGCTTTATATTAGGCGTGTTGGCTGCTCTTTACCATAATAAATGGCCAGACTATCTTTCTATGATATTAGCTATAATAGGTATCTCAGTCCCAAGCTTTATAATGGCATATTTTCTAATGGACCTGTTTTCGGTTAAGCTCATGTGGCTACCTGCTGCCCGTTGGGGTACATGGAGGCACACAATACTTCCCACCGTTGCATTAGCAGCAATGCCAACTGCCTTTATAGCCAGACTTATGCGTTCAAGTATGTTGGAAGTTCTAGGCTCCGACTACATTAAAACAGCAAAAGCCAAGGGGCTTAAGCAAAATGTTATTATCATAAAACATGCCATAAGAAATGCAGTTCTGCCTGTAGTATCTGTTTTAGGCATTATTGCAACTAACTTAGTAACGGGAAGCTTTGTTGTTGAAAGGATATTTGCCATACCCGGTATAGGAGATTTGTTTGTAAAAAGTATACTCAATAGAGACTACCCGGCAATACTAGGTACAACCGTTTTTTATAGTGTAATGTTAATATTTATAGTTCTTATTGTTGATTTGCTGTATACGTTTATCGACCCAAGAATTAAGCTTGGAGGTGTAAAAAGTGCAAAACCAGAGTGATATTAATAAGGAATTATTCCGCCCTGCTTTAGATAACAGAGAAGCAGCAGAGAGCATCAAAAGGCCAAGTATATCATATTGGTCAGATGTTTGGAGAAGGCTTAAAAAAAATAAACTGGCCATGTTTGGTTTGATAATACTGCTTCTATTAATCCTTATGGCTATAGTAGGACCTTACCTTACTGGCTACACATACTATACACAAAACCTTGATGCACAGAACTTAAGACCAAGTGCAGACCATTGGTTCGGTACCGATTCAGTAGGACGTGATTTATTTACAAGAACCTGGTATGGTGCTAGATATTCTCTCTTTATTGGAATAATGGCAGCAATGATAGATTTCTTGATAGGTGTAATATACGGCGGTATAGCTGGTTTTAAAGGTGGTAAGACTGATACAATCATGATGCGTATAGCGGAAATCATTTATAGTATACCTTACCTTTTGACAGTAATATTATTGATGGTTATTCTACCACAAGGCTTATGGACCATTATCCTTGCAATGGGTATAACAGGCTGGCTTTCAATGGCAAGGTTGGTGAGAGGACAGGTATTACAGCTCAAGGAAATGGAATTTGTACAGGCCTCAACGCTGATGGGTGCAAAAACAGGTTGGATATTGAGAAAGCATCTAATTCCTAATACTATGGGCTCCATACTTGTAAATATCACATTATCGGTACCAAGTGCCATATTCGCAGAGGCTACACTGAGTTTCTTAGGACTTGGTGTTCCGCCACCAGCAGCAAGCTGGGGTACCATGGTAAGTGACTCAATACAGAGTCTTCTTGTAGGAAATGCATATCAACTCTTTATACCTGCATTCTTCATTTCATTGACAATGTTTAGCTTCAATGTACTGG
>JAEYTP010000126.1 GCA_023433945.1 Bacillota bacterium | reverse complement strand
CCAATCACCTGGAATATCATTAAGTCTTCTATAAATAATTGCACGAGGATTGTCCCATGAACGGAAAACCGCCTTAACAGCTTCCATCAGCTGAGCCTTAGGCTCCTGAGGGAATTCAAAGCCCTTTTCTTTCTGGAACATTTCTTTGTAACGCTTAACAACTTCCTTTAGGTCCTCAGCTGTCAAATCAGTATCAAATTTTGCTCCCTTTTCCTCTTTAACTGCGTCCAGAATTTTTTCAAATTTTGGCTTTTCAACTTCCATAACAACATCTGAAAACATCTGAATGAATCTTCTATAACTATCATAAGCAAATCTTTCGTTATTAGTAAGCTTAGCAAGACCTTCAACAACAACGTCGTTTAAGCCAAGGTTCAGAATGGTATCCATCATGCCAGGCATTGATGCTCTAGCACCTGAACGTACCGAAACCAGAAATGGATTTGAAGGATCTCCAAAAGTCTTCCCAACAATTTCTTCTGTCTTTTTCATCATTGCGTAAATCTCTTCTTCAATTTCTGGTGCAATAATTTTTCCGTCGTCATAATACCTTGTACACGCTTCGGTAGTAACAGTAAATCCTCTTGGTACTGGTAAACCCAATCCTGTCATTTCTGCTAGGTTTGCGCCCTTTCCACCAAGTAGATTTTTCATAGAAGCATTTCCTTCACTAAAAAGATAAACGTACTTTGCCATTTAAAACCCTCCCGTAGTAATTTATATTATTAAGGAGATATTATCTCCTTTATAACTTTATAAAAAATATTTGAACAAATTTTGATAAGTAGAATAAGTTGAATTAAGTAAAAAAACTACGTAAATAGAATATGTGTAATATCAAATATGATAAATTAAACAACCAAATATTTATTCGCTTGCAGGATATATTTTTCCTGCAAGCGATTATTATATTTAGAATTCAAATTTATCAGAAAAATAAGTCATCAGATTTTCAATCTTTATTCTTTCCTGTTGCATAGTATCACGATCTCTGATAGTAACGCTCTTGTCTTCAAGAGAATCAAAATCAAAGGTTATGCAATAAGGAGTACCTATTTCGTCCTGCCTTCTATACCTCTTACCTATGCTACCTGTTTCATCATATTCACATACATAGTTTTTGATAAGCATTTCGTATACTTTTGCAGCCTCATCACCCAATTTCTTTGAAAGAGGAAGAACTGCAATTTTAACAGGTGCAAGTGCTGGATGGAATCTCATAACATTTCTTACATCACCCTCAGACACCTCTTCTTCATCATATGCTTCACAGATGAATGCAAGAGTTACTCTATCGGCACCAAGTGATGGCTCGATACAATAAGGCACATACTTTTCATTTGTTGTAGGATCGAAGTATGAGAGATCATCCTTTGAATGAATCATATGCTGCTTCAAGTCAAAGTCAGTTCTATCAGCTATTCCCCACAATTCACCCCAACCAAAGGGGAATAAGAATTCAATATCTGTAGTGGCATTGCTGTAGTGTGATAATTCTTCTGGAGAATGGTCACGAAGCTTCAAGTGCTCGTCATTCACACCAAGATTTAATAGCCACTTGTGGCAAAAATCCTTCCAATAGCTGAACCATTCTAAATCCTTGCCCGGTTCGCAGAAGAATTCAAGCTCCATCTGCTCAAATTCACGAGTTCTGAAAGTAAAGTTTCCTGGTGTTATTTCATTTCTAAAGGATTTACCTATTTGTCCAATTCCAAAAGGAATCTTCTTTCTTGTGGTACGCTGAACATTCTTGAAGTTAACAAATATACCCTGAGCAGTTTCCGGTCTTAGGAATATTTCTGCTTTTGAATCTTCAGTAACACCCTGAAAGGTTTTGAACATAAGGTTAAACTTTCTAATATCAGTAAAATTCTTGGAGCCGCAACTAGGACACTTAACATCCTTGTCCTTTATGTATTGCATAAGCTCTTCATTTTTCAATCCGTCAACTCTAAAATCTATATTGTTTTCCGCATTAAAATCCTCAATAAGCTTGTCAGCTCTATGACGAGTTTTACAATCTTTACAGTCTATGAGAGGATCGCTAAAACCTCCTACATGGCCTGATGCTACCCAAACCTGTGGGTTCATAAGAATGGCACAGTCAACTCCTACATTGTAGGGGCTTTCCTGTATAAACTTTTTCCACCATGCCTTTTTTACGTTGTTCTTTAATTCTACTCCAAGAGGGCCGTAATCCCATGCATTTGCTAAGCCACCGTAGATGTCTGAGCCAGGATAAACAAAACCTCTATTTTTGCATAACGCAACGATTTTTTCCATTGTTTTTTCTACAGCCACAATAAATTCCCCCTATTTAATTCCACTCTTTGTTCTCACATATGTTATTTTATCTTCGGCAATTTCATGTATCGCAACAGTTACTTCTTTGTCAGAATTCACCTTAGTTAGCTTTGGTGCCCCATCAGCAAGCTGTCTAGCTCTTTTTGCAGCCTCAACAACCAAAGTATACCTGCTGTCAACCTTTTTCATTAATTCATTGATTGAAGGATAAATCATACCTTAAATACCTCCTGATTACTTTATTAAATTGTTTAGACCTTCTATATTTCTATTTGGCTTTAGCCTCTCAGCATCTAGAATGGTTTCAATATTTTTAACAGCTTCTTCAAGGCTGTCATTTACCACATAATAATCATATTCAAAAACTGCTTCTATTTCTTTTTGAGCCTGATTAAGTCTCTTTTCTATCACATCAAACTCTTCAGTTCCTCTACCAACTATCCTTCTTCTGAGCTCCTCAAAGGAAGGTGGTAGTATAAATAGTAAAACACAATCAGGATACTTCTTTTTTACCTCAAGCGCACCCTCAACTGTAATCTCTAATATAACATCGATACCCTGGTCAAGTACATCCTCAACATACTTTTTGGGAGTTCCGTAATAATTATCACAGTATTTATCCCATTCTATCAATGCATCATTTTGAAGCATATCAAGAAACTCCTTTTCACTGAGGAAAAAATAATTAACACCATTTACCTCACCATCTCTGGGCTTTCTAGTAGTGGCAGAAACAGAATATTTAATGTTACTTCTATTTGATAGAAGTTTTTGACAGACTGTACCTTTACCCGTTCCAGAAGGTCCGGAAATTACAAGTAATAACCCCTTATGCATATAAATTATTCCTCAATCTCCTCATCAGAATCATTTACATCAGCGTCCTTTGCATTAAGTCTATGTGCTACTGTTTCAGGCTGTACTGCAGAAAGGATGACATGGTCACTATCTGTAATTATTACAGCTCTGGTTCTTCTTCCATAGGTAGCATCAATAAGCATTCCTCTATCTCTTGCTTCTTGAATTATTCTTTTGATTGGTGCAGACTCAGGGCTGACAATAGCGACAAGTCTGTTGGCAGATACAATGTTGCCAAATCCAATATTTATAAGTTTCATACGTTCCTCCCAATTGAATTTCTGTTATTCTATATTCTGTATTTGTTCCCTAATTTTCTCTGTTTCACTCTTTAATTCTAATACAAATTTAGTAATATTTATATCATTTGACTTTGAACCAATAGTATTTATTTCCCTGTTTATTTCCTGGACCAGGAAGTCAAGCTTTCTACCAACAGGTTGGTTCTTTATTTTAAGTATATCAGCAAGCTGCAGCATATGGCTGCCCAAACGAACCAATTCTTCATCAATACTACATTTATCAGCGAAAATTGCAACTTCCATTGCAAGTCTATTTTCATCTATTGACTGTTGTCCTAATAAATCATTAATTCTGTTTTCTAGTTTTTGCTTGTATTCTAAAACAACGTCAGGACTTCTCTTTGAAATTTCAGTAATTATCTCTTGCATATATGATGCTTTTTGTAAGATACTGCTTCTGAGTTCTGCTCCTTCACGTTCCCTCATACTTATAAGAGAACTGACTGCTGCATCAATTGCTTTGTTCAGTATATTCCACAACTGCTCTTCATCAGCTTCATTTTTTTCAACTCTTAATACATCGGGAAACCTAGTAATCAATGAAAGTGAAATATCCTCCTGGATATTATACTTTTCTTTAATCTGGTTGGTTGCTTGTATGTATGCACCAGCAAGAGCTTCATCCAGTGCTACTACCTTAGAATCCTCAGAACGATCTTCAAATGAAACAAATATGTCAACCTTTCCGCGGGATATAGATTTAGACACTACCTCACGGATTTTATCTTCAAAAAAAGAAATCTGTCTTGGCATTCTGATGTAGAAATCTACATATCTGTGGTTTACGCTCTTTATCTCAACAGTAAACTCCTTGCCGTTATCCGAGAAAGTACCTCTGCCAAAACCTGTCATGCTCCTAACCATAGTGTCCTCCTAGTGTCAAGTGAACTTTATGAAATACAAATATATATAATTATAACAATTCTCGTCTAGTATTATAACATATATCCAAATTAAAAAAAGAATTATTTATATTAAACATATAATTATGTTCTATCAATTACAAAAATATCCATTAATAATAAAAAAGGAGGTAATTCCCCCCATTTATAAAATTAAAACATTTTGAATTGCCTGCTGTACACGTGTCTTATCAAAGGGTTTGACAATAAAATCCTTGGCACCTAGTTTAATGGCATCAATCACCATGGATTGTTGTCCCATTGCTGAAACCATAATAATCTTTGTTTCTGGGCTGACAGCAAGTATATCCTTAATTGCCATTATTCCATCCATCTCAGGCATGGTAATATCGAGAGTAACAATATCAGGTTTATGTAGTCTTGCCTGTTCAATTGCTTCATATCCATTTGAGCCTTCACCTACTATAACATAGCCTGCAGTTTCTTCAATCATCCTCTTTATTAGAGTCCTCATAAAAACTGCATCATCAACCACAACAAATTTAACGTCTTTCATATCACTTGTCTCCTAATTCGTATATCAATATTGATATTACAAACATACCAGCGGTTTCAGTCCTAAGAATCCTTGGCCCCAACGAAACTTTTTTAGCCCCGTATGATTCAGCAAGATTAATCTCGCTTTCTTCAAAGCCACCTTCAGGTCCAACAAATACAGCAATTGACTTAACATTTCTGTTATCGTTAATAACATTCTTTAAACTGACATCCAATTCTTTCTCATAAGGTATTAATGAAAGCTCACATGCTGTAGCTTGTTTTAATGCTGTTTCGAATACCATAGGTTCCAACACCTTTGGAACCGTTCCCCTATTACTTTGTTTTGCTGCTTCATAGGCAATTTTTTGCCATCTATCGGTTTTACTTTTTTTATCCTTATCGGAATTGATCTTAGAAACACATCTGCGGGTAATAACAGGTACTATTTTACTTATGCCTATTTCAACACATTTCTGAATTATCAGTTCAAGCTTATCCTGTTTTGGTAAGCCCTGATAAAGAGTAATCTCTATACCAGGTTCAGATGTAACCGAAGCTTTGTTCACAACCTTTGCTATAATACTGCTATCGGTAATTTCAGAAACATTAGCGGTATACTCATACCCTTCACAACACACATTGATGCTCTCACCAACTGTAACACGAAGTACACGCTTAAGGTGCTGATAGTCTTCACCTATTATGCTGATACTATCGTTATTTATCTGAGATTGTTCTATAAAGTATCTGGACATTTGAACACCATCGCCACCCATTCACCCATTTCAAGTGATTCAATTAAAGATAGCCCACTTTTATTACAAGCATCTATTACATCCTGTCTACGTTCTTTTATTATGCCCGATGTAATAAATATTCCCTTCTTTTCTAAATAATAAGGTATATCTGAAGACAAGTCAATAATTACATTGGCAATAATATTAGCGACAATTATGTTGTAAGCATTTTTGTCCCTATCAATATCAGAAAGAATACCCTTTGATATTTTTATCTTGTCCTGCTCATGATTTATCTGAACATTTTCCTTGGCAACCCTGACTGCAACCTCATCAATATCAATGGCATCAACACTTTTTGCTCCTACCTTAGATGCAATAATGGATAAAATCCCGGTACCGCATCCAACGTCAAGTATTTTAGTACCTTCTGTAACGTATTTATCAAGAAGAACAGAACACATCCTTGTTGTTTCATGTGTTCCTGTCCCAAATGCCATACCAGGGTCCATTTCAATAATAATATCACCGGGCTTGGACTCGTATTCTTCCCAGCTTGGCTTTATTACCACTCTATCGGTAAGTTGAAAAGGCTTATAGTACTTCTTCCAAGCAGTGGACCAGTCTTCATCATCCACTTCTGCATAACCTAATACTCCCTTACCTATATCAAGAAACTGGGAAATATTTACAAGCCCCTTATTTACATCTTTCAGAAGTTGGGTAATATCATTGCTCTCTTCAAAATAAGCTTCAATGATAACATCTTCACCCAGAGCTTCTAGAAATTCGTCATCCGCATAATCTAAAGTATTTGGATTTTCAAGTTCTTTTCTAATATCAAATGGATCTTTAATTGCGACCCCGCCCGCTCCCATTGTTGTGAGCATATCTGATACTGCATCACTTGCTTCTGCAGTTGTACTTACTCGAATCTCATACCATTTCATTATAAAGAATTCCTCCGTATTATTTAAACGCGTCTTTCATCTTATCAAAGAAGCCTTTTCTCTGTTCGTGTGTCTCATCTCCGCTAATCTCAGCGAATTGTCTGAGCAGTTCCTTCTGCTTTTCATTAAGCTTCTTTGGAACTTCAATACCTACCTTAACATACTGATCGCCTCGACCGCTGCCCCTTAGGAAAGGAATTCCCTTGCCTTTAAGTCTGAAGACATCCCCCGTCTGAGTTCCCTCTGGAACGGTATATTTTACTCTACCATCAATGGTAGGTACTTCAATTTCAGCTCCTAAGGCCGCTTGTGTAAAGGTTATCGGCACATCACACAGTACATCATTGCCCTGTCTCTTAAATAGAGAATGGCTTCTTACCTTAATATTTATAAATAGGTCACCGTTAGGTCCACCCTTTGTGCCAGGATCACCTTCACCCCTAAGTGAGATAGTCTGTCCATCATCAATTCCTGCAGGAATATTTATTGTCTTCTTAACATTGTTCCTTAATTTACCTTTGCCATTACATGCAGGACATGGATCTGAAATAATTTTTCCTTCTCCATGACAAGCGTCACATGTTTTACTACTTACAAACTGTCCAAATGGGGTATTTTGCTTTGTCTGCACCTGACCTGAGCCATTACATCTGCTACATGTGCTAGCTGATGTCCCTGGCTTGGCACCTGAGCCGCCACATTTTGAACAAGCTTCCATTTTACTGATAGTAATGACTTTTTCAACGCCAAAGGCAGCTTCTTCAAAGGATATCTCCATGGAATACTTAAGATCTGCTCCCTTTTGAGGTCCATTTTTGGCACGGCCTCTACCTCCACCGCCAAATGCAGAGCCCCCAAAAAACGATTCAAATATATCACCAACATCGAAGCCACCAAAGCCTCCTCCGAAACCTCCTCCATTAAAGCCTCCAAAGCCGTTTGAATCGGTACCTGCATGTCCGAATTGGTCATACCTACTACGTTTTTCCGGATCACTGAGCACTTCATAAGCCTCATTTACTTCTTTAAAATTTGCTTCGGCAGTTTTGTCACCTGGATTTACATCTGGATGATATTTCTTTGCCATAGCTCTGTATGCTTTTTTTAGTTCAGCTTCTGAAGCACCTTTTTGAATTCCCAGCACCTCATAGTAATCTCTTTTATCTGCCATTTTATTCAACTCCCGTCTAATTTGCAAAAGAACACAAACCCAAAATAAGCCAGAGCTAATATATTCCGACTTATACTACTTGTTTCCTAAAGTCAAAAAGTAGTACTAAATAGCTTTGGCGTATTTTATATAAATTCAAAAATAAACGTACAGGGGCTTAGCGCCCCTATACATTATCAAACAATTATTTATCTTCGTCAACTACTTTGTAATCAGCATCATAAACATTATCCTGTGGACCGTCGTTTGGAGCTCCGCCACCAAAGCCAGCTGCTCCTGGGTCTGCGCCAGGTGCTCCCTGACCGCCTGCCTGCTGATAAATCTTTGAAGATATTTCATAGAACGCTTGCTGTAGCTCTTCTGAAGCCTTCTTTATTGCTTCTATATCAGTACCCTTGAGAGAGTCTTTAACCTTGTTTATGCCAGCTTCAATCTTAGCTTTATCATCAGCACCAATCTTATCTCCAAGATCCTTTAATGTCTTTTCTGACTGATAAACAGCTGAATCAGCTTGATTTCTCACGTCTATTTCTTCTTTTCTCTTCTTATCTTCTG
>JAEYTP010000055.1 GCA_023433945.1 Bacillota bacterium | reverse complement strand
GCAGTAACTTCTGATGCTACAGCTCAGGTTGCAGAAATTGCAAAGGCACTCAACGGAAACACTACATTCTCAACTAATTGGATAGCTTCTGCTGATGGAAACAAGCTTTCCTTCTCGCTAAAAGCAGACTCCATAATAAATGAGTCAAGTTTAGTAGCAGCAACTGTTAAGGCACAGAGCGCTCAGACAGCTACAAAGGGAGAAAGCAGTATTTCAATTGATAAAGCAATCGATGTTGGTGGACGCTATATTATAGATGGACAGAGTATTGAAGTAGTTGCTGATGCAAATGATGAAAAGATTACTCAGGGTAAGGCAATATTCTATTCAGATGATACTGTTGAAATTGCTAAGAGACTCGAAAGTGCTATCAAGGTAAATGATAACCTAAGTGTTAAGTATTCAGCTCAGCAGGTTGGAGCAACTATCAGACTTACTCAGAATGCGAATTATGAGAGTATGATAGCACCAAAGGGTGTAGCTAATACCAACAAGGATGATACATTTAATGCAAATCTACAGATTGGTGCAAACTACAACCAAAGCATGACTGTTAAGATTGATGACATGAGGTCTTCTGCTCTTGGTATTGTTGGAGACAAGGCTTCAAGTACAGTTGTTGCTTCTGATGGTGCTAAAGCTACATTGACAAGAATAAAGGTTGTTACAGATGGTACAAGTAATGAGGCTACTCAGTATGCTCTTGATATTTCTGACTTCAGCAAAGCTAGTGCTGCAGTAAGCGTATTGGATGATGCTATTGCAAAGGTTTCTGACCAGAGATCACAGCTTGGTGCATTCCAGAACAGACTTGAACATACTATTTCAAATCTTGGAACTTCATCTGAAAACTTGACAGCAGCAGAGAGCCGTGTTCGTGATGTAGATATGGCATCAGAAATGATGACATATACAAAGAACAACATTTTGACTCAGGCTGCACAGGCAATGCTTGCTCAAGCAAACCAGACTCCACAAGGCGTTCTGCAGTTATTAAGATAATCTATGGTGTTATTATTTGGGTCGGGAGAGTTTTCTTCCGACCCATTTATTTTACACTTTGCAAAAATACTCACGGGGTTTTGAGCCTTAATAAAAGATTATTTATAGCCGATATATAGGTATAACAAATTGGAGGAATTTCATAATGAGAATATCTGCTTGTTCGATAGTGAAAAACGAGGCACATAATATCGCAAAATCAATTGAAAGCTATAAAGATGCAGTAGACGAAATAATAATTGTAGATACTGGTTCTACAGACAATACCATTGAAATTTGTGAATCTTACGGAGCAAAGGTGTTCCATTTTAATTGGATAAATGACTTTTCTGCTGCCAAGAATTATGCTCTTGAGCAAGCAAAGGGAGATTGGATAGTATTTTTGGATGCGGATGAATTCTTTGTTCCTGACATGAAGACCGCAAAAGTGAGAGAAATGCTTGAGGAATTACTTCCTAGAACTGGGATAGATGGTGTCAGATCAACTCTTTGTAACTATGATGAAAATAGAGATTTTATTTCATCCAGAATTCTAGCAATGCGCATTTTTAGAAACAGTCCTTCTATAAGATATGTTGGAAAAATTCATGAATATGTAGATAAAAAACAAGCACAATTAACTTGTGTGGAGTATGAGGGAGTCAAGATATATCATACAGGATACTCAAATGGCAGAGTTGAACTTAAGTCCAAGAGAAACCTGGAATTTTTGAGGGAGGCGTATAGGAGTGGAGATAAGGATGCTCCTTTATACTATTACCTAAGTAGAGAAAACTACCTTACGGAAAATTATGATGATTGCGTTAGATTTTATAAGAAATTTTTGAGCCATCCTGATTTCGACAAGCTGATGACAGCAAATAACCTATTTATAAGTGTTTACGAGTATTATTACCGAATGATGGCATTACTGCCACAAAAGTATACTCAAAAGGATATTGATAAGCATGTAGAAGATACGCTGGAGAAACACCCAGCACAACCTATATATAACTATTATAAGGGCGTTGAGGCTATGAAAAGGGACTACAACGCTGCAACTAAGGCTATACTTAAGGCGATAGATATTCATAACAACT
The DNA here is from genome assembly GCA_023433945.1 of Bacillota bacterium. Taxonomy (GTDB): domain Bacteria; phylum Bacillota; class Clostridia; order Acetivibrionales; family DSM-1351; genus Ruminiclostridium. The sequence goes on along the minus strand of JAEYTP010000055.1, from coordinate 9,197 downwards.
ACAATGAGCAGTATGTTAACTCATTTGCGGGTAGTTTACCTGAGGCATATTATCGACTTGGGCATATAAGCCTTACAAGTGGTAATATCGAAGAGGCCTTTGAGTATCATCTTAAGGCATTGCAAGTAGGCCCTCTTTATTGTGATGCACTTTCTGAATTACTAAAAATAATTGAAGATCAGTCTGCAGAAGAAATAATACTATTTTTAAACAGTATATACAACATTGAAGACCAAGAGGAGGTACAAACAATAGTATCAGCTTTGAAAAGGACTCGTCTTTTCAAGGTATTCCTATATTATGCTGTCAAATACAATAATAATTTTGATGGACAGGATGACACCACTTATGCAGCAATGCTGCTTTCAGGCAATTATCAGAAGCTTATTGATACTGCAACTAGTGCCTTTGATAACAGTGGCAACGAAGAGCATCGCCGATACATAGGACTTGCAGTATTATTTGAAAAGGATAGAAAATTATTTAATCTATATAAAGATAGGCTTAACCCATATCAGGCGATAGTTATCCAAACGGTGTTAGATGGTATTAGGTTAAATAATATATCTGATCAAATAGCATCGGAATATATATGGCTGCATAAAAAGATGTTTTTTATCGCCCAACAAGAACAAATAGATTGCTTAGAGGTAGCAGTTGAGCCACTAAATGATAGTATATGCGGTCAAATAATATCCTGCTATATGGATTTGCGTGACTATAAATTAGCTAGGGATAAAGCTCAATGGTTAATTGAGACTGGAGTTTCTGAGTTTTTTACAGCACAGATGCACAAGGTAAAAGCATTTATGCATTATCATCTGAATGAGTTTGAGCAGGCACTAGAAGAGTTTGAAATTGCTTTATCTAGCAAAACTATTGATATAGATTACAACGCAATTATCTATATTACTCTAATTTCTCAAAGAAATAGTGGAAATGCTGTAGGACAAAAGGCTGAACAAATGTTAGCAACATATAAAAGTGTGTTTGATGAGTATAAGGTTGCAAAAGATATAGTCAGAACTGGGAAGTTTGAGCAGGTGGAAGTAGATGTTACAAGTCAATACCTCAGAGATATGACAGAGCAGGAGTTTGTTACACTTACCTATCTTTCCGATTACAGACTGCCAGATGAAGTGCTGGAAACCTATTTCTTGCTATCAGATAGCCTAGTGGGCAAGAACATGGATATTCAGGCCTTTAAGTATCTTTTGCATTTAATAAAAAATGAGTATAAGAAGGATATTACTTATTTTAGATTGGGTGAAATATATAACAGAGCAGGCAATGCTCAGGTAGCATTGTTCTGTCATACTGCTGTATTTAAAGTAAACCCAACATTTGCTGAGCTAGCTATAACTGACAAGAACAACGAAAACAGATACTATGTATTTGATAAGGATATGAAAAACAAAGACATTGGAACTTGCCCAATATGTGGAGTGGAAGCGCAAATGCATAGTGTTTATAATGCCCTTACTGGAAATGAGCCGGTAGAGCAGTGCGGGCCAATAAAAGTATGGAGAAAATGCAATAGCTGCAATCACTTGTTCAGTTCATATATTTGTGATACACAATTTAAAGAAGTGGATAAGTCAGATAAACAAGACGCAAGAGATTATGCAGATACTGTTGAAAAAATTCTTGAACATTCCAACGGCTTAAAAATGGCTGCTGTTAATGCTGAAATTTCATTTATATGTGCGGCACAGGAGTATGGTATTGATATAAACAATGATGCATTTGATGTAAATAAGTGTACATTTAAGACTAAGGAAAATTTCGACATAATTACAGTGAATGCTACTTTAGAAAATGCATATAAACCCGAGAAATTATTAGTAAGCATTGCTAAACAACTAAATCATAATGGTATTATTCATATACTGACTCCAAATATGCTTAGCGGGTATTCTAGGTTAGCAAAGGACAAGGATATTCATATGAGGTCTTCGAGGATAAACAACTATTTTTCAAAGGATTCTCTAGAGAAATTATTAGTTAAATGCGGGTTTGTTCCTAGACATTACAAGATGTCTAGAAACAAGGAAGGTTTCATGGAGGTTATTGCAGTAAAAAAATAAGTGGCAAGGGGTGAATTATGTGAAGGTTGTAATCTTTGCAGGTGGATATGGTTCGAGAATAAGTGAAGAGTCGCATCTAAGGCCTAAACCTATGATAGAGATAGGTGAAAGACCAATACTTTGGCATATTATGAAGACTTACTCCCATTATGGCTTTAATGAATTTGTTATTTGCCTTGGTTACAAAGGTAATATTATTAAGGAATACTTTGCAAACTACTTCTTATATGGAGCCGATGTAACCTTTGATATGAGGTATGGAAACAATATGCAGGTACATACAAATATGTCTGAGCCATGGAAGGTAACCTTGGTCAACACTGGTCTAGATACTATGACGGGTGGACGTTTAAAAAGGGTTAAAGAATATCTTGGTAATGAAACCTTTATGTTGACCTATGGAGATGGTGTTGCAAATGTGGATATAAGCAGGCTGCTAGAGTACCATAATATTCACGGAAAGCTTGCAACTGTTACAGCAGTTCAGCCAAGCGGTAGATTTGGTGTATTGGGAATCAAGGAAGATGACACTGTATTAGAATTTGTAGAAAAACCTAACACTATGGATGCATGGATAAATGGGGGCTTCTTTGTTCTAGAGCCAAAGGTACTTGATTATATAGCTGGGGATGCAACTATATTTGAGAGGGAGCCATTGTCAATGCTGGCCAGTGAAAGTAATATTACTGCATATAAGCATACTGGGTTCTGGCAATGTATGGATACTCAGAGGGACAAGCAGCATTTAGAGAATTTATGGGATTCGGGCAATGCACCATGGAAGGTATGGTAAGCTGCGGCTTAAAATCAGATAAATAGACATACAATATTGATGCATAAGACATTGGAGGGTTGCATGCTGGATAAGTTATTTTGGAAGGGAAAAAAGGTACTTGTCACAGGACACACTGGTTTTAAAGGAAGTTGGTTGTGTGAGGTGCTTATTAATCTTGGAGCAGAGGTGACGGGATTTGCAAAGGAGCCAGAAACCACTCCTAACCTTTATACGCTATTAAACCTAGAAAAGAAGATACATTCTGTTATTGGTGATATAACAACTCCCGGTTTGTTTTCAGAAACGTATAATGCAGTTAATCCTGATATATTGTTTCATCTTGCTGCCCAGCCTATTGTACGTAAGTCATATGCAAATCCTATTGAAACCTATAATACTAATGTAATGGGTACTGTTAACGTCTTGGATGCAGTAAGACAAAACCCTTGTTCTAGGTCAGTAGTAAACGTTACAACTGACAAAGTATATCTCAATCAAGAGTGGCCTTGGGGGTATAGGGAAACCGATACGTTATGTGGTTTTGACCCATATTCAAACAGCAAGTCGTGCAGTGAACTAGTCACTTATAGTTATATAAATTCCTTTTTTGGCAGTGAAGATTCACCTGCTATTTCAACAGCTAGAGCTGGAAATGTAATAGGTGGGGGAGATTTTTCTGAGGACAGAATTATTCCTGATTGTGTTTCTGCTGCACGAGAGGGTGAGCCCATTGTTCTAAGGAATCCAAGTTCTATTAGACCGTATCAGCATGTACTAGAATGTATTTCAGGTTATCTGCTGTTGGCGCAAAAGCAATATATGGACAAGAAAAGGTATGCAGGTAGCTATAATTTCGGACCAGAGCAGTCAGACTGTATTACTACAGGTGAGCTGGCAGATTTATTTTGCAAGGAATGGGGGAATGGTGTGCAGTGGATAAGCAAAGGAGATAATGGTCCTTATGAGGCGAATTATCTAAAGCTTGATTGTTCAAAGGCACAAAAAATTTTGGGGTGGAACCCAAAGTGGGATATACAAAGGTCTATATCTAAAACAATAGATTTATATAAGGCAATAATATATAACAAAGATAGTATTAAGACGGTAATGGATAAACAAATAAGTGGGTATTATAAAGGGGATTACCAATAGGTAATCCCTTTATATTAGTTAATTTGTAGAAATAGTTGCATATAGCACAGTTTCCATAGTATTAGGGCAATGACATCTAAGAAAAAATTGATAACTTGGAACCCATTCTCTTAATAATATCGGTATTTCCCATATGTCAGATACTTTATGATATACACATATGGCTAAGTCTGGTTGCTGTGATGTTATTATTTCTTTTGCTCCCCATAGTGCAACTGTTTCAGCACCTTCTATATCCATTTTAATCATTGTAATCCTTGATTTTTTTATACAATCATCCAGCTTAACCACAGATACGGGCACACCAGTGTTGCAACCTTCAGCTAATGAGCTCCCGGAATTTTCATTTTCATTAAAATAGGCAAGGCCTGTATAGTCTGAGACAGCACAAGGGAAAAGAAATATGTTTTCTAATTTTGAAGAAACCTTTTTAGCCTGAACAGAAAGTTTTTCAAAGTTTGTTCTATCAGGCTCAAATCCAAAGTAGCTATTGCATTTTAATAGTTTAGTCATTTCTTGTAAAGAATCACCAACAAATGCCCCACAATCCACAAAGCAAGAATAACCTTTGCTAAATGGCACGTTCACATCAAAATATTGAATTGTATTTTCACTTTGGATGGTTTGCTTAAAATCCCATGTTATATAGGCTTTGAGATTTTCAACATATATAGCTCTGCTATGGTCGTCACATAACATATCAAAAGCTTTTAAAATTTGATTTGCATAATCAGAAAAAATAATATCGTCTCTTTTACTTAGTCCTAATTTACAAAAACAAGCAAGAAGATTTTCGTTGTATATAATATTAGTAATATATTTCATGGCTAACGTAGAAATTATATCATTAATTATACTTCTACTAGTAAACAACGAAATAATTACATGAGCAGATTTATTTCCTTTTTGGCTAAAATTATTGACAGTAAGCACGGGAACGCAATCAAAATACTGATTTTCCTGTGCGTTTTGATCCAAAAAGGCTATAACTTTGGTATTTCTTTTTTTGAGAAGAGAGTATATTTCTTTTCCTATTCTACCAGCACCATAAATAATATATTCCTGATCGGCCTTGATAATACTATCTAAAATCTGACCGGCTTTTATAATACTATCTAAAATCTGGTCAGCAGTTGAAGGCATATTATTATTTGAGGACAGTATTTCTTTTAAAGTATTAAAACCTATTTCTTTTTTCATACTCAGCCTCCATACGAATAATAATATTTTCTTTATTATTATCCAATATATCTTCAGGACGTAATATATCATCTGGTGTTACACAACGGGCACATTCTGGGTTTGTAAACCTTCCGTTTTTAAGCTGATTCATTCTAAATTCATAGAGCTTGTCCCCATTCCACATGTCAAGTATGCGTTCTTGGTTGACATTACCCAGTATTACAGGCTTATAAATAACATCACATGGAATCATATCTCCATTTGGATATATTCCTAATGTAAAGAATGACATAGGACATACTTGCTGAATCGGATAAGTATCCCCATAGCGATTGGTAGAATGGAATTCCATATTTTTTGTAAGTTCAACTCCAGAGTAAACTTTCTGAACAAATTCTATATACATTCTATCTGAGATATTTTCAAAAGTATTATAAAATGTCTGTTCCTGATTTTTTTCAAGAGCAACATCTATTATCTTGACGAATAGTTGTTGGCCGTTTCTTTTATTATTATAGTAATATGCTAGATTATTGATATATTCCTCAAAATCTAGCTTGTATCCACACACTGATAAGTACTTATCGGAATTAAGCCCCTGAAGGGAGATTCTCAAAATATCCAAACCGGCATCAATGATTTCGCCAGCTAGTTTGTTAGTAAGAAGTGAGCCGTTGCTAATTATTTCTATTCTTTCTGCAACGTTCGCGTCTTTTACTCTTCTAATCATTTCAGGAAGATCTTTGTGCAGCATTGGCTCTCCGTGACCAGTCAGTGATATAACTTTTAATTTCTTAGGGAATTCTTTTAATTGTACAATAATATTATCAAGTGTTTCCAAACTCATATTTTCTTTAGAAAATCCATATTGCTCCATAAGCTCTGAAGTGGGTTGACTGTGAGCACAGTAAACACACTTGAAATTACAAAATGTTGTTGGAAAGATATACAGTGTAAAGGGAGTGTCAAGAGGAACGGCCTCCGCTAGCTTTACCCGTTCTAGCCCTCCTAAAGGTTTAATCTGTGAAGTCATAATATTTATCCATCCTTTCTAAGATTGTAGCATAGCTATCATCTAAATTTTCTCTAGCATCTACAATAAAATCTTTTGATTCACATTTTCTACACGAGTTAAAAGATGTTACCTTATGCTTAAGCATTTTTTTTAGCAGGTTGATTCTTTCTCTTCCATTCCAAATTTCTAATAAGGTGTTGTTATGTATGTTTCCTATTGACAACTCCATACTTATATCTGTTATAGGACAAGCTAATACAGAACCATCTAAAAAAATCTGCATTTGATAAAATGGCATTGCACAGATTTCTCTAGGGGTAACATATTCATTAAACACGTTTCTGCTGTTGTCAACAATTCCTCCGTGGTCACCCATTTTTTCTTGGTTACATATTAAATGCTCAATATAACAACTGTCACATATAGGTGAAAAGGTGCTATAAAATATTTGCTCTTCCTGTTTTGATTTAAGCATACTATCAATAATTTTTATATATATATGAGTATCCTTTTTGTTCTTATACAAGTAGGTTAGATTTTCAATAAACTTATCGTAATCAAGGCTATACTTACAATTATCTATATAGCTGTCAGAGGTAAGTCCTTGTAAGGATATTATAAACTTGGATACTCCAGAGGATATAAGCTGTTTAGTATAATCTTGTGTAAACAGTGAACCGTTTGTTACCACATCAATCTTTCCAGTAAACCCATCAGTTCTTAGAGTTCTAATCATCTCAGGAAGAGCCCGGTTTATAAGGGGTTCTCCTAAGCCAACAAAAAGGATTCTTTTTGGATGTGGGGAGAATTGGCATATTTGTTTAGATATTATTTTGAATTCTTCGATTTTCATAGTATTGCATTCAGTCTTTTTAGTGGTCTCTATTGAGTGTGCACAATAAAAACATTTAAAATTACATAATCGTGTAATTTCAATCAATACTGTATAGGGAGAAGAAAGGGGAATAACATTCTTCAATATCTCCCTTTCTTTATCATAATTAGGCTCAATTTTTGCGGTCATAGATTATTCTCCTTTATTAATTCTTCTAGTTTTTCATCTTTAAAATAACTATAATATTGAAGTAAAGACCCCTTTGACTTGCCAGCTGCTAATCCAGTAATGTTTTTAGGGTCGTACTTATAGCATGAATTAAACCATTCATAGGGTGAACTTCCAAATACATTTTGAGCATTATGAAAGTCTTTGTTTTTCTTAATAACATCATTATAAACTTCTAAAAGTGCATTTACAGTATTTGAAATACTAAGATTATTCCTAACATAGTGGGATGCATTTTCACCGAGGGAAACTCTTAGTTTTTGATTAAAATAAAGGTCTTTAGCTTTGTGTGCAAAATCTTCATAGCTAGTGCATACCATTCCTGTTTCGCCATGGCTTACTAAGTATTGCTCAGTACACTGTTTCATTACTAAGGGGCATACTTTTGCATACATTGCTTCTAAAAGAGCATTTTCTGAGGCCCCGGTGTGATTTGGGTGCAATAAGCATGCAAATAAATCAAATGAAGAGAGTTCCTCCATTACATTACTTGAATATCCTTTAAAAATAAACTTGTCAGAGTAATTTGAGTCATTTACATCTTTTATAAGGTCATTGGCATATTTCAAATCTCCAACAATTACAAATTTCACATTTGGAATGTCTGCACAGCCTTCGCATATTTTAACAAAATCAGGGTTTGTTTTCTCATATCCTAAAAATCCAACATATCCAATGACAAAGTCGTCATGCTTTTTCAAAGGAATTGGCTCGCCACTAAAATCATTACCTGAACTAATAGCTAGATAACCAAGTTCCTTTGCTAGTTTTCTTTCACTTTCAGTCCAAAAAGGGTTGTCAAAAGAATATGGTGTAGCAAAAACAAAAGCATCGGCAAACCTAACAAACTCAAACGGAATACAGGGGTAATTACAGCCAGAAATATGGCTCCAAACTACTAGGCGTGTTTTGACTTTAGGCAGATTATTTATCATAAAGTCAGTAATCAATGGATGATGCCACCATTCTATTTGCACAACATCTGCGCGCTCTAATAGTGACATAATATCATGTGACTTTAATGAGTATATTTGAATTCCAGAGCTTATACATATATCATAATAATGTCTGTTTTTAGGCTCCTCAAGGCATATTATGCTATGATTATTGTGCTTATCATTTAAACATAATCCCAAAAGAACATTACCTACTCCTCCGCCTAGGTGGGCTGTTACATGTAATATGTTCATTTATCCTCCTTAATTTCTAGATGATATTAAAGTACTTTGAATAACTTTCCCATTCCTTGTCAGATGATATAATTCTTTTAAATTCTGACATTTCTTTGTCTATGAGTTGATAATCACAACACATACCTTCTAGTGATTTTGCTAGACAATAATGGGCAAAAGCGTGAAATGGGAACTTCTTTGCGACATAATCAAAATAGTCATGTGCTAACTGATAATTTCCAGATCTTAAGTTATAGTTGTTTATAAAGTTTAAGTCTAAGTTCATGAGGTAGGATTCTCTTGTTATCTGATCAGGAGTAAAATCCTCTGTACTAATTGATGCAGCATGAAATCCGCTTTCTGCTTTGAAATTATCTGTAAGATACCCTTTTTCAATGCAAATATCGTATAATCTACTTCCTTTTAAAGGGGTAGCGCAGAAAACATTATACCAATCAATTTTTGAGTTTCTCAAAAATTGTATACTTTCTAACCTGTTTTCTTTTGTTTCGCCTGGAAAGCCATTTACCACAGATGCATGTACACGTATATCATAAAGCTTAAACCAGGAAAGAATTGTATCAAGCAATGAAAGGTCAACAGGTTTATCAATAATTCTATTTAGAGTATGCTGACAGCCCGATTCTAGAGCAAGAGATATTGAACTAAATCCAGCCTGCTTCATTAAATAAACTACTTCTTCATCCAATGCAAAGGCAGATACTCCACTGGGGGCAGAAACTTTAAGGTT
>JAEYTP010000035.1 GCA_023433945.1 Bacillota bacterium | reverse complement strand
GGAGGGGTTCCCGAGTGGCCAAAGGGGGCAGACTGTAAATCTGTTGCTTGTAGCTTCGATGGTTCGAATCCATCTCCCTCCACCACAGAGCCTTGTACATTCGCTTTAAGCTGTGTACGAGGCTTTTAACATTTCTACGAGGCGATTAATTTTTTTGACTACTGATTAATAAAAAGTGGCACAAGTAAAACCTATATGATGCAGGTTTTACTTGTGCCACTTTTGCCTTATAGCTGTGATGTGCCTTAAACTAATACTATCCTAATAGCCTGTATTCTATTATTGCGGTATTGTGCATTAAACAAATTAATACCTAAAGCTCCAGCTAGGGAACCATTGAAGGATGGTTGCATACCACCTCGGCACTTCTAACCCTGATAGTATAGGGTAGAAGATTATAAACAGTAAAGCTACCAATCCGAGATAAACGTATACCAGCTTACGAGCCTTATCTCCAAGCTCTGAGAATATCTTGAGGAGATATACCATTATAATAATTAAAAACGGAATAACGGAGAAATAATGGTATATAAAGGCCATTCGTCTTACAACCATCCAAGGGATGTACTGGAACAGTGCTCCGAAGATTGGTACTACCATATACTTATCTCTTCTCTTTATAGCGAATACAATGCCTGCAATTAATGCGGGGAAGCTTAGCCACCAAATCAATGGGTTTCCCATACATATAATACTAGAAGCCATTCCTGTTTCAGCTAGGGCCTTAGAACCGTAATACCATATTGGCTGCACCATTACAGGCCAAGACCACCATTGTGAAGAATAAGAGTGTTTCATGCTTAGTTCATTATGGAAGTTATACATATGCAGTTGATTATTAAAAAACTCTTTTACTCCATTTTCAGGTACTAGCATTATTGAGGTATATGAAGCAAAGTAAATTACAGCAGGTATTAATATAAAGAATAGCACACAGGCTAGTCCGGTCTTTATAAAGCTGTTTAGCCAAAACCTTGCAAAAAGGTCTGAGTTAAGCCCTGATTTTTTATAGGCAGTATAACTAGCGACTTCATCAATCTTGGTAATAACGAATAACAGCATTATGCCTACAGCCCCATAAAGAGCGATCCACTTAGTTGCTGCGCCAATACCGAGGAACAAGCCACAAAGGAATAATGGCTTTAGGGAACCCTTAAATCCCATTTTATATGGCTTTTTCACAAAGTAATCGTATATGAAATAATACATTAATATAATAAAGAAGGTAACATATACATCTATAGTTGAAATTCTAGTTTGGACAAAGTGCATAAAGTCAAACATCATCAAGAATGCCGTACAGAATGCAAAGAATCTTTTCCTGAATACTTTCAAACCAAATAAATACATTAGAGGTATCATTGCTACGCCAAAGAGAGTACCTACGATTCTCCAGCCAAATGGATTTGTTCCAAATATTTGCATACCCAGCAGCACAAAATACTTTCCAAGAGGAGGATGAGTGCGTTCAAAGGAAACATTCTGGTTAATGAAATCTAAAGCGGTTCTTGGATAGAATACCTCATCAAAGTATGTTGTTGTCAGATAAGAGGTATAATAGTCTGCTAACTCTTGCTCATCGTATAGATTGGACAGTGCATATTGTTTCCCGTCTACTACATTATTCCCACCGTTTGTACTGCTCTCTATAGGGAGTATTTTTAATCCTGTCATAGGCTTATCAAACCCTTTTTCAAAAACAGCAATCTCGTTAATTACTGCGCCACCTTTATTAGCAACAACTTTAATTCTTCTTGTTTTAAATGTCTTGTCCGCAGACGTAGATTTCCATGAGTAGAAACCTGATTTATCCAAAGTTTCGGACGACCAGTATGTACCATAAGAATATTCATACTTTATTTCAAATTTTGAGTCATCATATTTCTCGGCATTATATCCTTGATAAAACATAAACTTAGATACTTCAGTTTCCTTGCCTAAATCGATAACAAATCCATCATTAGCCGCAGCAGGAGCCCAACCAGTTGATGGTACATCAAAGGACCCTAGATTGTAAAGTGCAGGTATAGAATATACGATACACATTAATAACATAATTAAATAGTCCTTTTTCTGCAGCTTAAACAATGGTTTTCTAGCTTCTTCAGTATCAAGTAGATCTTCCTCGGAATAAACTAACTCACCCTTATTAATGCGTCTTATTTTTTTGATACCCATAATTACTATGACTAATAAAAATATAAATGTTATTCCTAAAATCATGGTGGCAAAGCCTGGAAGTTTGAAGCCCTCGAAAAAAGGTGCAACGTTATTCCACATTCTTACAAAAAAATTAGAGATAGTTTCCCATAGTTGGGAGAAAAACTCCTTCAAAAAATATCACTCCAGTTCTGTATCAATGTTTATCATGTGTTAAAGAATTACAGCTTACTCTTCTATTGGTTGCTTTTAGCAATATTATTTCATTATTAATGACATAATATAATTCTACAAATACTCAAAATTATACTAATAGCAAGTTTTAGCATTGGTCAGTATAATTATAGTATATGATAAATTACAATACAATTAATTCAGCCATAATAAGTAATATTCTTAATATCAGAAATTAATATATTATACATAACAAAACAATTGATTTAGGTTTATATTTTCCGTTGTAAAACAAACAATGTATGTTATAATGTATTATTATATTTGGAAATTAACGGTAGCCGAAGGGAGTTTATTTATGAAATTTACAAAAATGCAAGGCTTAGGAAATGACTATATTTATGTCAATTGTATAAATGAGCCAATAAATGACCCATCTGCTGTTGCCAAAAAGGTTAGTGATAGGCATTTTGGAATAGGCTCGGACGGATTGGTACTTATAATGAGCTCTGACTGTGCTGATTTTAGAATGCGGATGTTTAACTCGGACGGTTCTGAAGCAGAAATGTGTGGTAATGCTATACGCTGCGTTGGCAAATATCTCTACGACAATAAACTTACCAACAAAACTTCTATTAGCATTGAAACATTAGCGGGTATTAAGTACTTGGAGATGACTGTTGAAAATGATAAGGTCACGTTGGTAAGAGTTGATATGGGCGAACCAATACTAAAGGCTTCTTTGATACCTGTTAAAAGTGACAAAGATACATTTATTAATGAAGTAATTGAAATAGACAACATAAAGTACAAGGTTACTGCTGTTTCTATGGGAAATCCTCATGCGATAACATATGTAGATGATGTGCTGATCTTTCCACTTAATGTTGTTGGCCCAAAAATGGAGACGCATGAATTATTCCCTAAAAAAGTAAATGCGGAATTTGTTCAGGTTATTGATAGGGACAATTTAAAAATGAGAGTATGGGAGAGAGGTGCAGGAGAAACCCTTGCATGTGGCACTGGTGCTTGTGCGGTTCTTGTTTCTTCTGTATTAAATAATATTTCAAACCGAAAGGCAACTATTCAGCTTTTGGGTGGAGATTTGATTATTGAATGGAGTGAGAAGGACAATCATGTATACATGACCGGTCCTGCAGAAGTTGTTTTTGAAGGTGAGATAGCTATCTAAGTAAATATGCTATGTAAGTAAATTACGTTAACTAAGTAACTTACGCTAGCTAAGTGATTATTCTGATTATATATTAATTTATTATTGAGAGGAGCATTTATAAATGGCATTTGTTAATGAGAATCATTTAAAGTTACCAGGTAATTATTTATTTGCTGAAATTGCAAAGAGAGTAGCTACCTATAAGAGTGAAAACCCAACTGCTGATATTATTAGATTGGGAATAGGTGATGTTACACGTCCTTTGCCACAAGCTTGTATTGAAGCAATGCACAAGGCTGTTGATGATATGTCTAGAGTAGAAACCTTCAAGGGTTACCCCGAATACGAAGGCTATGATTTCTTAATTAATAAAATTATTGAGAACGATTATAAGGCAAGAGGAATTGATATAGGAACTGATGAAGTATTTGTCAGCGATGGTGCTAAGAGTGATACTGCAAATATTCAGGAGCTTTTTGGTTTGGATAGCAGGATTGCAGTTACTGACCCAGTATATCCGGTTTACGTTGACAGCAATGTAATGGCCGGGAGGACAGGAACTTATAATGATGGAAAATGGAGCAATGTGACCTATCTTCCATGCACTGCTGAAAATGGCTTTGTTCCTGAGTTACCAAAAGAAAAGGTTGACTTGATATATCTTTGTCTTCCAAACAATCCAACCGGAACTACACTTACAAAAGATCAGCTTAAGGTTTGGGTAGATTATGCTTCAAAGAATAATGCTATCATTCTATTTGATTCAGCATATGAGGCATTTATTACACAAGCGGATGTTCCGCATAGCATTTATGAAGTAGAGGGTGCAAAGGAAGTAGCCATTGAGTTCAGAAGTTTTTCTAAGACAGCTGGATTTACAGGTACAAGATGTGCCTACATTGTGATACCTAAAGAGCTTAAGGCATATACAACTGACGGATCTGAGGTAGGACTAAACAGACTGTGGTACAGAAGACAGGCAACTAAGTTTAATGGCGTTTCCTACATTGTTCAGAGGGGTGCAGAAGCAGTATATTCACCTGAAGGACAAAAGCAGGTAAAGGAAACTATCGCATACTATTTAGAAAATGCGGGTATTATCAAAAAGGGTCTTGAGAATATAGGAATTAAAGTGTTTGGTGGCGTTAATGCCCCATATATTTGGTTGCAAACTCCTAATAAGATGGATTCATGGGCTTTCTTTGACAAATTGCTCGGAGAGGCAAACCTTGTTGGCACTCCAGGGGTTGGATTTGGACCAAGTGGTCAGGGCTATTTCAGACTTACTGCTTTTGGAAGCAGGGATAATACTCTTGCAGCTGTAGAAAGATTCAAAACTAGATTAAAAGTGTAAGAATGTATTAAGTAAATTTACTTTTAGGTGTAAGAGCACGTAAAGTTTAGCAATGTTAAGCTTATAATATGGCTTATATTGGATAATAGTACAAATTACACTTATCATTCACTTATCTATTAAAATATATTAAAATAGAACTCAAGGGCTTTTACCTTGGGTTCTTTTTGATGGGTGTAAAATAATCTTATATTCAGTTTCATAACAAGAAGATAATTTATAACAAGAACGTAATTAATAACGAGAACTTAATTTATATAGAAAACAGAAAAATATGGTTTACCCATATTAATATAAGAAAGGAACATTATGCTTCAATGGAATGAACTTTTAAAAGAATGTAATAACTGTTCAAACTGCGACTTGGCGGGTACAAGGACCAATGTTGTAATTGGTAGGGGCAACATAAATGCAAAAGTAATGTTTATTGGGGAAGGTCCTGGTGAGCAGGAGGATATTCACGGATTACCTTTTGTTGGTCCTGCTGGGAAACTGCTTGATATACTTTTAGAGGCACTTGAGTTTGAACAAGACGATTATTATATTGCAAACGTAGTAAAATGCCGTCCGCCAAGCAATAGGGTACCAACAGATAGTGAGGCAGAGCAATGTCTACCGCTGCTTAGAAATCAGTTTTCACTAATCAGGCCACAGATAATGGTTTGCCTGGGTAGCACTGCAGCTAGACATATAATAGGAAAGGAACAGAAAATTACTCAGATAAGGGGTCAATGGATTGAAAGAAAGGGTGTATATATAATGCCAACATTTCATCCAGCCGCACTGTTGAGAGATGAATCAAAGAAAGAGCTTTTATTTATAGATATCAAGGCTGTGAAACAGAAACTGGATGATATAAAGAAGTAATAGTAGGATATAAAGATTTAAAACAATAGTAAGATATAAGATTTAATGTAAAAGTAGGATATAAAGAATTCTAGTAATAGTAGAGATAAAATTCGTAAAAACATTGTTACAATTGGGAGATAATTAATGATAGATAAAAAGCTATATACTGATTTAGAAAACCTTAATGAAGAATATAGGAGTACTTTTAATAATGAAGCAATAGTTTTTGGTGCAGGAAGTATTCAAAGCAAGGTGTTACTTATTGGAGAGGCACCTGGAAAGGATGAGGTTGCTCAAGGTAAACCTTTTGTCGGGGCAGCAGGCAAAAATCTAAATGAGTTCATATCAATCCTCAATATAACTAGGGAAGATATCTATATTACTAATGTAGTTAAATATCGATTAAGCAAATTGAATGCTAAAACTAATAGGCTATCAAACAGACCTGCTACTGTAATAGATATTAGCACTAATCAACCATGGCTCATGAGAGAGATTGAAATTATAGATCCGTCTATAATAGTTACATTAGGAAATGTCCCATTGAGAGCAGTAACTAATGATAAAAGCTTAACTATAGGTAATGTACATGGAAAGCTTTTAGAATGTAAAATTAATGGAGTAACAAAAAAGTTGTATCCTTTATACCATCCTGCAAGTATTATATACAATAGGTCTTTAAAGGATGTTTATATACAGGATGTAAAAGATTTATACATGCATATCGAAACGGTAAAAAAATAGGATGAAGCAGTAGCATAAGTGAAAAATATTAAGCTTTTTTAGTATAACAAAAGAAAATGAGAGATATTATCAAAATATGAGCCTTAGTGTAGTGTTGACAACGTATTAAGTCTCATGCTATTATGTATAAGCCGTCGCCGATGAGCACGACAACACTTAAAGTATTAAATTATGACAAACAAAAAACTACTAAAAAAGTGTTGACAAGTTCTAAGCGGTGTGCTAAGATATAAAAGTCGCTCAGCGAGGCCAATTGATGAGTGACATGGACTTTGAAAAGTAAACAGTGACAATAGTGTAAAGGAACTCGAAAAAATTCCAAGTGAGAAATCACTTAAAAAATTGAGTAAACTTTTGCGAACTTTACAAACTAAGTAATTCTGTGTAAACAG
>JAEYTP010000029.1 GCA_023433945.1 Bacillota bacterium | reverse complement strand
CACTAAGACAGGAATTAATAGCAAATGTGTCCCATGATTTACGCACTCCTCTTACTTTAATATCCGGTTATGCAGAGGTTATGAGGGATTTGCCGGGAGAGAACAATTCTGAGAACGCCCAGATAATAATAGACGAAACAAAAAGGCTTACTACACTTGTAAATGATGTTCTTGATACCTCGAAGCTACAATCAGGTATACATGAGATAAATACTACTAGATTCAATCTCACATCAAGTATTGATAAGGTGATTAATAGAGTCAATGAATTAGTTAGGGTGCAGGGCTATACTATTAAATTCAATTTTGATCAGGATATATCTATAGAAGCGGATGAAATAAAGATATCCCAAGCCTTTTATAATTTGCTTACAAATGCAATAAATTATACTGGAGAAGATAAGAAGGTATCTGTAAAACAAATTGTAAATGAAAGAGAAGTTCGAATAGAGGTAACCGACTCAGGTGAGGGAATTTCGCAGGAGAACCTTCCATATATTTGGGATAGGTATTATAAGGTGAGTCGTAATCACAAGAGAGCCGTTACCGGTAGTGGGTTAGGGCTTTCAATAGTAAAAAGCATTATAAGCTTGCACAATGGGCATTATGGCGTAATTTCATCAGTAGGTAGCGGAAGCACGTTTTGGTTCAGTTTACCTAGGTGAAAATAAGGGTTTTGGCCTGGCAATTAATTTGCTGGGCCCTTTCTTTGCCCGTAGATATATTAATTAACACAATATCAAGAGTCTTTTAGAAAAGTATAATATTCATGTAATCCCCCTTTCTTCTTCGCAAAATCCTCACATTATATAGCTATAATCAAAGCATGAATTATTGAAGGAGGTTATGAATATGAGTTTAAAAACATTCAAAAGATATGAAAAGAAATATTTACTTAATAAAGAACAGTTTACAGCTTTATATAGTAAGCTGCAGCAATATATGAAGCCCGACAAACATTGTAAGGACGGAAACCATTATACTATTTACAATATATATTTTGATACTGATAACAACGATATTATAAGACATTCTGTTTCAAAGCCATATTATAAGGAAAAGCTCAGGCTTAGGAGTTACAAAGGAAACATTAAGCCACACGATATAGTTTTCCTTGAGCTTAAGAAAAAGATTGGTGGGATTGTAAACAAGAGGCGTGCGACTATGACACTGGCAGAGGTAAATGCATTCATTGAAAAAGGAATCACTCCTACAAATACAGACTATATTAATAATCAAGTGTTGCAGGAGATTGCATACTTCCTGAAAAACAATGCTGTTAAACCAAAAGCGTACATCTGCTATGACAGGATAGCGCTATTTGGGAAAGAGGACAAAAACTTTAGAATAACTTTTGATTACAATATTAAAACTAGAAGGGACTTCCTGACCCTAGAGTTAGAGAGCTTTGGAACACCACTTATAGACGAAGGTACTTATCTTATGGAAGTTAAGATTAATGGGGCTATCCCTGTTTGGTTGGCCAGAGAATTGTCAGAGCTAAATATATACAGTAAAGGTTTCTCAAAGTATGGCACAGAATTCAAGCAGTACCTTTTGGATAGATGTGTACAAGAAGCGGACGATAATATAGTAACTCAGGCTAGCTAGGCTACATGAAGACAAGGGCTTCTACAAAGTAGCAAGTAGCAGGTATATATGATAATACTGTGCTTATACGAAAGTAGTCGTAGATTTACAAGATAACAAGGCGCTTAAAAAAATAGCATGTTATAGGTATAAAAAGTAACACTGCGCCGATACAAAGCAAAAGATACTAATACAAGAAAACATGATAACAATAAATAAGGAGAGACTCTATGGATTTTATTTTTACATCTGCGGTAGCAGATACACTTTCTATATCTAGCACATTAACAGTTATTCTGTCAGCAATATTATTGGGATTAGTAATTAGCAGGGTATATATACTGACGCACAAAAGAGAAGGATATTCACCCAGCTTTTCAATAACACTTATTATGCTGCCTGCCATTATCTCTATCATCATTTTGCTTGTTGGCAATAATGTTGCGAGAGCTTTTAGCCTTGCAGGTGCTTTTAGCTTGATTAGATTCAGAAGTGCACCAGGTGATCCGAAGGACATTGCGTATGTATTCTTTACGCTTGGTACAGGTCTGGCTTGCGGAATGGGTTATATAGGATATGCAGCAGTATTTGTAATAATTATGTGTATTGTAATGGTAGCACTAACATCCATAAATTATGGAACTTCAAAAGATAGTTTGATGCAATTAAAGATTACTATCCCTGAGGATGTTGATTATCAAGGGCTTTTTGATGAGATATTTGATGAATATACAAAAAACTATAAACTTCAAAAAGTAAAGACAACGGATTTTGGAGCGCTTTTTGAGCTTTTATATACATTGACATTAAAAGAAAATGCCGATCAAAAGAAATTTATTGATAGATTAAGATGTAGAAATGGCAACTTGAACATTATTCTCACTACAAAGGTAGCAGATGAAAGATGAATATATTAAGATGCGAAATATAAATTGGTAAAATTAGCCTAATAAGATAGACTACTAAAGGAGAGTTTAACATGAATAAAAGAGTAAAAGTTATTCTTGCAGCCGGAATAATAATTGCAATGCTAGCTGGTTGTTCTACTGGCAATACTTCTTCTAAGGATACCGGGGACGGCACTTCAGCCAATTCTTCACAAATGCCTAGTACCACCACACAGAATGATAATTCAAAAGTAGAGCCAATCACTGATTATTCTACTGCTACGAAGATTACCCTTACAGATGAAAAGGATCATAATATTACCAAGGGTGGAAAGTATTCTATAAGTGGTACACTTAGTAACGGTAACGTTGTAGTTGATACTACTGATAAGGTATACTTGGAATTTGCAGGGGTGAATATAACAAATAGCAAAGGACCTGCCCTTCAAGTAAATAACGCAAAAAAAATCACCTTAACTCTAAAGGAGGGAACAGAAAATAGCCTTACGGATGGAGGCGATAATGAAATAAACGCTGCGCTATTTTCTAATGATACTCTCCTAATTGAGGGTAACGGCAAATTGACCATTACTGGAAACAATGAACATGCTATAGAAAGCGATGACGATGTCATTGTAAATAGCGGGAATATTACCATATCAGCAAAGAATGACGGTATTCATTCCAATGATAATATTACTATCAATGGAGGGGAAGTAACAATAACGAACGCAGTTGAAGGCATTGAGAGTAAAGGCGATATAGTGATTAATGATGGAAGCTTAAATATTTCAGCAAGTGATGATGGACTCAATGCGGCTACTGGAATAACCATTAATGGTGGCAAAATCTATGCTGTTTCTTCTCAAGCAGATGCTCTTGATTCAAATGGTAATATAAACATTATCGGTGGAGTTACTATATTACAGGGGTCCAGGCAACCGGAGGGTGGTATTGACTGTGACCAAAACGACCTGACAATTACTGGTGGTACTCTTCTAGCAATGGGTGGTTCAAATAGTACTCCAACAGAAGCAACCTGCACTCAAAACACTGTAATGTTGGGGGTTACTTCACAAAATGGAATAATAAACATTCAAGGTGATGATGGTTCAGCTGCAACCTTCAAAGTAGGGCAAAATGCTCAAAGTATTGTTTTTAGTTCTCCAAACCTTAAATCAAATCAAACATATAAAGTATACACCGGTGGTAGTGTAGCTGGTGGAAGTGACTTCAATGGACTTTATAACGGTGAAACCTATTTTGGGGGAAGTGAAACTGCTAGCTTCACAACAAGCAAGATTGTCACTATACAAGGCGGTAGCTTCGGCCCTGGTGGAGGTGGTGGAAAGGGAGGCCCATTTAATAAGGGCGGTGACAGGCCAAATGGTGTTAAGCCAAATAATGGCAAGAAGCCAAACCTTCAAGGATAAATGTAGCAGTAAATTGATGTACACCATTAAATACTTTCAAATAGAAAATAGCTATTTTTATATAGCTATTTTTTTATGGTAAAATTAAAAATATATTAATGAGAAATATGTAAAAAATATTATAACTTAAATATTAATTGAAGAATAGTTGAAGAAAGTATGGTATTAATATAAGCAATAGGCAAGGGAGGACGATGGATGTTCAACATATTGGTAGCTGAAGATGACCAATCGCTGAGAGAATTATTCTGTACAGTATTATCAAAAAATGGATTTCAATATTATGAAGCGAAAGATGGATTGGAAGCTTGGGATATTATTGAAAAGCAATATATTGATTTGATGATTTGCGATATAATGATGCCCAATATGGATG
>JAEYTP010000018.1 GCA_023433945.1 Bacillota bacterium | reverse complement strand
GAGTATGCTGACAGCCCGATTCTAGAGCAAGAGATATTGAACTAAATCCAGCCTGCTTCATTAAATAAACTACTTCTTCATCCAATGCAAAGGCAGATACTCCACTGGGGGCAGAAACTTTAAGGTTAAATTTTTGTAGACCCATAAGAATTTCTTTTGCTCTAGGTTTATCTAAAAGAAATTGATCATCACAAATCTCAAGATGAGTAAGGCCATACTTATTGACCATTATTTCTACATCAGAAATTACTCTCTCTGCAGACATCTTTCTCATCTTTTTGCCATGAACAAAATGGGAGGCACAGAAAATACAATTAAATGGGCAGCCTCTACTTGTATGAATAGGGAGAGAAACACCACATACATCTAGTAATGTGAAGAGTGATTCAATGTGGGTGTATTCTGAAATATCCTCTAAAAGATCAAAATGTAGAGGGGGAATTTCATCAAGATTAACAATCATTTCGGGTAAAGGATTGTAATTACGTTGGAGCTTATTTAGGGTTTGCCAAGATTTACCTAAATCTAGCTCTTGGTAGAAGTCTTCCGATTCACACAATCTTAAGATTGGAATTTCTCCCTCAAAAAACGAGATACCATCTACATAACCATCATTTAATAATTCTTCATAATATGCCATTGCGCAAGGTCCTCCTGCAAACACAAGGGGCTTAATATCACAAGATTTACATACTTTAGCTATGTCTTTTACAGTATCTAGCAGAAAATTGAACATAGCGCTAATACCAATAATATCAGGCTTGAAATCGTTTATATAAGATTTTAGGTGACTGTAATACTCCTCTTTTGAAGAAAAAGAATATTTAGAGATAGTGTAATCAATAATTTTTATTGATACGTTATCTTTCATGTTCTCCTTTACATATGAGGCAATAGAAAGTATACCATATCGTATTGACACAGATTCTTTGTTATGTTTAGTTAATAGCAATTCAGACATCCCTGAGTTAAAGGGGTTGATCAATAATAATTTTCTCATTATAATCTCCTATTTTTTTAAGCAAAATAAGTAGTCTTTTGTTATCATTTTATTATAAACATTATTAATGTTAGATTCATCGCTGAGCATTTTACAGATTTGGTTTATTGCCTCTCTATCTTCTGCACCAATACTATAAGGCTCAGCCGACACGTTAATTTTTTGAGGATTAAACATTTTCACTAAATTTATTAATTCTTCAATAGAAATTTGTATAGGCATTTCTGGGTCTAAAGTAGTACTTTTATTAGCTAAATTTAAATAAGTATATATATTAACACAGTTGCGAAGCTTAAAAATTAAGTTTCCGCCTTTTTTTACAATGCCAAGAATTTTCTTAAAAATTTTGGCTGGTTGGTCATATGTATTGATTGGTTCACCTAACATTACATAATCGACAGAGTTAGCTTCATAATAGTCAGATATATATTCCATTCTATCACAGATTACTTGCTGGCTATCACAAACAAACTGCAAGTCATCATAATACTTTGCCTTAGTAGTAAATGCTAAGCGATTGTTACTAAAGATACTAAGTTCTCTTAATCTATTGGATATACTTAAAATAGGTTGACCACATTTAACATCTATGCCTAATATACTAGGACAATTAGTTGGAGGGTTATCTATGTACTGTAAGCAATCCAGATCAAAATTTAATATATCATCCCAAGCATCTATACCCTTATATTTCTTCTTAAATGAGTCTCTTCCTAAAACTAGTGAGTCATTATAGTTTTTTTCATCCTTATCTTCAAGCTGCCTGAAATTATGGTCGTGATGAACAATGGTATCCCCTGCAAGTATCATTTTATAGCCCGTGCGTCTGATACGAGCACATAAATCATCTTCTGAAAAGTCATGAACGAAGGCAGGGTCGTTTGATCCAAGTACATTTAGTAGTTCAGGTTTGAACACTGATAAAATAGGAATTAATCTAAGCCTTTCTTGCCATTTTTTTGGGTCACTAGATTTGTTATAGTCCTCTGCTTTTATAAAAAACTCGTCAAGTGACGAAAAACAAAAGTTTGGAGGTTGTTGTAAATTTGAAACGTTTGTTGACATAGGAGTAACAAGACCGATACTCTCATCACTTTCCATGCAATTGATTAAGTTTCTAAGCCAATTACTTGTTACGTATGTATCATTTGAGATAGTCACGATATATCTGCCATTACACATGTTCATGGCAGTTTTAACAGGATATCCCGAACCAACATTATCTGTAACTCGTAGTATTTTTTTTCGTGAGTAGCTAATGGACTTAAAGTATTCCAATGTACCATCTGTAGATCCATTATCTATAAGTAATAACTCATAGTCTCCCTCGGTGTACTTTAAGATGCTTTCAACACATTTCATAGTTTTATTTAGCCTGTTATATGCTTGCACATATATTGTTACAAGAGGATCAGAAGACTTCCTGCCAAAGTTAAGGCTAGAGGTTCTCATCTTATATAACGATTGATTACTAGTATCTCCTTGAGTAACAGGATTAATATGACTAGTGTTTAAAATAATAATATCTTTATCTGACATTTAGATCTCCCCCGTTGTAAAATTGAATACAATTATTTATACCTTCCTCAAAAGAATATTCAAAACTAGTTATAAGTTTTTGCTTTTCTATATTTGCAACTATATATTCAGGAGTAACTGGCTGATTGTCATATGCTACTAAATCAGGGCAGTTTAGTATAATAGCTATTTTTTCAAACAGCTCCTTCATTCGGATGCTTTCACCACTTGCTATATTTATGTCCCCTTCAAAATTACTTTCAAAGATATCACAAATTATTCTTGCAGCATCCTTTACGTATAAAAAGTCTCTAACAGCCATTGAATTTTTACATGTTATAGCATTGCCTTTGAGAAGATTATTAATTATATATGGTACTACTCTTGAAGGCTTTTCATTTTCTCCAAAAAGATAGAAGAGTCTTCCCCATACAAGACTAATTCCATTATCTTTTGAATACTGTGTGGCCATAGTGTGTAGTGCAATCTTGCAAGCAGAATATAAGTTATCGGGCATTAAAGTATCAGTTTCTGATAAAGGACTGCTTCTATATTCATATTCAAAACAAGTACCACTAATAAAAGCCCTTTTTCCGCCTATAGTTCTAAAAGCAGTAAGTAGATTCATGCTAGCGGTTACCCAATCAATATTTTTATTTGAATGCAAATAAATATCATGTGTTGTCTCCCAAGCAAGGTGAATCAAATAGTTTGGAGAGATATCCTGCATGACTTCTAGTGTTTCTGCATAGTTTAAAAGGTTGCAGTTTATAATTTTTAATGGCAGAGAACAAGACTTTGGCGATGAACTTATTACATATACTTCATATCCTCTGTCCAATAAAACATTGACAACGTTTATCCCTACGAAGCCTGTTCCTCCAGTAATTAATACTCGTTTCATAATAGCTTCCACCCTTTGTCTTGATTACTTATTGTAACCTCATCAGTCATTGCTTCCCAAGCTATTCCTATCTTTGGATCCAAATAATAAAAGCCAGTATATGCAGTCGGATTAAACTCTTGAGACATTTTATAGTATACTAAAGAATTATTCTCTAGGGTCTGAAACCCATGCGCAAAGCCTTTTGGTATATATAATGATAGATTATTTTCTTGTGTAAGTTTTATCTTATAATAGTTTAAATATGTTTTAGAGTCTACTCTCATATCTACAATAACATCTAAAATAGCGCCCTGTAAACATCTTACCAATTTATCCTCTTGATAGGGCGGTAATTGCATGTGCAACCCTCTGATAGTGTTTTTCTTTAAATTAACAGAAATACTATCTTGAACAAAAGTACAATCAATACCATTATTTAAAAACTCCTTTTCGCAATATGCCCTAAAGAAGTTTCCCCTATTATCACACTTAACTTCAGGTTCAATTAGCATTGGACCCTGCATACTTGTTTCTTTGAATTTCATTTATTTCTCCATTAAAAAATAATTTTAGTGTTAAATTATATTACTTTAACTATTTTTCATTGTATCTTTCGAAGAATTTATGATAGCTAATATAATATCTCCCACCATCTCTTCAGTAATCCCAGGATAAACACCCACCCAAAAGGTATCATTCATAATTTTATCGGTGGTGTCAAGCGAACCTACTACTCGGTAGCCTTTACCTGAGGCACGCATTTCATCAAAGCAGGGATGCTTTATAAGGTTACCTGCAAAGAGCATTCTTGTCTGAATACCGGAGGCTTCGAGCTTACGAACGATTGTTTCTCTATCTATGCCACAATTGTCCCTGAGGGTCAATAGGAAACCAAACCAGGAGGGATCAGAATGAGGCGAAGGCTCAGGCAAAATAAAAAAGTCATTCATATCTGAAAGGCCAGCCCTTAGTAACTGCCAGTTTCGGCGCCTAGCCGCACAGAAGCTATCCAACTTCTTTAGCTGCTCGCAGCCAACGGCCGCTTGCATATCAGTAGCCTTGAGATTATATCCAAAATGTGAGTAGACGTATTTGTGGTCATAGCCTTTTGGCAGCTCGCCGTACTGACCATCAAATCTACTGCCGCAGAAGTTATCTCTGCCAGACGGACACACACAGTCGCGCCCCCAGTCCCTAAGGGACAGCATTATCTTATGTAGCAGGGCATTATCAGTGTATACAGCACCACCCTCACCCATTGTCATATGGTGAGGCGGATAAAAGCTAGAAGTGCCAATATCCCCAAAGGTTCCGGTCTTTTTTGTAACTCCATCAAGGGTATATAGTGAACCTAGTGCATCACAGTTGTCTTCTATTAACCATAGGTTGTACTTTGCGCAAAACTCCTTTACTGCTTTAATGTCAAATGGATTACCCAAAGTATGGGCAAGCATAACAGCCTTTGTTCTAACACTATAAGCTTCTTCTAGCATAGAGATATCAATATTATATGTAGGTAAGCAGACGTCTACAAAAACAGGGATTGCACCATATTGAACAATGGGAGCCACAGTAGTAGGGAAACCTGCCGCTACTGTAATAACCTCATCTCCAGGCTTGATTGCTCTTTCCTCCAATAGTGGAGATGTAAGCGTCATAAATGCTAAAAGATTAGCAGATGAACCCGAATTAACTAGAATGGAGTATTTTACTCCAAGATATCGGGAAAATTCTTTCTCAAACATATCTGCATATTTACCTGCTGTTAGCCAGAAGTCCAAAGCACTATTCACCAAAGCACAAACATCATCTGAGTCAAATACTCTCGCTGCATAGGGAATTCTATCGCCGCTTTGGTAAGGCGTTGGTTTATGAAAGGAGTTGCTGTATTCTCTAACTAGGTTGAGTATTTCAAGCTTTTTCTCACGCTGTAGCATTTATGCCCCCTGTATCTATATTAATAAACAAAACTCTTATATTATAAATCTAATTACTTATTTATTAATATCGTCAACAATACTCTAATTTTTAACAACTTAATATTTCCAAAAATCTATTAACTTATTTATTAACTCAGCCGATAAGTATAATAAGAATAGTCTTAAGGGATTAGAACATAGTTCAATCAGTGAGACAAGGTAATTTAAGTGTTTAGAATTGGAGGTAATATTATGAGAATAGAGGGTTTAAGTACGGCTGCCCTTCCTCAGGATATATTTAAGACATCCCAGACTTCATCACAGGCACCTGCACAGCTTGCGCAACCGGCACCAGAAAAGCAAACTTATGACGCAATGCTTATCTCTCAGATTACCACACAGGAAAGAAGTCAAATGCCGGTATCTGAGAAAGTAGTTATTGATGCTATTGAAAAGGCCAACAAAGCCATTATGGGTGCAAACAAAAAGTTTGAGTTTACCATCCACGAAAAGACAAAAGAGATAATGGTAAAAGTTATAGATACTGATACAAATGAAATTATTAGAGAGATACCAAATGAGAAGGTTCTAGATATGGTTGCCAAGCTATGTGAGATGGCTGGTGTACTAGTTGATGAGAGACGATAACTTATATTGTATTATATAAGCTAAGATATGATTTGCATTATATACGATAAAACATGTAGTTACAATACATTTAGGAAAGGTATGATACTATGCCAATAAGTTCACTGGGGGGATACACATCTTCATCGAAACTTAGAATTAGTGGGTTAGCTACTGGTCTTGATACTGATTCGCTTATTAAGCAATTAATGACCGTAGAACGAGCACCCTATGATAAGCTTGAACAGAAAAAGCAACTTGTGGAGTGGAAAATAAGTGCATACAGAGATATTACTAGCTTGGTAAAGGGACTAAAGGACGAATATTTTGACGTTGCTAAAATGTCTTCAAATCTTCTGTCACAAGCCGCTTACAAGACTATGAATGTATCTAGCTCCTCAACTGCATTCTCTGCTGTTGCAAATGCTGATGCCACAGCTGGTACTTATAAGATTAAGGTTGATGCTATTGCTAGTGCTGGTTCTGTAACAAGCTCGGGTGCTATTTCAAAAGATATATCAGCCTCTCAGCCCTTTAATTATGAGGGTGTTAAGGGCAAGAAGTTTATGCTTAGTATAGATGGTGTAACTCAGCAGATTACTATACCTGCCGATATGTCACCAGTAGATACTGAGACAGAGACAGATGCCTTGCTTAGGAATCTTAACAGTGCAATTGCAAAGGCTTTTGGAGAAGGTAAGGTTACCGTATCTGTTGGTGATAGCAATATATTAAAGTTCTCTTCAGATATATCGACGGGAGTTACAAATGTTTCAATATTTACTCCAAATGATGAGAATCAGTCTGCAGTTGCTGAATTGGGTTTTACCACTGAATCGAGCAAAAGCAATAGAATTTCGACAAGCACTACATTGTCAGATTTAAGGGGTAAACTTTCAAAGTCCTTTATATTTAATCATGGTCATAGTGACAAGGTAAGATTTTCTATAAATAATGTTGAATTTGTATTTGGAGAAGAAGATACATTACAGGATGTTTTTGATAAGGTTAACGCAAATGAAGCTGCCAATGTTAGGATGACATATGATACATTATCAGATTCTGTCAAGGTTGAATCCAAGAGGCTAGGTGCAGGTACCTCGGTAAATCTTAGTGATGAGGGCGGGGATTTTCTAAAGGCATTAAACCTGTTGGATGAAACCAATGGGGCGAATTTTACACAGGGTAAAGATGCGGTAATATCAGTAAACGGACAGAAGATAACCAGAAATGATAACTCCATTTTAATAAATGGAATTACAATTAAATTAAAAGATGTAAGCACTACCGAAGAAAGCATTACAATTACTCGGGATACAGACGCGTTGTTTAAAAACATAAAAGACTTTGTAAACAAGTATAACGAAATGCTGGGTAAAGTAAATACTAAGTTAGCTGAGAAATATGATAGAAGTTATCAGCCACTTACTTCAGAGCAAAGGTCAGCAATGACAGATGATCAGATTGAGAAGTGGGAAGCCAAGGCTAAAACTGGTATTCTTAGAAATGATTCTATTCTGCAGAATATGCTAGATGATATGAACAGGGCCTTAACAGACTCTGTTAAGGGCCAGAAGCTATCATTAAGCGATATAGGAATAGCATCGACATCCTGGTCTGATAGAGGGGTTCTTACAATAGACGAGGAAGCGTTAAAAGCTGCTATAGCAAAAGACCCTGATGCGGTGCAGAGTTTGTTTACAGCACCCGCTAAAGAGCTCTCTAGCAATGCTACAGCTGCTGAAAAGACAGCAAGTTATCAAAGTCAGGGTATTGCAAGCAGATTCTTTGATGTAATAGAAACTAACATTAGAACTATTAGAGATTCAAATGGTAAAAAGGGCTTGCTGCTTGAACAAGCTGGCATCACCGGTGATTTTTCAGAATATAGTAATGTTTTGTACAACGAGATTACTGATTATCAGACGCGAATGACAGAGCTTGCTAGTAAGCTTGATGCAAAGGAAATTGCTTACTATCAAAAGTATTCAGCATTGGAAAC
>JAEYTP010000057.1 GCA_023433945.1 Bacillota bacterium | reverse complement strand
CAGGTTTTGAATGCACAGGTAGCCCAGTCTCTTTGGCAAAGTCTCGTATCTGCTCCTTTGTATAATCTCCACATGGCATGAGAGTTCTGCTTAATTGGTCCTGTGTCAAATTATACAGTGCATAGGTTTGATCCTTCTTTGCTGTGACAGATTTTTTGAGAATAAACCTTCCTGTGGAAGAATCATATTGGACTTTTGCATAATGTCCAGTAGCAATGTAATCAATTCCCATGGCTACTGCTTTGTCTAGCATTGCCTGCCACTTAACATGTCTATTACACGCAATGCATGGATTTGGCGTTCTTCCCTTGAAGTACTCCTCTTTGAAATAGTCTATTACAGTAGTTTTAAAGATGTCCTTAAAATTTAAAACGTAATATGGAATACCTAGCTTATTGGCTACTCTCCTTGCGTCATCAACAGCCGAAAGAGAACAGCAGCCCCCTTCTGACTTTTTGGTTTCTTCATCCGCATCCTGCCAAATCTGCAAGGTAACTCCTATTACATCATATCCCTGCTCTAACAAAATAGCGGCAGCCGCTGAACTATCAACGCCGCCGCTCATTCCAAGCATAACCTTCTTCTTAGACATTATTCTTCCTCTTCCTCTTCATGCCCATGTGAATGTCCACAAGAGCTACAACAGCCACTACATACAGAAGCTTCATTTGGATCAATTAGTCCGTTCTTGATTCTATAGTCATTAAGTGCTGCCGCAATTGCTTCTTCAGCAAGATTTGAGCAATGCATCTTTGCTGGTGGTAGACCATCAAGCGCTTCTGCAACAGCCTTATTTGTCAACTGCATTGCTTCTTCAACTGTCTTGCCTTTTACTAACTCTGTAGCCATGCTACTAGTAGCAACAGCAGCTCCACAGCCAAAGGTCTTGAACTTTGCATCAACGATGATATTATCTTCAATCTTCAAGTACATCTTCATTATATCTCCGCACTTGGCATTTCCAACCTGTCCAACGCCATCTGCGTTCTCTATTTCACCAACATTTCTTGGATTTGAAAAATGATCCATAACTTTTTCACTATACATTTATAATAACCATCCTTTCATACTCTAATATACCGTTACTTTTGATTTTTTACTTTTTCGTACAAAGGAGACATGTCTCTTAACTTTGCAACGATTTCTGGAATAACACTTAGTATATAATCAACGTCTTCTTCTGAATTTTCTTCACCGAAGGTCAATCTCAATGAGCCATGTGCTATTTCATGAGTTAATCCAATAGACATTAATACATGTGATGGGTCTAGTGAGCCTGATGAGCATGCAGATCCACTTGAGCCGCATATTCCTTTCATATCAAGCATCAAAAGCAAGGATTCTCCTTCGATAAATTGGAAAGAAAAATTCACATTACCAGGTAATCTTTGGTGTCTGTGTCCGTTGAGTTTAACATACGGAACCTTTGCCATAATACCTTCTATTGTCTTTTCTCTCAAAGAAATTAATTTTTTATTATACTCCTCAAGGTTTTCGGTAGCTATTTCAATAGCTTTTGCAAGTCCAACAATACCAGGAACATTTTCTGTGCTTGCCCTCTTACCTCTTTCTTGATGTCCTCCATGGATAAGATTATTTATCTTAACTCCCTTTCTTATAAATAGAGCACCTACACCCTTAGGTCCATAGAATTTATGCGCTGAAAGAGAAAGCAGGTCAATATTCATTTCATTTACATCAATTTTAACATTGCCAATGGCCTGTACAGCATCTGTATGAAATAATACTCCCTTTTCTTTTGCAACAGCTCCAAGTTCAGCAATTGGCTGAATTGTACCAATCTCATTGTTTGCAGTCATAATAGATACTAGGATAGTTGTATCCTTTATAGCAGCTCTCAGATCTTCCGCTGAAACTAACCCATCACTGTCAACAGGTAAATAAGTAACTTCGAAGCCTTCCTTCTCAAGCTGTTGACAAGTAGTCAGTACGGCTGGGTGTTCAATTGAAGATGTAATTATATGATTGCCTTTTGACTTATTTGCATAAGCAACACCCTTAATTGCCCAGTTATCTGCCTCACTACCTGATGCAGTAAAAAATATTTCTCTTGGCTGCGCCCCTAATGCTTTAGCTACCTGTTCTCTAGCATTTTCTACAGCCTTCTTGGTTTCTCTACCTATACTATATATAGATGAAGCATTGCCAAACTTTTCACAAAAGTAGGGCTTCATAGCCTCAAATACATCCGGTCTTACATAAGTGGTAGCTGCATGATCTAAATAAACTATTTTGCCATTCATAATCATTACTCCCTTTTATTCAACGGAAAAAATTATTCCATATTATTCTTATTATTAAGTTATATACCCTTTTTATTATTAATTAACCCTGTTTTATTATTAATTAACCCTATATTTATTAATTAACACTGTTTTTATTAATAACCCTGTATTATTAAATATAAAATATATAGCTGTCCTGGTTTTTCTTATTGTACTCATCGACTAAATCGGAAAGAGTATATGAGTCAATTACCTCATTTATTTTGTCTCTAAGCTCCTTCCATACCTCAATGGTAGCACATTTACTTTCTCTACAACATTGTCCAGGAACATCTGTATTTATACATTCTACCGGTGCAACAGGACCTTCTAATACTCTTAGTATATCCCCCACAGTAATTTTATCAGCAGGCTTAGCCAGAAAATAGCCTCCTTGAGCACCTCTAACACTTTTAACTAGACCCGATTTTTTGAGGACCGAAAACATTTGCTCAAGATAATTCTCTGACAGTCCTTGTCTCTCAGCAATAGATTTTAAAGACACCTGTGTGTCAGCCTGGTTAGCAGCTAAATCTACCATCGCCCTCAGGCCATATCTACCTTTTGTGGATACCTTCAAATTAATCACCCTAATTCCAATAAATTTACTATGATATAAAATTAGCACATTATTTCAGCTATTGCAAGTATAAAATTATAAACAACAAGGCAGTGTAGAACCACCAAATGGCATTAACAATACTTTAGCATCATTTCCTAGCTTTTTGAAGGCACAATCAAGAGCATCATTCACTTCTGAGAATGGTTTCAAGAATAATTTCTCTACAAAATCAGCCTCCATATCAGAAACCAGATAAATCTGCGCCTTTTTATTTACAAGTGATATTGCTGCAGCCTTGTGTCCACCCAGTTCAAAATTCTTCTGTATATCATCAATGGTGCTATCTATGGAGGAAGCATTGAGCATCCAACGTTCGAACACCTCTTCTCCTAGACCTTCAGTACAAGCTGCCAAAAGTATTACAACTCCCCCATCTTTAACAGCATGTTTTGCATTATCAAGTGCCTTTTGAGCCTGATACAGATTGATATCCTTTGGATATCCGCCAGGAGTCGTTATAACAATATCTGCTCTTTCTGGGATAGCTATTTTATATAAACTGTCGAGGAACCTACAGCCCTCTCTGTGTGCTTTAATATGGTGCCCTGCAACGGCTTTAATTATTTTTTTCTTTTCATCCAAAACAACATTCAATATAAAATCTATTGGGCAAAAATCAACTACTTCTTCTATATCCTGTCTTACAGGATTGTCATCCATCGCTCCCGCTCTGGCTTCAGCCTTTACCATCGCACTATGATTTGACTGAATTGCAGCTCTAGTAGATACCCCCGGCATAATAGCCTTGGCACCTCCACTATAACCAGCAAAATAGTGATACTCAATGTTGCCTAAACATATTCTTCTATCGGCTTTAGCAACAGGAGTAAAAATATCAACTGGTGTGCCCATAGTAGTTGTTCCCATATGTACACAATCCTTACTGCTATCAATGCACTTAACTTTATTAAATATCTCTTCACCAACTAGATACTTCATTTCCTCTTCTGTATGGTTTCTATGACTTCCCAATGCAAAAACAATTGTTACATCTGATAAGCTAACTCCCTTTTGACACAATTCATCCAAAAGAGGAGGTAGTACTGTTTTGCTTGGCATAGGCCTGGTTATATCACTAGTGATAATTGCAATCTTTTCTCCGGGCTTTACTATATCAAATAGCCTCTGTGACCCAATTGGATTTTGAAGTGCTCTTATTACTTCATCCTCTCCATCACAGTTTACCTCAACATTGTTTTGTCTAACTTCCATTAGAACATTGCTGTCATCAATGGAAAATTCCTTGTACCCTTTTCCAAAACCATATTTAAAGTCCATTTTGTTTGCCTCCGTACCTAATAATAATTTTGATTTTAAACTATTTTCTGCTTATTAATATGCATTCACTGTTCCACAAAACAAGTATTAGTTGTTATCACTGCTGTTGTCCCCACTGAACGAGTATTAGTTATTATCACTACTGTCCCCACTATCAGAGCTGTCCGAACCACAATCGCAGCCATCATTATCACAGTCGCAGTTATCATCACACTGGCAGTCTTCATCACATTGACAATTTTCATCCAAGCCTGCATTGTCGCTATAGTCACCATTTGAATTTGCATATAGAGTTGGATCATGATTAATTCTTTCATTATCCCCTCTATTTATATTATTGCTCTTTTGCTTTTTACTAGGCAAAGGTTTATTCATAAAGAAAAGGAAAAATACTGCAACTACTAGGTAAATTGCTATACTCGGAATTATAAAATATTGAAATACCATTATATTGACCAAAAGTAAAACAAACCCTAATAATAAAACCCATGCGAAAAATCTTTTCATAATACATTCTCCTCTTTAAATATTCACTACCTTAATTATTTCTCCACTTATCAAGCCAATCTTTTATTTTCGATTCAAATCCATTGGCAGTAGGACTGTAATATATTGTACCCAGCATTTCCTCTGGAAGAAAATCCTGCTTTACTATGTTATTCTTGTAATCATGAGCATATTTATATCCTTTCCCATAACCAAGCTGCTCCATTCCTTTCGCCGCCGCATTTCTCAAATGCATAGGAACACTGCCTGTGTTCTTTGTCTCAACATCACGCAAAGCAGTATTTACCGCCATATACGCAGCATTTGATTTTGGGCTGGTAGCAACAGTAATACATGCATGTGCCAAGATAATCCTAGACTCAGGCATCCCAATCATTTTAACGGCTTGGGCAGCCGCCACTGCAACTTGAAGCGCTGTCGGGTTTGCTAGCCCAACATCTTCAGAAGCGCAGATAATAATTCTTCTAGCTAAAAACTCAACGTCTTCTCCAGCATACAAGGCGCGCGCCAGATAGAAAACTGCGGCATCGGGATCGCTACCTCTCATGGATTTTATCATAGCACTTATATTATCGTAATGCTCTTCTCCGCCTTTATCAAACCTGATTGCCTTCTTTTGAACACACTCTTCTATTGTGGCAACATCCAATAATATACCGCCATCGTTTTTCAGGTCTGAAGTTAGGACCGCAAGCTCCAGAGAGTTTAAAGCTGACCTTGCATCACCACCGCACACCTCAGCCATATACTCAAGTGCCTGATCGGTAATAGTTATTTGCATGTGGCCCAAACCACGTTCTTTATCTTTTATAGCAGTTTTGAGTAGCTCAATTATATCCTCTTTCTCAAGAGGTTTAAGCATAAATACGGTGGATCTTGAGATAAGAGCCTTGTTCACCTCAAAAAAGGGGTTCTCAGTAGTAGCTCCTATAAGTACAATAGAACCTTCCTCCACAAAGGGAAGCAATGCATCCTGCTGTGACTTGTTGAATCTGTGTATCTCATCAATAAAGAGAACTGTTCGCCCACTAGGGTTAAGCATGGGATTTTTTGTGTCTGCAACTATCCTCTTTATATCGGCAACTCCTGCTGTAACTGCATTTAGCTTTTCAAACTTGGACTGTGTAGTATTGGCAATTATTCTCGCAAGTGAGGTTTTACCCGTCCCAGGAGGCCCATAAAGAATAATTGATGTTATTCTGTCTGCCTTAATCATCCTATAAAGCAGTTTGTCCTTGCCAATAATATGCTGTTGACCTACATATTCATCTATATTTCTAGGTGACATTCTAAATGCCAACGGCTGCAGCTTTTCCTTCATTCTTTATTCCTCACTTTAAAGCCTGTTATTTACAAATAAATATAATAATATAAAATTAATAAAACATTTATTTACAATAGTATAATTAATAAAATTTCATTTCAAGCCATTTACCTTATTACTTACCTCATAAAATATACAAGCCTAAATAGTTGAATGTTATATTATTTAACATATATATTTTAAGGTTTTATAGAGAAATCGTAAAGGATTAATTTAAAAAACAATCTGCACTAAAACCATATAAAATACTGTACCCAGTCCAATACTAACAAGGTTATTTCTCTTCCATATATGTAGCAATGCAACTGCCAATATAGCAATAAGCTCTGGTATTCCATATGGGTAGGTTAATAAATCTATGTTTCTAATACAATATACCACAAGGATTGTTATTACTGCTGCTGGTAATACTCCTCCCAGATACTTTACCCATGCAGGGACCTCTTTTGCTCCACTAAACAGGACAAATGGAAAAAGCCTGGTGGCAAACGTACACACTGCTACAACAGAAATTATAGCTATTGCTTCGCTAATACCTATATTCATGCGCCTTCTCCCCCTTCAAGTTTGACTTCCACTCTGCTTCTTAGAAGCATTAGTGTTACCACTGTTACAATAAGTGATGGCATGATAAAATTACCTGCACCAAAAAGTAAAATACAAGCGATGGAGCTTATCCCCCCCACTATAGCGGGTAGGTGTGACTTAAAGGAATACCATTGTTCAACCATTATAACAGTAAAAAGTGCCGTCATAGCAAAATCAATCCCTTTGGTGTCAAAGCTAATAAGCTGTCCTATTAAGGCCCCAACTACCGAACCCACTATCCAGTAGGTATGGTCCAATAGCGCTATAAAGAACAACAGTCTGTTTTCACTTATTCCATCTGGTGTCTTGTTAGAGCAGAGCAAGGAATAGGTCTCATCCGTGAGTGAGAATATCATATATACAGCCTTTTTGCCCATAGACCTGAATTTTTCTATAAATGAAAGCCCATAGAACATATGTCTGCTATTTATGGACAGGGTAAGTACAGCGGCATATAAAATATTTATGCCTCCCCCAAGAAATGACACCAGTACAAATTGCATGGACCCTGCATATACAAAGAGACTTATAAAAAATGCCCAAACATAGTTGTAACCTTCACTTTGAAGCAAGATTCCAAAAGCGATACCCATAACAAGGTATCCGCAAAGAACGGGTAACGTCCGTAAAAATGCTATTTTAAGTGTTTTTCCCATACTAATTCACCCTAAAAGTATTCCAAATGTCCTGTACCTGTTTTGTAGAACTCTCTGTAGTTGTTAACTCTGGCTGAATAGCAAGGAAGCAATAAGTAAATTTATCATTTTCCAGGCAATAACAGGTGACATTGGAGTACATATCATAATCAGCGTTTTGAATAGAGTATGTGTATGCCCTGACATCAAACCCATTCATATTTTGTTTGGTACTTGTAAGTAATTTCATTTCATACTTTGAATTGAGCAGTTGAATAATTGAAAAACGTTCTTCGTCAGTAAGTGTCTTTGACAGTGATGAATTTTCAAGTACGCTTATATTTATAAAGGTATCATTCTTTGGGTTTACAAAGGTTTGATTTCCTTCAAAATCTGTTGGGTCCTTTGTAAAGTAGCCAGGAAGCTTGATGGACCACTTGTAGTTTTTACTGATATAGTCAACCGCTTCCTCCTTATCAGATATCTGAATCCTGCTGTTCTTTGAAGTATACCCCTCTAAATCTGTACTATATTTCTTATTATCAATATCATAGTATTGCATTTTTTTAACCGCAGATTTGAACTCACCGATACTCTTCTCGTATTCCTTTTCAGGTAGCTTGATAGTTACCTCATATAGAAACTCTCCATTTTGGTAATAGAACTCTTCCATTTTGTAATTAATTCCACCTTGAATAATTGAGAACTTAAGATTTCTCGCATATATATTCCCAAGAGTAGCCTCTTCATCATTGGTAAATGAATACAACTTAGGTGAGAAAGTATTTTGGTAATGTAACTTGATGCCATCTACATACTTGTCCACCCCTTCTTTGGGCAGTGAATTAATTGTAACCTTCAAATAATGCTTTGAATCGGTACCTATATATGTAGTAGTTGGGCTTGAAGTAAGAGCTAAAGTATCCCAATCTGCGGGAACCTCAGCTCCCCATGGCAGATACTTACCTTCATCGCTCAACGAAATATAATTCAGGTACTGGGCCTTACCATTACTTACCTTGGAGAAATCTGTTACATTCTTTTCACCACTCTTGTAGTCAAGGGAAAATGAATTCACTATATTGTAATATGTTTTATCCGACACTAGCTTTTCAGGGGAAACGGAAGCATCATAGCTGTAAAACATAAGGTAATAGAAGCTATCTCCCTTTTGATAAACCCTTGTCAATGTAGCTTCATCAAATTCACTGAGTGATGTGTATTGAAAATATGGGTACTTTGCATTCTTTTCAATCTTCGATTCCCTCTTAGCTGAACTATACAAAACATCATTATACAATTCATCGAGAGTTTTATCATTTTTTGACTTGATTTTTATTTCTATATAAATCTGTTTTGCTTCATTTGAAAGGCTTAGGTATCTGGAGTTAAAAGAATTTGAAATGATTCTTGAACCGGATGGAACAGTAATGCTATAGCCGTAGAAGCTGTTACCTACCTTAGCAGTGGTTATACCTCCTGTTAGGAAGGATAAATCCTTCAAAGCCCCATCATCCTCAAGTATTATCTTTATAGCAACTTTTTTGTCCATGGTCACCGTCACAGGAAAATTTTCAGCTAAAAACTCCAAGGGAACCATGGTGAAGCCATTCTTAACAACCGGAGAAGCCTTTAGTTTTTTTGATTCAACATTGGCAGTGTATGTATTGGCACCTGTGGTTAAATTGATATCTGAATCATAGTAAATAATTTGTACTCTCTTTCCATCCTTAATAACTTCAGCCCCAATAGCTGTGGTAAACCACTCCAAAGGGATAAAAGTAGTCCCATTATACTTAAAAGGCTTCTCAGTTTTGGATACTTTTCCGTCTATTTTGGCAGTTGCACTATCAACTGTTAACTCAAGCACAGTTTTATCAACTGAATTAGCATCCGTGTTTAATCCTGAATTTGCGTAAGTATTCAATTCTGAAGTTGCATATGTATTTAACAATGATGTTAGCACAATTGAAAGCGTAATAATCAAACAAGCAAGTTTTCTCATATATTCACCTTAATCCTTCTCAGAAAAACGAACATCAACACTAAACTTTTTGCCATCTCTTACAAGCAAGAAGGTTGCGCTGTCACCCGGATAATACTTCTTCATCTCTTCATTGAAGTCAATAATAGTATTTACCTTTACTCCGTTTACAGCAAGCAGTTTATCTTCAACAGATAAGTCAAAATTTTCTGCAGGAGAGCCCTCATCAATGTCTTGAATGTTGATACCCTCTTCATACGTTGGAAGGCCGTATTGCGCTGCTATACTCTCTGAAAAGTTAAGTCCTAAATAAGGTCTTTTTA
This sequence comes from Bacillota bacterium, assembly GCA_023433945.1. Classification (GTDB taxonomy): domain Bacteria; phylum Bacillota; class Clostridia; order Acetivibrionales; family DSM-1351; genus Ruminiclostridium. Next base: position 8,172 of record JAEYTP010000057.1, on the reverse strand, counting down.
TCTTGCCGAATTTTTCAAAATGCTTTATAGCATATTGTACAGTATCAATAGGGATGGAGAAGCTCAAACCCTCTACACCATACCCCATAAATTTGACTGAATTAATACCTATTACCTGTCCTTGCATATTCACCAGTGGACCACCACTATTGCCACCATTTATGGCAGTATCAGACTGAATAAACCTGTATTCACCGCCAGCCACTCTATTCATTCCACTAACGATTCCCCTCGTAGCGGAATTTCTAAGGCTAAATGAAAGAGGGGTACCTATTGCAACAACCTCTTGACCAACGGTAGCTTTCTTTATATCTCCAAATGTAGCAGGAGTGAGCCCACCTTTGTCAATCTTTATAGTAGCAAGGTCCAACTTTTCGTCTATAGCCTTTAGACGAGCCTTGTAAGGCTTGCTGTTGGAGAGTACAACAACTATACTTTCCATTTCTTTAACAACATGGGCATTAGTAACTATGTATCCATCCGATCGATAAATAACACCTGTTCCAAATACCAGGTTGTCTGTCATTTCATTATAGTTACTGCTGCTTTCTTTAAGTTTACCAATAATTCCAACTACTGAAGGTGAAACTTTAGTTACTATATTCGAGATATTATTTGTAGATATGGATACGTTTTGTGAGGTCTTGCTGATAGTAAGCCCATCTACCGAATTTAGTGCATCTAATGCTATATAGGTTTTACCGTCTATAGTTTTTACATTACCCGAAGTTTGTTTACCATCTATTGTAAGACTAATATTGCTTGTTGATGCATAAACATTAGTAACAAAAAGCAGTGTTGTAATAATACCGGCACAAACAATCTTAAAACCTAATCTTTTATTCATACTTCTGACCCCTTCACAAGACTTGTAAATGATTCCAATTTGGACTTAATTATACCACATTTTAATACTGATTAAAAAAATTAAAAGTTACAAAAATGATATTTGTGGTATATTTAAATATATGCAAATTTTACCTTCAGGTAAAAATCATCTTAATAATATCCAGCAAATTAGAAGCAATTTACGGGGAGTGATAATTATGTTTTATCAGGAAAGATATCAGACAGGGGAAATAAAAAGGATTATTTCGGATATGCAAAATGGGCTTATTCCATGTATGGATGTAGATGACTCTGAAGAGCTCAACTGGTTTATTAGTCAGCTTGAGGCAAATGGGGTATACAAGGTATCAAGCCAGCAATACGATGTCAACGCAAGGGATAGAATAAAGGAGCCCGAATTCGAGTATAGAATCGCATTTTACAGTTCTCCTATTAACGTGCAAGAAGCACAGGATAAAAAACTCATGTTTTTGGATGTTTATTTTGAACCTATTATTGACAGAACCTATGATTCATGTGGTGAAATGTAAAAAAGAGCTTACGCTCTTTTTTTATTATATTTAAATTCTTTGGCAAAATGACAAGATATACAAATACATAAGCATGGGACATAAAGCAAGGACGGAATAACTCCGCCCTCCCCTTTTGCTTTTATGAAATAGTTATTTTTATTTTCTTAAGTAATTAAATAACAGTTACCTAAACTGCATTGTGAACAAATGATGCAATGCTACATAATGGTATATCAGTTACAGAGCCAACATTATAAATAGGGTTGGATACCATATTCCCCGTCATATATCCAGGCATACAGCCTCCCATACCACCAGACATACAGCCATAGCCACCCATACCTCCGGTCATAGCTCCGCCCATACCTCCAGTTATCATGCCGCAGCCACCCATGTAACCCATGTCATTCATTTCATAAGAGCCACATCCGTTGCCCAGTGCACAACCTGGAGCAGGCCCAATACTGGTAATCAACCTTACAAAGTTATCATTTACACCAAGTATAACACCTGTGAAGCCACAGCCTGATTGTCCTCCACTCTTAGTAAAAATAGTTACCGTTTGACCAATGTATTTAGCCATTAAGTGACTCAAATTATCATTACAGCCACTGTTGTAATTGTTACAACACTCTCCCATATAAAACTCCTTTCATGATTAGTACTGCACTCCTGTTATAACTTATGTTAACTCTATATAAAATGTTACTACATAAATAAAATTATTTGTTTATTTAGTATACTATTTATTGAAACCAAAAAAGGTACTGAGGATAGGACCGTCAATTATTGACGCAATCACTATCTCAATACCTTTTTCTCATTATAAATTTCCTAAAACACTTCTTAAAAAGCGTTTGAGTACTCTTTACTAAATGCTTTATTTATTGCTTTTTCATTATCTAATCTATAAACCAATATTACCCTCAGTCCAATGCTGTCTGCACAGGCTGATGTATTTATCATTTCCGCCTAGTAAAACCTGTTCTCCGCTCTTTATTATCTTGCCATTTTCAAATCTACCATTCATTATAGCTTTTTTACCACACCAACAAATTGTTTTAATCTCTTCAATAGTATCCGCCCATGCTAAAAGCCACTGGCTTCCCTCAAATAATTCACCTCTAAAATCGGTACGTAGCCCATAACAAATAACAGGTATATTTTTTTGATCCACTAAACACGTAAGCTCATAAACCTGCTGCTTCGTAAGGAACTGGGCTTCATCAACGATAACACAACTTACATTTCCCATTTCCTTTAAGCAACTCGTTACAATATCAATAATATTGCTATTCGTATTTACTATAGTACATTCCTCTGATAAACCTGCTCGGGATTTTATAGTGGAGAAACCATCTCTGATATCAGTTGAAGGCTTCAATAGAATTACCTTTTGACTACGTTCTTCATAATTATACTTAACCATTAGTGCATTTGCTGTCTTAGAGCTGTTCATTGCACCATACCTAAAATACAGCTTGGCCATAATTCCCCCAAAAATAGTTTATTGTTTTCTGCAATCTGAACACAATCCATAAAATTTTACTCTGTGATTCTTAACAAGAAAGCCGTTTTTAATAAATATTTGTTCCTCCAAAGAGTCTAATAAATCATCCTCAACCTCAGATACATTACCACAAAGCTCACAAATCAAGTGGTGATGTCTGTGATCCTCATTTGGACGTACAAGCTCGTAACGACTAAAACCATCGTCAAAATCAAGCTTATGTACTAATTTTAGCTTATCAAGTAGAATCAGCGTCCTATAGACAGTAGCAATCCCTATCTCCGGATGCTCCACTTTTACATAGTTAAATAACTCCTCAGTGCTCACATGCTTTCCAGCACATTGAACGAGAGAATCCAAAACAGCCGCTCTCTGCCCTGTGTACTTATACCCTGACTCCTTAAGCCTTTGCTTTAAATAGCGATTATCCTCAGTCTGCAAGGTAAACTCCCCTTTCAGCTTTTTTACATCCCTTTAAAAGCGAACACCCCTTACAATTCTCACATTTATTGTAATTTGTATTTATTTTACCACATCTAGGGCAGGTTGTAGCTATATTTTTATCATCTGGAATAATATACTCATATTTACACTGTTCACATATGATTTTCATAATTTAACCCCCTGCTAGATTATTACCATTGCCAACAAGCCACCTACCAGAAAAGCTATAGCAAAGCTTCCAAGCCAAATTGCGGTAGCTTCTAACTTTGAGCGTTCTTTGAATATCATTATAATAGCTGCTACACAAGGCACAAATAGTGTTATGGTTATTAGTGAAACGAGCATTTGACCGCTTGTCATTGCAATATGACTAAGGCCAGCTGCCCCAAAATCTCTCCTTATGATACCCATAATAAATACCACCGCAGTTTCTGCAGGCAGCTTAAGCCACTCTGTAACTAGAGGAGAAATAAAACTCTCTATAGCCTTTAGCGCACCAGTATACTGCAATACCGTTATAATAATTGACCCAAGTGCAAATATGGGTGTTGCCTCAATTAAGAACCCTTTTGACTTCATATAGGTCTTTTTTATTACATTTTTAGAAATTGGCCTTCTTACAGGCGGCAAGTCAATAAATAACTGAGTTGATTCACCTGGAAGAACTTTATTTAACGCAAGCCCTGATATTCCAAAAATTATAAGTAGAATGATGGTATATGCAATTATATAGGGTAACCCCAACGGAGATAAAAGACCAATTATGACTCCAAACTGCGCAGAACAGGGTATGGTCAAGCCCAAAAGGAAGGTCGCAATAACTCTTTCTCTTTTAGAGCCCAAAAGCCGTGTGGTCATAGTAGCCATCGTTACACAGCCAAATCCCAATATAATAGGAATAATCGCTCTTCCATTTAGTCCAACTCTTGAAAGTGATTTATCTGAAAGTACTGCTATTCGTGGTAATAAACCAGAGTCCTCGAGTAAAGACATCAGCACATAGAACCCCACAGTCAAAGGTAATAATAAACCAAAAATATAAGCTGGCGTCATAGTCAAAAGACCAAACTCGCCAATTATAAGACTTCCAAAAAAATTGTCGGTAGGTATAAAGCTAAAAACATTCAAAATAAAGCTCTTGTACCAACCGTCCATTACAGTGCCCTCTGTAAAATCAATAACCCATTGTGCAATGAATACTCCGATAAACCAAAACATTGCAACAAGGATAACTGCTAGTATTGGTAATCCTGTTAAAGGTCTAAGCATTAGCCTTCCTAGCTTTGTGGAAAAGCTAGTTCCTTTATTTGTATCTGAAACAACACTTTCAATAATATAGTCTACTCTCTGTCTTCTCTGCCTGTAAATTTCATCTCTTTGTCCAGTAATTTCGCAATTATTTCTAGCGGCTACAATTTCATCATCCTCTAGTATGAGAAGTGCCTCAGCTTCTGATATATCACCCTTAGTATAATCCTCAATCTTTTGCCGTAACCCTTCCGTTTTAATTCCCTTTTTTGCTTTAGCAATATTCTTTTTTACATCATCAATTCCGATTCCCTTAAGCGCTGATGTCAAAAACACTGGAACTCCTAGAAGTTCAGATAGCTTACTGACATCAATTATAATGCCATTTTTCTGAGCCTCATCTATAAGGTTAACAGCAACAATGATTTCTTTTCCCATATCAATTAACTGCTGGGTCAAAAATAGATCACGTTGCAGATGTACAGCATCCACCACATTTAGCACTATATCACCATTAATAATAACGTCCCTAGCAACGATTTCTTCATCATTAAAAGAGGATACTCCGTATATGCCGGGTGTATCCTCAACAATGTAATGATCATATGTACCTCTGCTAATATCAACTGTAGTGCCAGGAAAATTAGATACATCTACATATTTTCCTGTTAATTCATTAAAGAATACAGACTTCCCAACATTTGGATTGCCTGCCAAAACCAATCTATTTCCGCTATCATTCATCTTCATAAATAATCGCCTCTTTATAATGTTAACTTACTACTTGGGAAGGTTAACTTACCACTTAGGAAAGTAAGCTTACCACCCATTATAAATGTTAGCTTACTTTTAATATCTCTATCTTTTCAGCAAGCTTTCTGCTAATAGCAATTTCCTGCATTTTGTTACTAAGTACTATTGGTCCTTTAGGAACAATTTCAGAGCAAGTAAGCTTTGACCCTTCATAAATACAGAGTCTAATAGCCTGCGCACGTATAGTACTATCCGATATATTTACAATCTCTATAATTTCACCCTTGTTAACGCTACTCAATGTCACAATAAACACCACCTGACATAAATGATAATTATTATCAATTATAATTCTAAGCCAAATGATAATCATTGTCAATAAGTAAAAATGCCAAAAAATAACCCCACTATGGAGGTTATTTTTGCTTTTCTATATAAGCCTGGCATTTACTGCCCGAAGATTGAATTACAGTTATAGATGGCATCTGTGTACCTTTGAATCCAAATGCCTTACATCCATAGGGCATATTTGAATCCCACGTGACATAATAATATTTACACTTTATGCAGTTAATATTCTCATTTGTCATGTGTGATTTAGGCATATCCAAAGCCCTCCCATTTTTTTAGAGAATTCAACATATAGCTTACAACATCCATATCAAATGTTTTTTCGAGTATTTCACCTGAAATAGTTTCCCTAACAGTTCCGCAAGCTATTTGATTACCATTATTAAGCAAAAGTACTTTATTTGCAAGCTGCATTGCAAGATTCATATCGTGTAACACACCCACCACAATATGGTCATCCTCTTGAGACCATTTTTGTAAGTATTTTATCAACTGGGACTGATACTTGAGATCTAAATGATTTGTGGGTTCATCTAGAAGTATAATTTGGGGCTGTTGTGCAAGCGTTCTGGCGAGAAACACTCTTTGCAGCTGTCCCCCCGACAGGGTGCTTATCTGCTTATCCCTTTGGTCCTGCATTCCAACACTTTCAAGGCAACGCTCAACGTATTCTCTGTCTGCTTTAGAGGGAGTTGCAAATATCCCACTTTTCATATGGGCATATCTTCCCAGCATAACTGTTTCAAATACTGAGAATGAAAAAAACAGGTTAGATACCTGGCTCATCATGGCAACCTTGGCAGCTATCTCTTTTCGCTTCATTTTGTTTATATTTATACCATCTATCTCAATACTGCCCTTTGAATCAATCAACCCTGCAATAGCTTTTAGCAGAGTGGATTTTCCGCAGCCATTTGGCCCGATAATACAAAGGTTCTCACCACCCTTAACATTAAGGGTAACATTTCTAACAACGTCTACCCCATCATAGCCAGCACTTACCTGCTTTAAGCTTAACATCTCTATACCACCTTCCTCTTGCTGAAATAAACATATGCAAAAAATGGCGCACCGATAATAGCAGTAATGGCTCCAACAGGCAATTCTGAGGGAGACAGAATAGTTCTGGCCACAAGGTCGGCAACCATCATAAATGCTCCTCCAAACAATGCAGACATTGGGATTACATATTTATGTGCTGAACCGAATATTTTACGAACGACATGCGGTGCAATTAAATCAATAAACCCAATTACACCCACCAAAGAAATTGCACAGCCAGTCAGCGCAGCCGATCCAAAAAGTAGAATCCATTTAACCCTCTTAATATCAATTCCCATTACCTTGGCCTGATCTTCCCCGAAGGTCATAATATCCAATTCTCTTGAAAACCTTAGAATATATAAGATGCCTATAAAAACTATCGGTATCAACATTAGGACATGTGACCAACTTTTTAGAGAAAAACTACCCATTTGCCATAGCATCATTCTCTGCATAGACTCTCTGGTCATAGCCGACATGACGGTAAGGAATGCATTTATAAATAACGAGACAACCATTCCAACAAGTATAATGGTATTATTCTCCATGTTCCTATCAAGCTTTGCAGTAAAGGTTACCGCAAGGAAAACCGTCAACAATCCACCCAAAAGCCCTAAAAATGGCATAGTAAATATACCAAGAAACGGTATGCTAACGCCCATTACCATTACTATTCCTACACCAAGTGATGCACCAGAAGATACTCCGAGAGTATAGGAAGATGCCAATGGGTTCTTTAGAACAGATTGCATTACTGTCCCACTTACTGCCAGAGCACTCCCTACTACGAATGCAAGCAAGGCTCTCGGAAGTCTGATCTTCCAAAGGATTGAGACAGTATTACTATCTATGTTTGCATCCAAGTTTATTCCAAAAAATTTATGGAGCAAAATAGCTATAATATCGTCCGGCCTAATAAATACACTTCCCAATCCAACAGCTAGAAATAATATTATTATACAGACACCAACAGAGATACCAATCTTTAATCGTATTGTCATTTTTAATATTTGTCAGGGTAAATGGCTTTTGCCATTTCCTTCAACGCCTTTACTATATTATGGTTTGGTAGTGAACTAGCCGAGTTATCAATGTAGTACACATCATCGTTTTTAATGGCTTTCACATCTGACCAGCCCTTTCTTGACTTGATTTCAGATACAGGGTCGGGTATATAATTTACATTTGTCAAAATAACATCTGGATTAGCTCTTACTGCAGCTTCCTCTCCAATATGAATCCAACTATTTTGGTCCTTAAAAGCATTTGTTGCTCCTATAAGCTCAATCATTTCATTCAAAAATGTACCTGTACCAAAGCTATATATATCGGGAGCTGCGCCTATTTCAAAAAATACAGTCTTCTTGTTTGTAATGGTCTTGCCAATGGCTGCTACAGTATCCAACTCTTTTTGCATATTATCACAGATTTCCTTACCCTTTTGGCTTGCACCGGCTGCAT
>JAEYTP010000086.1 GCA_023433945.1 Bacillota bacterium | reverse complement strand
AACCCTTGCATTTTTCTTCGTGAAATATAACCTTAGCCATTTTCAAAACCTCACTTATTTATTAATTTGAAAAACTCCTAAGAATTTTAGAAAAACTGCTTTAGACTCTTGATTATTATAAACCTTCTTTGATGGTATTTGCAAGTTTTTAGGTAGAATAGAGCACTTTTCAGAAAAATGTTTCGATAAGAAGATAAAAAACATTAAAACTAATGAATAGCCCTTTTCTTATGCTTTCCACCCATTACATCATTTATATCCTGTATGGTTACAAACGCATTTTCATCTTTGTCATGAACAATGGATTTAAGTTTTGCAATTTCAAGACGTGTTACCACCGAATAAAGTACTATTGAGTTTTGTTCCTTTGGTCCGCCCTTTGCATATAAGCATGTCACCGATCTACCTAATCTATCCCAAATTGCAGATGCAATATCTTCATGAAAATCAGATATAATAAATGCCGCTTTAGCTTCATTCAGTCCATCTATTGTAATGTCAATAACCTTAAACGTTACAAAGTAAGCCAGTATAGAGTACATTGCTCTGTCCCACCCAAACACCAAACCAGCACTGCTCAAAATAAATATGTTGAAGCACATAACTATTTCACCAACTGAAAATGCTGATTTTTTGTTAATTATAATAGCAATCATTTCGGTGCCGTCAAGTGAACCCCCATACCTTATAATAAGTCCTACACCGATACCCAGAATAATACCGCCGAATACCGTTGCTAATAGCTTATCATCAGTTGCCTTCTCCAAAGGATGCAGTAGATATAGAAATATGGATAAGAATATAATAGAAAACAGCGAAGAGATTACAAAGGTTTTGCCTATTTGCTTATACCCCAGAAACAAGAAGGGTAAATTAAACAATACAACGAAAACACTCAGTGGAATGTTGGTTAAATAACTTGTAATAATTGAGATACCTACTACTCCGCCATCTATAATATTGTTTGGAACAAGGAAAACCTCCAGCCCAATGGCGGCTAATATGGTACCAAGGAACATAAAGAAATACCGGAAAATCTCTTTTGATGGTTTATTTTTATTATGCATTATTATGTAATCATCCCTTTCTATTACATAATAACATAAAATCCCAAGTATTAAAATTGATATTTTGGATTTAAATGTAAATCTTATCCCAGTATCCTTCGGCTTCAAACCTTTGTGCACGTTTAGTTGCATTGGATACAATTTTATCGCTATAGCCTAAAATTTTAAGCAGATTAATAGCATTTTTTGTATTTGATGGACCATCATACAATTTGTAATCAAACTTAATTTCATTTTGGCTAAAATACTCTTGAAAATGATAGTTGTCTACTGCACCGTCAAGTATTCTTGTCAATTCAAGGTCATGTGTTGCGCATATACAAATGCAATTTGCCTTTGCAAAACAGTTTATTATTTCTGATGAAGCTGCAATTCTCTCAATAGTATTTGTACCTCTCAAAACCTCATCAATAATGCACAAGCAAGGTGTTTCATCATCGAATGCCTCAAGAATTCTCTTTAGGGACTTTATTTCAACAATGTAGTAGCTTTCTTTCATTTCAAGATTATCCTTGAGCGCCATCGAGCTATAAACCTTGAAATATCCTGAGCTATAGCTATCTGCATGACAAGTGCATATTGTTTGTGCAAATACAGCATTTATCGACAAAGCCTTCAAAAGAGTTGATTTTCCGGATGCATTAGACCCTGTAATAATAATGGATTTTTGTGTGGTTAGCGAATTATCAACGCAATCATCTATAAGCGGGTGCTTTAAATTCTTGAAGCTGATGTTTCTTGCACCTAATGTAAGCTCCGGCGTGCAATAACAACCTATACTCTCTCTGTAAGAAGCTATTGACATCAAGCTATCTAAATACCCAACTATCTCATATATTCTAGTCAATTCCACCGAGTGCTTTTTCAATAAATTAAAAAGTCTGTAAAAAGCGATTGGTTCTCCAAGAAAAATCACCTTAATCATTTCTAGAAAGTAATTTTCAGTAGTATAAAATATACTAAAAAATGCGTTAAAACTGATGCCTTTAATTGAGGATACCGATGCCTTTAAAACATCCAAATATTCTTGTATCTCAGGAAAGTCAATCCTTGCAGCCTTTCTTGCGATGTTTGCCATTCCTACTATATAGCCTAGTGATTCCAAATGCCCTACTATTTCATCCCTTGTCTTGAAATAAACAGCAATATTAGTAAGTAATGATGCTATAAGGAGTATTCCTCCTATAGGAGTAAATAATGTTATTACAGGGGATACCAAGAATATTGTCAGAAGGATATTAAACAGAGTTGCACTCTTTCTATAAGTACTGCGATTACCATTTAAATACTCAAAAATATTTAGGTAGCGCTGCTTTCCCATCTTGGCAAAGTAGAGTTGAAGTTGCTCGCGTTTATCAGTATTTTTTTTGAAAAGTTCAATAAGCTGCTGTCTTTTAGCTAATTCAGAACTGTCGAATTTCAACTCGCGCAATAGATTATAAAGGTATTCTTCCCCAACAACCGATGAAGTGCTATTGATTCTTTCAAATACCCTGTTCATGTCTAAATCATCCCATGTAATATCATCAATAAAGAAAGCATGTTTATCATTTTTTGTTTTATTCCGATAATAGCAAGCAATTGATTCAAAATCATCCTGTTTTATTTTATTTTGAGGTATCTTCCCCCAAGAGTTCCTTATTTGCTGTCTGTAAGCTGCATTCCTTTTTGCTCTAGAAATCATTGCAATAACTATGTATATGGCTATAGCAGCCATAAAGAAAAATAAAACTGTAAAATCCATACTGACTCCTTACTGACAAACGTTACTCTCTATCCCATGGCAAGAATATCATTTTATTTAGCTCAAGCACTTCTATTCCATTGAGACTTCCTCCAAATGGAGCAACAACATCCTTCATACCAGCCACCACTCCAACTGGTACCCCAATCTTTTTGGACACTTCCTGTATTTTTTCCATTCCCTCTTTAACAATCTCAGGCGTTGTAAATTCAAGAACATTTGTATTATTAATAAGCTTTGTGATAGGAATATTTGCACTGTACTGAATTTCCTCAATCATGGATACAATTTTTTCAGGAGTATCGGTCATTATTCTTCTGGTATTAATCACAAAATACATTTCGTAATCATCACTCATAATTTCTTCCTGGAAACGTGAAACAGCCTTCGCTCCAACGTCATCGCCTCCAATGTCGAGGACAACCTTGTAAGCCTTATCCTGAAATAATGAATATATTTCGGCTGGAATAGCCGGCACATCAACATTGGTATTTGCGTACATAGGAAGTACTACCCTTATACCCTTTTGCTCTAATGCCGCCTTTGCGTCTGCAGTTCTAAAATATGGATTTACAATGTCAAAGTCAACTATAGCCGACTTAAATCCTGCATTAGCCATATGCCAAGCATAGTTTACCGCAACTTCAGTTTTACCGCTCCCAAAATGTCCTGTAAATATATTAATTCTTTTCTCAAACAAAATACTTCACCCCACTTCTTAAAATAAAAAACAATGTAATCACTTTTTAATTCAAATATACATCCATCTTGTATAAGATTCTTCCATTCATCAATAAAGTTCAGATATCCTTCTATAAATTCAGATATCCTTCTATAAATTAAGATATTCTTCCATTCTAACATTATCTAGGCCACTCAATAATATCCTTAACTACCTCTCCTGCTATTATTAGACCCATTACAGATGGCACAAAGGACATACTGCCTGGAATCTGATGCTTGACGGTACACTTTCTTGTTGACCCTTTGGGACAAATACAGCCTGCACTACAGCTCGAAGTCTCTGACTCCATTGGCTTTATGGGCTCCTCCTTTGAGTATACAACCTTGAGCTTTTTGATCCCTCTGGCTCTAAGCTCTTTTCTTACTACCTTTGCCAACGGGTCAACAGAGGTTTTGAATATATCTGACACCTCAAACCTTGTAGGATCGAGCTTATTACCTGCTCCAAGAGCACTTATTATGCGTATTCCTGCCTGATTAGCGCGCACTACCAGGTCTATCTTTGCAGTGACAGTATCTATTGCATCAACAATATAGTCATAGCTATTATCTATCATTTCATCAGCGCAATCTGGTAAATAGAACTTCTGAAACGTTGTTACCTCGCACTTAGGATTAATCTCTAGAATTCTTTCCTTCATGACTTCTACCTTTGGCCTCCCAACTGTCTTTCTAGTGGCTGGTAGCTGCCTGTTTATATTTGTGAGACACACACAGTCATCATCTATTAATACAAGGTGACCTACTCCTGACCTCGCTAGAGCCTCAACTGTAAAAGAGCCAACGCCTCCCACACCAAAAACTGCAACCTTGCTATTTTTCAGCTTTTCTAATCTTTCTGTGCCAATAAGTAGCTCACATCGTGAAAATTCATGTAGCATATGTTTATCCTTTCATTCTTTACTTTCGAGCTAAGTAAATTGTACGTTATATTCTAAAACTCTCACATAATTTTATTTAGCAACTCAAACATTTCGATTTAAGTAAACTTAAGCTTGTTTATAATTAACCTAAACCTTTTTATAGTAACTTAAACCTATTTATAGTAACTTAAACCTATTTATAATAACTTAAACCTATTTATAAAAACTTAAACCTATTTATAATAACTTAAACCTATTTATAATAACTTTAACCTATTTATAATAACTTTAACCTATTTATAATTAACTTAAGCTTATTTATTAGTACGTATACTCTCGGTAGCTGCACACACCTCAACTAACCTTTTAGCAGCCATTCTAGCTCTTGCTTTGGCATTTTCATCCTCTTGAGCAGGTCTTACAGCTGCAACACCATGGTGACCGCAATCGCCTTCTATAAAGCCATCACCTATTATAATCATTCCATCAACTAGCATCATATCATGCATTGCTTTAATGGTAGTTTCTTGACCTCCAAACCTAGCTGCGCCAACTGTTGCACAAATCCCAACCTTGTTATACAGCCATTTGTCCGCCCTAACCTTTCTGGTTTTATCAAAGAATGCCTTTAACTGAGCTGAAACACTTCCAAAATATACAGGGCTGCCAATAACTACTCCATCACAATCCCTGAGAAGCTCATATACCTTTTCAAGCTCTGTTCCCTTGTAGCACACGCCCTTACATGGATTGGTACATACTGTGCAGTAACCAGACTTTTGCTGCTGCATTATCTCACCGACATTTACCATCGTTGTTTGTGCACCTAGTTCCTTGCAACAATCAAGAATATTGTTTATTAATACAGATGTATTCCCATTTGAATTTGGACTGCCATTTAAACCTACTATCTTCATTATAAATACACCTCTCATTATTTTGTATATATCTCTCAAAAGAATACACCAAATAATAGTTTTAGACAAGCAAAAAAGGCAGCAGCAACAAATATGTAATAGCGAAAAAAGGTAGCGGTAAAAATAATTACCGTTACCTTTTAATTTAATTATTATTGAATTAAGCTTCAATGTATTTAGAACCGAAGCATAGTTTCGACTAAATAATTAAGAATATATTAATTATTATGAAATCCGAAAATCATAAAAACAACATCACTGGTCACTAATAGAATAATCCTCAAGATTTAAAATGACATTCAAGCTATAAGAATTGTTTGAACCATCCTTTGGAATAACAACTTTTTTGAGTTTTAGCAGCTTTGCGTCTTTCCAGCCCTGCACCTCATAACCATAGATGTAATTGCTGCTACTCATTCCTATAGTGTTGCCTGAACTATCCTTATTGCAGTTAATATTAAAACTATCCTCCTCACAATTTAATAGCATTAAAAAGCAATTTGTATTAACAATACCTTTTTTATCGGAAGTTACAAAAGAGAATGCATTGTGTTTTCCGTCATTATTAATAAAAAATGTACTAAAAGCTCCTTCATCATAAAAAAGCTTTTTTAGTTCTCCCGTCTTCAAGTTATACGAGTAGACGGTTGTTTGCGTCATATTATCAGTCTTCTTTCCTTCAACCATGAAATATATTTTATTCATAGTTGGATTCAGCGTGAGCGATTTAACTGCATATCCTGACTTTGCCTTTTCTCTAAATTTAAAGATATTTCTCAATTCACTAATGTTACTTGTACCAATAATCTTAGTTACATTCTTACCATTAAGTCTATATTCAAGGTTTAAAGAAGCTTCTCCTGTTGAATTCTCATTGAGACTTGCCTTTAGGTTAATCTCCGCAGAATTATTGCTAACCTCTATAGGTTCCTTCCTCAAATCGTTTTTCACTTGCGATTGCTTTGAGGGTAATTTCGTTTGAACATTCAACTGATCATCTGATTGTACCATTGATGATTTATTGGATTTCGCATTCTCCAAGGAGCTAGTAGATGCTTTTTTTATGTCGTCCGATGCGCTTTGCAATTGCGCATTATTATTCTCCTTATTTAAACTTGTATCAGTCTGAGATGGCTTGCTTAGCAATATTGCACCACCCACAATAAGTGAGAGCAAAATCAGATATACCATTGAAAAAGTCTGCTTCTTATTCATAGATGCCCTCCTCAGGATGTAATTGAAGCAACATATTAAATCAATTAATATATCAATATTTTATACAAACTCAATGCATCGTATACCAAAACCATTTTAAAATCTACAGCTTATATATTCTCGAGGCGTTTTCACTAAAAATCTTATTCTTTTGGCTTTTTGTCAGGTTTATTTTTGAAATCCTATGGATATCTGGAATTGGACTGCCCCATGGGTAATCCGAACCAAATAAAACCTTGTGGGCACCTATCTGTTCAATAACTTCTACAACATATTCATCATCAAGCCAGCTTGGCTCATTAACCTTGGCGATTTCATTATATCCTGTAATTACAATAGATGTATCAAAATACACATTTTCAAAGTTACGTGATAATACCAAAACATCGTTTTTATTCCCATCAGCCATATGTGCTAAAATGATTGGCATATCCGGGTATTTTTCAATGATTGGAATAATATGCTCAATATCAGAATATTCATTTATCCGTGCGTTTGATACTCTTCCACAATGAACTAATATAGGAAACCTCAAGGCATTGCATTCTCTATATAAATCCTGCATCCTATTATCTAACATACTGAAGGATTGACCCATAGGGTGCAGCTTTATGCCTTTGGCTCCTTCACCAATATATTTATGTAAGTATTCAGGCATACTGCCATCAAACTCTGGATGAAAGTTTACTAAAGGAACAAGCCTTTTGTCAGACTGTTGTGCCACCTTTATCCAGAACTCGTTTGAGTCCTTCATGATTTTAGGAGTGTAAAAATTTGTGATTAAGGTAACATCTATACCACCCTTATCCATATTATCTATGACATTCGATATTGAACCGGTACCTGGATTCAGGAATTCAATTTTGTACATTTTATTAAAAGTCTTCATTATTTTTGTAGCAATATCGTCATTGGCAAAGGTATGTACATGACTATCTATAATTTTATAACCTTCAAACATTCTTTTACTCCTTTATTTATGTCTCTTTATTTATGTCTCTATAAAGAATAGCTCACTAATATAGCTAAATCAATATTGCAGCTATAAAAATATTGTAAATAATAAACTTGAATTTTGTCTATATCTTATAAATTAAATTATAGGCATCCCCTTAATATAAAAAGTTGAAATTATGCTAAATGTTAAATAAAGCAGTCCACTAAAATAAGGAGCTGAAATTATTTTAAATGTTATAAAATAAAAACAAAGCAGCCCCTAATATAAGGAGCTGCAAATAACATATCTATTACATTTAAATTAAGTACTTAAAACTATTATAAATTAAGTATATATGATTGGTTAATCTTTTATTTCTTGTACTGAGGTAACATCGTAACCCATTTCTTCTATCCCGTCAATAAAGATGCTATCACGAATATCAGCATTTACTAAAGCATACTTACCTTCAAGGTTAATTTCAATAACCTCAACACCTTCTAACCGTTCAAGTGCTGTTCTGACATGCCTCACACAATTTTGACAGCTCATGCCCTCAATGAATACCTTTTTCTTCATAAGACGCCTCCCTTATAAATGTATATTAATGCCATAGGATTATTTCCCAAACAGCAGAAATATTTTTATTCACATATATTATATCAAATCAGATGAATTTCCCAAAGACATATATAGGTAATTGCTTCTCCAAAATTTGACATATATCAGCATGTAAAGAAATAAAAACGGGCATCTCCCAAAAGAGTGCCCATTTTGAATATGTACATAAATTAAGCTCTAGGATGAGTCTTCTTGTATACTTCCTTAATCTTATTCTTTGCTACTTGAGCATATATCTGAGTAGAAGAAATATCAGAATGACCAAGCATTTCCTGAATAGATCTCAAGTCTGCACCATTTTCAAGCAGATGTGCAGCAAAGGAATGTCTAAGCGTATGTGGTGTAATATCCTTGTTAATCTTAGCTAGATTCTTGTAGTGTTTAATGATTTTCCAGAAGCCTTGTCTAGTGAGGCGTTTTCCATTGACATTAACAAACAACGCAGTCTCATTTGGGTCTTGAATCAGAAAGCTTCTAGACTTTGCAGTGTATTCGTTAAGAGCACTTATTGAGATAGAACCTATTGGTATCATTCTCTCTCTAGAGCCCTTGTTACACTTAATAAATCCCATCTCTACATTGACATCACTTAAGTTAAGTGAGATCAACTCAGAGACACGTATGCCAGTAGCATACAATAGTTCAAGCATAGCCTTGTCTCTAATCCCCTTGAGGTCAACGCACTTTGGCTGATCCAGCAGAAGCTCTACCTCCTGAGTTGAAAGAATCTGAGGAAGCTTCTTTTCAACCTTGGGTGACTCAAGCTCTGTGGTAGGATCATTATCAATTATCTTTGATTTATAAAGGTACTGATAAAATGACCTAATGGAAGCAAGGTTCCTGGATATAGTAGAAGTTGCTCTTCCTTTTTTCTGTAAATGAAGCAAATAAGCTATAACAGTAGTCTTATTTGTTGTGGCTATGTTTGACAAATTCATTTCACTAAGATATGTAATATACTGCTCAATATCCCTTTTGTAGGATTGAAGCGTGTTGAGTGATAATCTCTTATCTCTCTCTAAAAAAACCATAAAACTTTCAACTTGAGCATTCATCAACAACTACTCCTTTATATTTCAAATTGTAAATCCCTATCAAAATTATAATATATATTATTTTATAACAAATTTTGTTAATATAAAAGAATTATTTTTAATTTTAATATGTTTTTTACTTTTTTTTCTATGATTTGAGTATTGGAACAAGAAAATTGAGCATGTATGGTGAAATAATCCCCTCAAACATTATTCCACCCATAATAAAAATTGTAAAAAATACATTTACAAAATTGTATGGAACTATCCTTTTCGCGTATGTATTCTCATTACCATAAGTTTGCTTGAATAATCCTCCAAAAATCGTTTTAGAAAACTTTATTCCATTAACAGCAATTGCTATGAAACAAGGTATCATAATAATTTCTTTTGGAAGGAAACAAAGTATACTGATTAATCCTCCTTTGAAGGATAAAACCTGTACTACTATTGCAGAACTAAAACCCGTAATAAAACCCTTCATTCCTATCAAAGCATAATAAAGCGGAAAACCTACAACCATTAATCCTATAATCCAAAAAATAAGAACAAACTTAATGTTTTCAAATAATGATGCTTTTAGTAATTGCCCAATACTAAATGTCTCATTGCCTGCTAGATTTAGAAAGCCATTAAAATAATTGACAATAGTCTTGCTATAATTACTGTCAAGGTTATTAATTGAAAGTGCTCCAAGTATTATTCCGACTAAATAAAAAATAAATAAACTCAGGTATGTTATTTTATTATTACTTATATGTTCCTTAAAAATATCAAATATTTTTCTCATTTCAGTATGTACCTCAGCATAGCTTTTCACTAGTTTTACTAAAATACTATGCTGAATAAACATAAAATATTACATAAATCATTAATAATTATATTGTTCCTTCTCGATGCAGCTTATCTGCTAAAAGTACTCCTATTATGGTCTTAGCATCAGTAATCTCATGATTCATAACCATTTCAACTAGCTTTGAAACATGAAATCTCTCTACAGAAAGGAATTCATCTTCATCAGCGTCAGATTCACCCTGTTCAAGACCTGTTGCACAATACAGATGGATAACTTCATTACAAAAGCCTGGAGTGGTATGCATACTAATTAAGTGCTTAATACTTTGTGCTCTAAGGCCAGTTTCCTCTATAAGCTCTCTCTTGGCACATTCCATTGGATCTTCCCCTGGATAATCCAGCTTCCCCGCAGGCAGTTCAAGGGTTGTAATATCAAGAGGCTTTCTGAATTGTCGAACCATATAAATTTCTCCACATTCATTTATAGGTATCACTACTGAAGCCCCTGGATGAAGTACAATATCTCTTGTTGCTTCTCTTCCGTCAGGCAAACTAACGGTCTGATTCTGAACAGTGATTATATTGCCTTTATATATTTCTTTTATGTCAAGCGTCTTTTCTGTATATTCCAAATGTCTATCCCCTCTGCTAAATTATTAGGTTTATATTTCGTTATAAAACGTCCAAAAGCTGAGTAAACTATAATGTGTCCATATTTTCCCACAGTTATATGACTTAACAACGGTAATAGAAAGGATTTCTCATGAAACAAATAATAAAAAAGGATAAAATCATAATAACAGGTAAACCAAAAGAGGTTGTCAATCAAATAAAGCTTCTTGGACTACAATTTAAAACACTAAAGGAGTTACTGAACACATATAATCAATAAGTGCCGCTGAATGATATCAATAAAAATAAATTTATTGCCTTCAATATTTTATTTTGTACCCATATTTTTCTTTATTTCATCAGTGGCAAGCTTATCACACCTGTTGTTATATTCATTGTCAGCGTGTCCCTTAACCTTAATCCATTTAATTTCATGGTACTCCGACAATTTAAGAAGTTGCTGCCATAGTTCAACATTCTTTACTTCTTCATTTTTGTTTCTTTTCCAACCCGCCTTAACCCACTTGTCTAGCCATCCTTGGATAAAAGCATTTACAAGATAAGCACTATCACTGTATAGGTTTACCCTGCATGGCTCCTTCAATTTTTCAAGTGCCTTAACCGCAGCAGTAAGTTCCATTTTATTGTTAGTGGTATTATCTTCAAAGCCCGACATCTCAAGTTTATGATCTCCATACATCAGCACAGCACCCCATCCTCCTGCACCGGGATTACCTGAGCAAGCACCGTCCGTATAAATCTCAACTTGCTTTTTAAGGTTAGCCATATATTTTTCCTAATTCCCTTGCTTTCTTTGTACAATCATTCATTGCTTCAATAATTGAATTTCTGAAGCCTTTTTTCTCAAGTGTAGCAACTGCTTCAATAGTTGTACCAGCAGGTGAGCAAACCTGGTCTTTCAATTCTCCTGGGTGCTTACCAGTTTCAGCTACCATCTTTGCACTGCCTGCCACTGCTTGTGATGCAAGCCTGTATGCTGTCTGCCTTGGGATTCCTGATAAAACTGCTGCGTCAGCCATTGCTTCTATCATCATAAAAACATATGCAGGACTAGAGCCCGTCAAAGCAACAACCTCATTCATCAATTTTTCTTCAAGTACTTCAACCTTACCTAATGAACCAAGCAGCTTAATTGCTTGCTCACTGTCCTCCTGCAATACACAGCTGTCAAAGCTGATAAGCGTCATACCCTCTCCGATAAGTGCCGGAGTGTTTGGCATAGCTCGTATTACCTTTTTGTCCTCACCGAGAATGCTTTTATATGTCTTTAGAGGGATTCCTGCCGCAATACTAAGAAAGAGCTTGTCTTTAGTAAACGAATCTTTAATCTCCTCCAAAACGTTTTTAACAACATTGGGCTTTACAGCTAATATAATCATGTCACAGGTCTGGACAAGCTGTGTAGCACTATCTACTGCCACCACGCCTAACTCTTGAGATAAAGTATTGCGCTTATTTTTATCTACATCAAAAACATATACGTTTGAAGCTTCCTTAATAGTAGTACCAGTAATGCCCTTTATCATGGCAGAACCCATAACTCCGGTTCCGATAAAACCTATTTTGTTCATAACCTTCCCTCTCCAATCATTACCAAATCTAACAATGACATATTCTTATTATAAACTTAATAAAAAAGAATTAACACAGCCAATTTGTGACTGTGTTAATGAAATTGCTTTGACTTTTTTGTGTATTGTGTATATTTTTATTGGTTTCTTAAGTCAATAACTCTTTTGGCTTTACCAACTGAGCGCTCTATTGATTTAGGTTCCACAAGACGCACTTTAGCATCTATCTGAAGTACAATCTTTAATTTGTGACGTATGCTCTTTTCAAGCTTTTCAAGCTCACTGAAGCTCTCAAGTAATCTGCCATCAATTAGCTCTACTCTTACTTCAATATCGTCCATATATCCCTTTTTGGATACATATATCTGATAATGAGGTCCTATTCCTTCCATGCCCACAAGAACACTCTCTATCTGAGATGGGAATACGTTGACACCTCTTATGATAAGCATATCATCGGTTCTACCTAGTACCTTGTTCATTCTGATGGAATTCCTTCCACACTTACAGGTTTCAGGATTCAGTATGGTGATATCCTTTGTTCTGTAACGAAGCATTGGAATTCCTTCCTTTGTAAGGGTAGTAAACACGATCTCACCCTTTTCACCATAAGGAAGAGCCTCTCCTGTGTCAGGATCAATTATCTCAGGGTAGAAATGGTCTTCATTTATATGCATTCCGCACTGGCAGTAGCACTCGCCTGATACACCTGGGCCTTGTATTTCGCTAAGTCCATAGTTTTCAGTAGCCAATATACCCCAGCGTTTCTCTATCTCGGCTCTCATTTCAGGGGTATGTCCTTCTCCGCCAAACAGACCAAGTCTCAATTTAAGCTTGCTCATGTCGACATCCAATTCCTCTGCAGTTTCTGCTAAGTATAGAGCATATGAAGGTGTTCCTACAATAATAGTTGTACCAAAATCCTGCATCATCATGAGTTGCCGTTCTGAGTTTCCACTAGAAGCAGGAACAACAGTTGCTCCAAGTCTCTCCAGTCCATAATGCAGACCAAAGCCACCAGTAAACATACCATAACCAAATACAATCTGGGCAACGTCTTGCTCTCTGGCTCCAGCAGCCATTGCAAGCCTTGCAATATTTTCTGTCCATATCTCCATATCATTCTTGGTATAGCCTACAACAATAGGCTTACCGGTTGTTCCAGAAGATGCATGAAGCCTTACAATTTCGTTGAGTGGAACAGCAAAAAGCCCATATGGATAATTATCTCGTAAGTCATTCTTTGTGGTAAATGGGATTTTCTCAATATCCTTTAACGTTTGGATGTGCTCAGGCTTTAAGCCTATCTCATCAAACTTCCTCTTATACATAGGAACTTTTTCATAAGCTCTCGCTACAGCAAATTTAAGCCTTTCTAACTGAAGTGCTTGCATATCCCTTCTCGACATGCATTCAACCTGAGTATTCCAAATCATTTTTATTCCCCCTATAATCGATAAATATTTGTAGCATAAATCATATATTCTTTAGTATCTATAGCATTAATTCATTAATATATTATGGGTAATTTAGCACCTAACATATATTTAATAGTATCTACAGCATAAATACTATTTTTCATAGTGTTTATAACATTATCCTAAAATGTATTAATGCGTAATTCTACCATAATTCCTATATATAATAGAATTTATAGCATGAATCCTGAATTTAATAGTATCAATGCATATATCGCAGTTACCGAGGTCAGTATTAATGAAAATACAAATGCCACTCTGATAACCTTATTCTCTTCACCAAGCTTGTCAATAGAAGCAGCTGCATTCTGAAGCTTTGCTGGAGATATTACACTAGCTAATCCACCGCCAAATGCAAGGGCAGCTGTTATTATCAGGATACCTGTCTGATTGTAGTTTAGTTGCTTGGCTGTAAGTATTGCGTATTTCCCGAACATACCGATGGTTGAAGCTTCACTACCTGTAATAAAACCTCCAAATAGACCTATTACACTTGCAACAGCGCCATATGCCCCCTGGAATAGACTAGAAGAGTAATCAGCAAGAATTTTGACCATATTCATACCCTCGTCAAACTTCTTTGTAACCATATCAAATCCAGACATATTCATTATTTCTCCAACTGCAAAGAAAATAGCAGCTGCAAAAACAGGTCTTGGAGCTCTCTTCCACCACACCTTCACAGTTTCTTTTAGCTGTGAAGACTTTGGTTTCATTATAAGTATTGAAACGATTGTACTAATGAATATCCAAGTATATGCATTCCATAAAAATCTGGTGTTTATTGCTGCACCATCAGCAGATAAGCCATTAATAGGCATCAACATCTTGTAATAGAACTGATCAAAGAAGCCAAGATTAACTACCAATACCATAACTAAAAGAAGGGCCCATGGTGTAAGTGCCTTCCACAGTGGATACTGCTTCTCATACTCTAGCTCTTCCTTTGTTAGCTTGCTCTTGTCAATAACCTTCTTGCCTGTGATCTTAAGGAACAAAGCCATAACAAGTATTACTGCCAAACCGCAGAATATTCCAGTCAATACAACCAGTTTATCTACCCTGTTAGTAAAATAAGAGACTACAGCTATTACTAATCCAGTAATAATAACAGGTAGCCAGCCTTCTTTAATTGCCTTACCCTTTCCGACTATCCAAAGCATGCAAAAGCCTATAAGTGTTGATACCAAAGGTAAGAACATATAGAATACTGAACCTGCATCAGAGAGCGTTACATTTGCTCCAGGCATGACCTTGTTTGCTAAATCAACGAATACCACAATTGGTGCGCCAAGCAGTGCATATGTACAAAGCGAATCATATCCAATTGCGGGCAGCGCAATTGCAACATATGTAGAGTAGCCCATCGCAATAAGAATAGGCGGAAGAAGTGAAACAGGTGTCGCACCAACAGATACCATCAGAGTGCCAAAGCCTATATTTATCAACATAATTTGCACAGCTCTGTTATCGCTTGCAATGGTTTTGATGAAAATAATTATACGCTTAAGTGCACCTGATTTCTCCATATATGCCATCTGTAAAAGCGATGTAGCTACAATTAATGACACAGAAAAAGACTTAATTAATCCAGAAAAAGTTGACCTGACAATTACCTCAAATGAGGTTCTAAAGAAGATAAATGCAATGACTGAAACACATATCCAACCAACAATGCCTGTTGTGTCAGCTGGTTTCTTAAAGATAACAAGCATAATAACTATTACCGCAATAGGTAACAGCGTTAATAAAAACTCTGCCATACTAACCGTCCTCCAAATTTGTTTTTTACTTAAATACCATTCTACACGAACATTTGTCTACAAATTCTATTGTAATACAAACAATATAAAAAATAAAGCTTATTTTGTTATATTGTAATACATTTCAAATAGTCTGTAATATCTAAAGGTCTCTTCCCCATATCTTTGCTTGGTTTTAATTGGACCAATAGTATACTTTATTGGTGATTGATTATACTCCTGAAAAATATACTTGATTTTGTTATCTTCAAGTGACTGTATATCAACATCATTTTTGCCTGTATACTGAATTGCTCTGGCCTTCAGCTGCATAGCGCAGAAGTAAACCGCATGATTTATATCTTTGAGTTCATCTTTTATCTGGTCCTCGTCCTGAAAAGCAATTACTGAGTTAATACCATGAACAAACAAATCATTTCTCTTGGCATTGTTTATTCCTATTTGAGATATTCCTATGGAATCCCCCCCAATGATATCCATTCCGTCAAGAATGTCTTCTTGCCCCATAAACATTATTTCGCGGAAAAGGGTAGCAGCAATCATTGCTTTTGGAATGTTATGTGCTTCAGAAACAGCTGAAATCTTATCATCCAGTGAACGTATAATGCTGATGGCATCATCGAAGCTGAATATATAATATTTATTTAAGATAGTATTTCTATATGAATCTTCATATATCTGAGCTTTTAATAGTTTTAAAACTTCTTCCGTTTTCTGCGCATTAGCAATGCTGGTCTCAATATCGTTATTTGGCTTTATGCTATCTTCTATGGTATCAACTGAACCGTAATCTACGTTGGTGAAATTACTGGTGTTATTTACGTCTTTATCATCATGTGGTTCAATGTTTAGTACAATCTTCTTCTTTACGTCATTAATCTTTTGTGAAAGTGCAAATGAATCGTTAAATCCAGTAAAACTAAGCATTATATATAAAGCAGCCAATATAATAGAACTTCTTTTAAAAAGCTTATATGTTTTCATTTTTGTAATGTCCTCATTAAGTTTATTAACAGCCTATTTAAAACAAAAGGCTGTATTTATAACACCTAATAAGTTATACAAATAAAAAGGCTAAAAGTCAATTCAAATAGTTACCAAATAAAAAACCTCAAATGCCAGATATTTTTGTTACGTTGTTTTACTCTATTATCTTTTTAAAATAATCTGTTTCCAAAATTTTGGCAGATATCTTTAGTTTTGAATCTACCAGCTTATTAACCGTTGCAACATAGTCCTTATCTAAACTCTCGCCGTTAAAGGTATTCACCTTGCGAGTGATACTGTTATACATTGCCGAATCTGTAATCCAACTTTTATTATTGAATACAACTAAGGCTTTATTATTAGATAATATATCTTTTCCCATTAATAGCCTGGAATCGTACTTTAGGCCAAAAAGATTGGAAATGGTTGGTGCTATATCCACACTAGAACAATTCTTTTCAACTGTTACGGTTTTCATTCCCTTTTTCCAGAGTATAAAGCTACTCTTGTACAACTCAAAGTTGCTCTCAACCTCATGACCAGCTAACTCATCAATATACTTTTTCTCAAGACCATAAGGGTAATGATCAGGACTAATAGCTATTACAGTATTTTCAAGGATGCCTTGAGCATCAAGGCTGTCTACAAGGTGCTTCATGGCAAACTCCAGCTCCATATTGCATGCAATATATGCTTTAGCGCTATTAGATAGCTGTAAATGTTCAACATATTGCTTGTTTTTTCTCGCCATTTGATTTCCTTCAAATGTATAGTTCATATGTCCGCTTACAGTCATATAATATGTGTGAAACGGTTTATTATTAATATACTCAGGAACAGTAACCTGCATCATCTCCAAATCAGATTCAGGCCAGTTCTTTGTAATCTTAAGTCCATTACCAACGCCTTTATATGTATATCCCATGTTTGGATGGGAGACATCTCTTCCGTAATAAGTGTAGGAATGATTATGATATGCATTTGTTGTGTAACCTAGACTTTTGAACTGATTACCAAATGCAAAAGGCATATAGTTTTTCCCCGAGAGTTTAAAACTCCAAACTCCTGTTTTTGGATACAGACCTGTGCAAGCTACATATTCTCCATCCGAGGTACTGACACCCCATACAGGGTTATAAAAGTTTTTGAAAACAAAACCCTCAGTGGACATTTCATATAGTGTAGGTGTCAACTCCTTGCTTATTGCATATGGTGAAAAGCCCTCCGCTGTTATCAATATAAGGTTACAACCTTCAAACATTCCGGTGTATTCATTTTTCTCGGTTGGACTTTGCTCCTTAAAATAAGCATGCATATTTTTGATTGTTGCATTCTTTTCCTGCTTTATAAGGCTGTCAAAGTCTATATCCATAACATTATATTCCGTTTTGGTCTGAATGTTAGAATTGTCATTATCATTGGTACTAGATGAATTATTTGTAGCATTATCGCTTGAAGTATTATTAGTTGTATTATTTGACGTATTATTGTTTGTATTATTACTAGATGAGTTCTTATTTGACTCAGAATCATTACCCTGATTAGATTCATTGCTAGTACTTGCATTTGCAGCATTTGAATCTATTGGCTCAAGGTCGAAATTGTCTATGTCTTCAGAGAGTTCATCTTCTGGTACAATTAAGCTATTTACATCCTTTCTCATAGTTATTAACAGCCCTAACTTGTTGGACATAACAATAGATGCAGGCTCATTGTAATATATATCTTTTGCTGACAAGGTTTCATTGCCTGTAATACTCAACATCATAATAAAAATCAAGCTTCCGCCGGCCACTACTCCTAGCCATTTAATTGCAAATAATCGGGTTAGTTTTTGAAATACCAGCTTCTTTCGAAATATTAATAGCAGCGCTATCGGCAAAACCAGCAATATAATTGCAGGTATATTTTTATATAATGCAGTAAATACGATGTCTTGCATTTGGAGAGCATCTGTTGTACCACCTAGTGAATAGAACGAAAAATAGGTTCTGAAAATGCTGTAATAGACTATTTGAAGTCCATATAATATGGTCGTTACAATAAGTATCACCGAGGCAACAATTATACTAAACCTTCTTTTATTAATAAGACTGCAGTTGAGAATTATTAATCCAGAAGCAGGTATTGAAACAATAAAGGGGTATATAAAATCG
The DNA here is from genome assembly GCA_023433945.1 of Bacillota bacterium. Classification (GTDB taxonomy): domain Bacteria; phylum Bacillota; class Clostridia; order Acetivibrionales; family DSM-1351; genus Ruminiclostridium. The sequence continues at coordinate 5,742 of JAEYTP010000086.1, read as the reverse complement.
GTGGTTATGCTATTAAATACAAAGATTCTATACAATAGCTCAAAATACACCAAACTCAGGAAAATAAATATCTGAAAGGTATTGCTAATTACAAACTTACTAATTAAGCTCCAAGCTTTTTTTACTGAGTTTACATTAACCTTTGTATTAACTTTTGATATTACTTCTTCTGCATATGCCTTTATTTGAGTTCGCACGCCTTTACTCCTAATTTAATAATTTAAAATTTAGCAATCTAAATAGCTAAGTTTTTTGCAAGTTTTCCTGCTATATGTAAATAAGAAATATAAAATGGGCTTTTGTGATATTGAATTATTATCACAAAAGCCATTCATTCATTTTAAACTTACTTCAAAGCATCAATTATTGATTTTTCAACCATCCTGAGCTTAGCACCAATTTCATCAATCTCAGTATCTGAATGCTCCTGCTTAAGGTCGGCTTTTAGTATTTCTGCCAGTTCATTGAACTCATCCTTGAGCGTTTCAAGCATTTCAACAACAGCAAGACGTCTGAATCTCTTCTGTATTTCATTGCTGTCAATGTGCTCATAAACATGGTCAGTACTAACAATATATGTATCCCCTCTAGTTGGGACTATACAATTGATTCCAAAGGTATCGGTTATTTCATGAGCAAATTCAGCCATTACATCCTGTTCACCATGAACTACGAAGATTTTCTTTGGCTTTTGACCAATACTGCCAATCCAGGATAAAAGTCCCTTCTTGTCTGCATGACCAGAGAAACCATCAATGGATGCAATTCTAGCATTAACAGAAATCTCTTCACCAAATAGTTTTACTACCTTTGCCCCATCGAGAATCTTTCTTCCTAAGGTACCTTCTGCCTGATACCCAACAAAAAGTATGGTATTTTCCTTGTGCCATAAATTGTGCTTAAGGTGATGCTTTATTCTGCCTGCATCACACATTCCGCTCGCAGAAATAATAATAATATTGTCATTTCTTTCATTGAGCTGTCTTGATTCCTCTGCAGACTGCGTAAATTTAAGGTTTGGGAAATCCAGAGGATTGTCTCCATTAGCAATGTACTCTCTAGCTTCTTCATCAAAGCAATCAAGGTTTTCTCTAAATATCTGAGTAGCGGATACAGCCAATGGACTATCTACGTATACAGGTATATTATAAAGTTCCTTAATTCTACGGTCTTCTGCATCGAGGTATTTATTGAGATCATATATTATTTCTTGGGTTCTGCCTACTGCAAATGATGGAATTACTACATTACCACCGCCCTTAATAGTCTCGGTAATAATGTTCATAAACTCCTCAACCTTATCCTTATTGTCAGTATACGTATGCAACCTGTTGCCATATGTAGATTCAATAACCAGATAATCTGCCTTATCAATGATGGCCGGGTCTCTCAATATAGGTACTCCCTTGTTACCCAAGTCACCAGAAAATACAATCTTGGTCTCGTCATTTCCCTCTGTAATCCAAATCTCAATAACTGCAGAACCAAGAATATGTCCTGCGTCATTAAATCTTACCTTGATACCCTCAGTAATCTTGATACACTCATAGTAAGGCACCCCTTTGAAAAGACTGAGGCATTCGGTAGCTTCTTTTACAGTATATAAAGGTTTCACTGGCGACTTTCCAGCTCTTTGGCGTTTTCTGTTTATCCATTCATTTTCAATCTCTTGAATATGTCCGCTATCGGGTAGCATTATCCCACATAAATCAGTAGTTGCCTTTGTAGCATAAATTGTACCCTTGAAGCCATCCATATAAAGCTTTGGAATTCTACCACTATGGTCAATATGAGAATGAGAAAGTAACATAAAGTCTAAGTCACCAGGGTTAAACGGAAAGGGTTCAGCATTTAGTATTACTTCATTTGCCCTACCCTGAAACATACCGCAATCAACAAGGAACTTGGTATCTCTAGTTTCAACCAAATAACATGAACCAGTGACTGTTTTTGCTGCACCTAGAAAAGTAATTTTCATAACTAAACCATCCCCTTTAAGAAATAAGATTTTTGTAACAAAAATCTGTGCATGTGAATAGTATTCGACTAAAGATACCAATATCCTTCTAAAAACACCTATTTGATTTAAAAGTAAGTCATTTCAAAAATATATAATTATTAATCTGCATTAATAATAAATCTTTATTTTTTATATATCTTTAATTATATAAACCTTTAATTCAAAATGATTTCTATATAAATAATATTTTACTTATATGCCTTTACAAATGCTGTCGCAAGCTTCACACAATTATTTAAGTCGGTAATACTAACCATTTCGCAAGGAGAATGTATATATCTGCAAGCGATACTAATCCCCCCACAAGGTACTCCAATACCTGTTGTCTGGATAGCTCCGCAGTCAGTGCCACCTCTTTCAAGTAATTCTCTTGTAAAAGGTATGTTTTGAGCATTTGCGGTCTCTTCAAGAAGCCTTCTAATTTCAGGATGGGCTATATAGACAGCATCCTTAATTTTGAGAGCAGGTCCACCTGTCATTATGACATCATGCTTATGACATTCAGGAGTGTCAGCAGTAGTAGTGATGTCTATTGCCAATGCGCAATCAGGCATTATTGCATATGCAGCCGTCTTTGCACCACGCAATCCCACTTCTTCTTGAGTAGTAAATACATAATAAATCTCATTGTCGGTCTTTGGTGCACCCTTTATCATTTCAATAAGCACTGCACAGCCACTGCGATTATCCATTGCCTTTGATACCGCTACATCGCCCATTGTATAAAAATCTCCTACAAAGGTAGCTACATCACCAATATTGACGTACTTTTCCGTCTCTGCCTTATCCTTACACCCGATGTCTATGAACATCTTAGAAAGATTTAGGTTCTTGTAGTCGGGAAGCTTACCTTCTGCTGCAACACAACCAATAACTCCACTTTGGAACTTTACCCTTTGGTTTAATGCAAAGTAAGGTGATACTCCTCCAATATTTGAAAATCTAATAAAGCCCTTGTCATCAATGTATGTGGCAACAATACCTATCTCATCCATGTGAGCAGCCAGCATTATCTTCTTTTTTGTTCCCTTTTTGATTGCAATAAGGTTTCCCATAGCATCGGTTTTTATTTCATCAACGTATTGCTTAATTTCTTCTATAATCACGTCTCTCACTTCGTCTTCATGTCCTGAAACGCCAAATGCTTGAGTAACTTTTTTTAGTGTTTCCTTCATATTGAACCATCCTTTTTAACATCTTTATTTTCATATCAAAAACTCTTTTTATTAATAACTTCTAATATTCAAAGCAAATAAATTTTTAATTTTTTATATCAATTAACTTCTCGATTTTTTCAGTTAAATAACTTCTGTTTTTTAAGATAAATAGCTTATTTATTTTCAACAACAAATTGTTTTAGCGCATTTTTATCCTTACTCAGCTGTTCAAGAACTTTCAGAGTGAGACGTTCAACGCTTTCATAGTCTTCACTACTCATAACTGATACGGGTGAGTGAATATATCTGCAAGGCACAGAAATTGAAGCTGTCTTTGCACCTTTACCCGTTCTCTGTATCTGTCCTGCATCATTTCCCCCTGTAGTGGTTTGTTTGTACTGAACCTTTATTCCGCTATCCTTTGCAAGCTGATAAATATACTTTACCAAGTCCTTGTCACAAAGGCAGGTTCTATCCATGAAAGTCAACGCAGCACCGTTGCCTAAAACAGTTGAATAGTCCTGCTTTTCAACCTCAGGAACGTCAGCACAGGTTGTGCCCTCTATTACTAAAGCTATATCCGGCATAACCCTGTATGCTGCTACTTGTGCACCTCTTAAGCCAACTTCCTCCTGAACAGTAAAGCAAACATACAATTCAAAATCGTAATCGTGCTTTAGCACTTCCATAAGCACAGCACATCCAACTCTATCATCCAATGCCTTAGCCTTGATGCAATTGTCACCAAACTCAACATATTCAGAGTCAAACGCAACAAACTCAGCTAATGGCGCAAGCTTCTCAGCCTCCTCCTTACTCTCAGCACCAACATCAATATAGAGGTTTTTAACCTTGGTTATCTTGGTGCGCTCATCTTTATCCTGCATGTGTATAGGTTTTGCACCTATTATACCTTTTACTCGGTCTTTGCCAATGGTTACTCTTTTGCCCGGAAGTATTCTGTCATCAATACCTCCAATGCACTTAAACTTGATATAACCCTTATCTGTGTGACCCGATATAATAAAGCCAACCTCATCCATATGAGCGGATAACATTACCTTTGCATTATTGCCTCTTCCTTTTTTGTGGCAGATAACATTTCCAATGGAATCAACGATAATGTCATCACAAAGGTTCTTTACTATTTCTATGATAAACTCTCTTACTTCGTTTTCGTTACCTGCAACGCCGTTCAATGTAGTAAGTTCTTGCAAAATCATTAAAAATACCTCTCAATCAATATAGTGTTAAGACGTCAGAAACCTCCTGCTGACCAAGCTTTAGAAACTCTGCTGCAATGCGTGCCGTATACTTAACATCTGCTGTAGAAATAACCTCTACCTGAGTATGCATGTATCTCAAAGGGATTGAAAGCAGGACGGTTGGTATACCTAGGCAGGAAACCTGTGTAGCCCAGGCCTCTGTGCCTGTATCCCCCGACTCAACCATCTTTTGAAATGGTATCATGGCATCTTTAGCCAAATCAAAGCACTTCCTAACCATTTTGGGGTGTAAATTTGGACCTATAGCGATTTCAGGACCCTTTCCTAATACTGACGTATTATCCTTTGGAGCATCAGGTATTTCACCGTGTGAAACATCTATTACAAAGGCAGCATCGGGTAATAATGCATGAGAAGCGGTTATAACTCCCGTGAGGTAGGTTTCTTCCTGTGTAGAAGCCACACAGATAATAGTGTTTTCGTGCTTTACATTTTGCATAAGCTTGAGCACTTCAATTAGACAGCTTACACCTGCTCTGTTGTCAAGCGCTTTGCAGCAAACCTTGCCTCCTGCAAGAGAAGTAAACGGTGCTTTTATTGTTATTAGGTCTCCAATTGAAATCAGCTCTTTTAGCTTGCCGCCGCTAATCCCTGTATCTACTCTCAAACCATCTAATCTGATTGTTTTATCTCTATCCTCTTGTTTTAATAGATGTGGCGGCGTTGCACCGATAACACCGTAAATGTCCTTTTTACCATGGACAATTACCTCTTGTGCTAACAATACCTTAGCGTCCACCCCACCAATATTTGAAATTCCAATGTAGCCGTTATCATCAACAGATGAAACAATTAATCCTATTTCATCCATATGGGCAGTGAGCATAATTTTCTTTGCCGCTTTGTGTGAACCATTTTTTACGCATATAACATTATAAAATCTGTCTATATATACTTCATCACACAGATCCTTGAAAATATTCAAAAGTGATTGTGCGGCTTGCTTCTCAAAGCCTGCAACTGAAGTAAGCATAGACAACTTTTCAAGATTTTGAGTAATGCTCATCTAAAGTCTCCTTTTTTCGTTTATAGCCTTTATTTTACCAAAATAATATGTATTTAAAACGATATAATAAATATTCGTAATAATACCAATATAATACTTATATATTTTATCAGCAAATAATATGTTTGTGTTCCTAAAATAATTATTATTATTTCAAAAAAGATTAATTATTCTATTGACATAATCAGTTTTTTTTAATATACTAAAACTCGCCCGTTTTTGAAGGGCCTTTAGCTCAGTTGGTTAGAGCAACCGGCTCATAACCGGTTGGTC
>JAEYTP010000080.1 GCA_023433945.1 Bacillota bacterium | reverse complement strand
TGTAAACGAAATAATCCTGTTTATATCTATTCCCATTAACAGGGAGGCATCTAGATCATGAGAAACTGCTCTCATGGCCTTCCCCATTTTTGTCATGTTAACAATGTATGTAAGCACAAGCATAAGAGCAATTGAAATACCAATAACAATCAGTTGCATCTTGCTGATGCCCACACCCTCCTTTAACGAATCATTTATACCAGGTATTGTAGGAAATAGTCTATAGGTTGGACCAATAAATGGTATTACCCTAGTACCATTCTCAATGAGTATCGAAACTCCAATAGCTGTAATGAGAGCATTAATTCTAGGAGCATTTCTAAGCGGCTTGTAACAAGCCTTTTCTACAATAATAAAGAAAAGTGCACAAACTGCCATTGAAGCCAATAGCGCAACAACTAATGATAGAGGCGTTGCTCCCCCCATTGCTGATAATACAAAAAATCCTGTCATAGCACCAATCATCAGCACATCACCATGAGCGAAATTTATAAGCTTAACAATACCGTATATCATGGTATAGCCTAATGCTATCAATGCATATATACTTCCTAAAGAAAGTCCGTTGAGCAATTGTATGAAAAATTGTAGCATTTACCCACCCCTCACCAAGTTAAAAGCCTTTTTTATCCCTATAATATTAAAAATTAATATAAACCAATAACTAATAGTAGGAATACTGTTATCCTACTATTAGTTATTGTAAATCTCTCTAATACTTCTATTTTTACTAGAAATTATGGGTTAACTGTTGATACATATGAACCCTTTAGTTTGCCATCATCACCCTTTTCAATCTTGACCATAACTGCTGATTTAACAGGGTTTCTCTTCTCATTGAACTTAATATTTCCTGTAACAAACTTACCATCTGTCTCCATCATAGCAGCCTTAATCTTTTCTGGTTCAACTGACCCAGCCTTTTCAATAGCGTCTGCTAAAATGTATGCCGCATCATATCCTAAAGCAGCTAATGCATTTGGAGTCGCGTCGTACTTAGCCTTAAACTTACTAACAAAAGCCTTTACTTCTGCGTCATCTGCATCAGGTGCATAGTGATTGCTGTAGTAAGAACCTACAACTGAATCATCCGATGTGCTTGTAGCTTCATCCCAACCATCAGCACCGAGCATTGGTACTGTAATACCTGCACTCTTAACCTGTGGAGCTATTAATGAAATTGTTGAATAGTAATCAGGCAAGAATAGTACATCTGGATTCTTTCCCTTGATGTTTGTCAACTGTGCCTTAAAGTCCTTGTCTCCTGAGCTGTATGATTCTTCAGCAACTACAGTTCCACCATTTTCAGTGAAAGTTTTTTTGAAGTTTTCCATAAGGCCCTTTGAATAATCGTTAGTTACATCATAAAGAATTGCTGCAGTCTTTGCTTTTAAGTCAGTCTGCGCAAATTTAGCTACTACTGTACCCTGGAATGAGTCGTTATAGCAAGCTCTAAATATGTAGTCACCAGCGTCTGTAACTGTATCGTTTGTTGATGATGGTGTAATCATAACAATCTTTCTTTGCTGTGCTTGCTTTGTTATTGCAAGAGTACAGTTACTAGTTAATGCTCCCACAAGTCCAACAATATTGTCAGATGAAGCAAGCTTTGTGAAATTACTCAATGTTTTCTCTGGGTTAGCTTCGTCATCCTTAACAACTAATTCGAGCTTCTTGCCAAGTACGCCACCCTTTTCGTTGATCTCATCAACTGCCATCTGAATCGCATCTCTTGTCTGAGTACCATATAATGATAACTTACCGCTGATTGGCTGAATTGTACCAATCTTGATTGTGTCTCCACCGGACTTTGTTCCGCATCCTCCAAAGAGTGATACCATCATTACCATAGAAAGTGCTAATGCCAAAATTCTCTTTTTCATAATAAACCCCCTATAAAAATTAAAATTTACAAATATTTGTTATAAAGATTATATTCAAAATATGAATTTTTAGCAATACAAACTTTCATTTTTAGAAAATTACCTAAAACTAACAAAGGATATTAGCGTTAACAGTGTGGTATTTCACGCACACTCTTATCACTAATATCCTTAATTTATGAATTATCTTTACATAACATATTTCATTTAATTCTTATAGTTGGATGTTTTTCGTATTACTATTTACATTAGAGTACTTTTTATTGCATTATTTTACATTTCAGTCTTTTTATCCCTGGTCATAAGGTCAATAACTGCCTGTCTAGGGTCCTTCCCCTCGAATAAAACCCTGTATGCTTCTTCGGTAATTGGCATAGAAACATTGAGTTTCTGTGATAATGTATATGCAGGCTTTGTAGTTGCAACTCCTTCTACAACCATGTTAACTTCCTTTAGAGCTTCATCAACACTTTTTCCTTGACCAATAAGGATGCCTGCTCTTCTATTTCTTGAATGCATACTTGTACAGGTTACAATCAAGTCACCTACACCTGTAAGTCCCGCAAAGGTCTCACTGCTTCCACCCATAGCCTCTCCAAGTCTAGATATTTCAGCAATTCCTCTGGTCATCAAAGCCGCCTTTGTATTGTCTCCAAAACCTAATCCGTCAGAAACACCGGCACAAAGTGCGATAACATTTTTGAGAGCACCGCCTAGTTCAACACCAACAACATCAGTATTTGTATAAACTCTGAAGGTTGGTGTCATGAATAAATCCTGTAATACTTGTGCTATTTTTATATCTTCAGAAGCTGCTACAACTGTTGTAGGAACATCTCTTCCTATTTCTTCTGCATGACTTGGTCCTGATAATACAGCTATAGGATTTTCGGGTAACTCCTCAGCCATTATTTCTGATAATAGTTTACAGCTTCCATCCTCAATTCCCTTTGAACATGTAACAACTATGGCCTTCTTTGATATCAGCTTTGCAAGGGCATTACAATTCTGCCTTGTTGTTTGTGATGGGACTGCTAGAACAACTACCTCACAATCCTTTACAGCCTGGGCCATATCGGTAGTTAATTTTATTGTCTCCGGCACCTTTACTCCTGGTAATCTAGTAATATGCTCTCTTTTGTCCTTTAGCATATCAATTTCATCCTGGATAGGTGACCATAAGCTTACATCATTCTCATTCTTAGATAAAAGCACTGCCATTGCAGTTCCCATACTTCCTGCACCTATTATTGCAACTTTCTTATTCATTATACAATCATTCCCTTCAAGCAGTATTTGAAAAGTTATTCTTTCTTGGAACCTAGCTTTCTTTCTGTTCCAGTCAATAACCTCTTTATATTTGATCTATGCATTATAATAGCTAAAACAGCCAAAATAGCGGCAAATACAGTAAATACTATTCCGTTACCCTTAATAAAAGCTGTTATAGGAAATGCTATCGAAGCAATAATGGACCCCAATGATACAAATCTTGTTAATACCACAATAATTACAAATAATCCTAAAAGTATGAGACCTAATTTCCAGTCCATCATTAGGACAACTGAGAATGAGGTTAGTATTCCTTTACCACCCTTAAACCCAAAATAAAGTGGCCAATTGTGACCCGCAATAGCTGCTATACCACCAGCCATCCCGCCAATACCTATAACATTGATAGTGATTTCAGGGGGTATACTGTTGCTAATAATCAAATTACCAATGATAAATGCCAAAATTCCTTTTACCATATCACCTACAATAACAAGTAGGGCAGCAACCTTTCCAAGGGTTCTAAGTGTATTAGTCATGCCGGCATTTCCACTGCCATGCTTCCTAATATCAGTGCCATAGAGTTTACCTACCAGTATTGAGGTATTTAAACTCCCAAGTAAGTATCCAATTAATAAAACAAGAATAATTTTACCAATAAACAACCCCATGAATTTACATTCCTTTCTCAAAGCAGAAAACTATTTTTATAGCGTCTTATTCCTCTTCCTTGTCACGTTGTCTATGAATGAACCGTATCGGGGTACCCTCAAAACCAAAACTTTTTCTAAGTTGGTTTTCAAGATATCGTTCATATGAATAATGGAAAAGCTCCAAGTCATTTACGAAAATAATAAACGTTGGTGGTTTAATGGCAGCCTGCGTCATATAATAAATCTTTAGCCTCTTTCCTTTATCTGAAGGCGGCTGAACCATTGCAACAGCATCATATACAAGGTCATTAAGCATTCCTGTGGAAATTCTAAATGCTGCTTGATCAGCAACATACTTAATCAGCTCGTATATTTTGTGAACCCTTTGTCCGGTTTTTGCAGAAATAAAAATAACAGGAGCATAGGTCATGAAACCAAGCTTTTCATGCACTGTTTTTCTATATTCCTCGAGTGTTCCTGTCTGTTTTTCTATAAGGTCCCATTTATTAATAACAATTATAGATGCTTTGCCCTGTTGATGAGCATAACCTGCAATCTTGGTGTCTTGCTCGGTAACTCCATCTTCAGCATCAATCATTATGAGACATACATCAGCTCTTTCTATGGCTGTCCAAGAGCGGATTGCACTGTATTTTTCAATATTTTCGTTTATTTTACTTCTCTTTCTTATACCTGCGGTATCAATGAAGGTAAATTTCTGTCCATCTTTTTCTACATGGGTATCAATTGCATCTCTAGTAGTACCCGGTATATTGCTGACAATTACCCTGTCTTCACCTAGTATTGAATTGATTAGTGAGGACTTGCCCGCATTTGGTTTACCTACAACCGCAACCTTTATGGTCTCATCATCATCTTCTTCATTGTTTTCATCAGGAAAATGGTCATAAACTGCATCCAGCACATCCCCCATACCTAAACCATGAACGGATGATATTACAATCATATCGCCCATTCCTAAATTATAAAATTCATATACCTCTGGTGGCGGATCACCAACTTTGTCAACCTTATTGACAGTAAGTACAATGGGCTTATGGGATTTTCTCAGCATGGTAGCTACCTCTTTGTCAGTGGCTGTCATACCATCCTTTGCATCTACCATAAAAATTATTACATCCGCGGTCTCTATGGCTATTTCCGCCTGTCGTTTCATTTGCTGCATTATTATATCTTCTGAATATGGCTCAATTCCACCTGTGTCAATCATGGTGAACTTTCTGCTACGCCATTCAACTTCGGTATAAATTCTATCTCTGGTAACACCAGGGGTATCTTCAACTATGGATATCCTGCTACCCGCAAGATAATTAAAAAATGTTGACTTTCCGACATTCGGTCTGCCAACTACTGCAACTATTGGTTTTGGCACTTGCTGTACCTCCCTTTCTACTTTCCGGTAATTGCATTTACAAAATCCTTGCCGTTATTCTCTACAATGCGAACCTTAACTTTTAGCTCCTGCTCAAGCTGTTGGACAGTACAGTCGTCCAGAAAAACTGTTTCTCCTGCTTTGAGCATACTTCGTGTAATGAGCAATTCATCCCCCAAAGGCTTATCTTTCAGCTGATTTATAATGTCCCGTCCTGTCAGCAGTCCACTCACAGTAACCATAGGACCAAAAAAATCATTTTCAATCGCATATACATTAACACTAATCTGACTATATACAGATGTGATACTATCTACCAATTTTAATATATTTTCATAGACAAGTCTACCTGTTGCAATGCTAATATTCCTTTTTTCGACCTGTCTTGCTTTTCTCTTCAAAGCTGTACCCACTTCATGTATTAACAAAGCAAGCAGCCCAACACCATTTTCAATCTGTGGAAATTCTTCGTAATGATTATGATCAGGAATTTCATATCCTGCATTTATATAAAATTCATCTGCCAGATATACAATAGAAGAGCCCTTTTCATCCATGAGCTTTCTCTGCCAATCATGTACCTGTTTGATAACATTCCGGCTACTGTCCCTATCAAAAGGTTCAAGCTCGAATAAGTTCTCTCTATATTTTGTGATACCAACCGGTACCACCGAAATACTTTTCATATCAGGGTAAAGGCACACCAAATCGCTGATAGTTTTGTCCAACTCCTGACCGTCATTTATGTTTTTGCACAGCACAATCTGGCAATTCACCTCTATGCCTGCATCAGTAAGCATTTTTATTTTATCCAATACATCGCCGGCAAAGCGGTTGTTGAGCATTTTAACTCTTAGTTCCGGATTTGTGGTATGAACCGAAACATTAATAGGGGACATCCTATACCTTATTATTCTCTTTAAATCCTCTTCCTTAATGTTTGTAAGAGTAACATAGTTACCAGAAAGAAAAGAAAGTCTGGAATCATCATCTTTAAAGTAAACAGTTTCCCTCATGCCTTTTGGTAACTGGTCAATAAAGCAAAAAATACAATTATTTGTACAGCTTCTTGCCTCAATCATTGAGTCTTCAAACTCAATACCCAAGTCCTCATTTTCGTCTTTTTCAATCTCTATTTCCCATATCTCACCATTAGGCTTTTGAACTTCCAGTAGCAATTCTTCTGAAAGACAATAAAACCTGTAATCAAAGATATCTTCGATAACCTGCGAATTTATAGAAAGAAGTACATCTCCTACTTCAATATCTGCCTCTTCAGCAATGCTTCCTTTTTGTATAGCGCAAACCTTATTTTTTGAGGACAACTCTAAACCCGTCCTTTCGTGTTGTAAAAATTACAGCATTATGTGTATAACTAATACAAAGTACTTCATATTCTCTGCATTTATCTTATTATGTACAGTTTTACGAAGTCAAATACAACATTATCGACTCAAGAATTATTGTCACAAAAAAGCAGCATGACTACGTTGAGCCTGCTGCTTTAATGACAATATAATTATTTAGCTTCTACTTTAACTACTTGTTTGCCATCATAATATCCACATTCACCGCATACCTTGTGAG
>JAEYTP010000004.1 GCA_023433945.1 Bacillota bacterium | reverse complement strand
CCTGTTAACTCACCAAGAATTGACCATATTGATGTGGTTAGAAAAGGTGTTGCAAGAAGAGCTAAGCTCTACTACCTACGTGATAGAGTTGGTAAGGCTGCTAAGCTTAAGGAAAAGCTTTAATATTTAGAAGTTGAAATTGAAAACTCAAGGGATTTTTCCCTTGGGTTTTTTAATTTTATGGTATTACTTTTTGTTCTTACTTTGTTAATACTTTTTTAATTTGAAAAAAATATGATATTTTTATATAATAGATATGTTGTTTTAAGGCAAAATGGCCTTTGCTGAATTTTAAGAAATACATAATCTTAAAACCGAAAGGATAGTAATTCATGAATAATAGAGAATTTGATGATTTTGATAATAATGAAAATGAGCAGTCACGAGAGGTAACGGTACAAAATAATCCTTCTGATAGTCTAGAAAGTAACGCTGTGAGCGATACTGACCTTATTGATGATGTAGATGTATATATAGATAAAGCAGCTAATGAAGAGAACCTAGCAAACAATAAAGTTACTGAAAATCAGGTGAAACCAGCTAAAAAGAAAAATTCAATAGGCAAAGAAATTTTTGAATGGGTAGTAGTAATAGTAGCAGCTCTTGTTATTTCAATGCTAATTAAGGCATTCATATTTTCAACCTATAAGGTTACAATGAACTCAATGGAAAGTACCTTGCATGATGGTCAGCATGTTATTGTTTATAAGACAGGTTACATGACTGGAGAACCAAAGCGTGGTGATATTATAGTATTTGTGCATGAGGAAGGTAAGTTTGAGGGCGTGCTAAAGTATTTACCTATTGCTAATCCCGGGGAAGTTGATTATATTAAGAGAGTTATAGGTTTACCTGGAGACGTTATTGATATTAAGGATGGCAAGGTATATAGAAAGAATGCAGGAGAGACGGAATTCATTGAGCTTGACGAACCATATATAAAGGATCAATATACAGAGTCAAATGGTATGAAGCTGCCTTACACAGTAGAAGAGAATAAGCTTTTTGTTATGGGTGATAATAGATTACAAAGCCTTGATTCTAGAAAAATTGGAACTATAGACATAGATAAGGTTGTAGGTAAGGCTGTTTTCAGAATATGGCCATTCTCAGAGTTTGGTGGCGTATATGATAATGCAGACAACAGTAATGACCAATAAATAGTGTGCCATTTAAATTAAGCTTTAAATGTAATACTACTACAAATAAATTTAAAGGAATGGAACTTTTTTTATGAATATTCAATGGTTTCCCGGTCACATGGCCAAAACAAGAAGGCTTATAGCCGAGAATCTCAAGCTGGTGGATGTTGTAATTGAATTGCTGGATGCAAGGATACCATTCAGTAGCAGAAACCCAGAAATAGACTCCTTGGTAAATAACAAGCCAAGATTGGTAGTATTTAATAAATCGGACTTAGCTGACGACAATATTTCCAGACAATGGGTTAGGTGGTATGAGAGTCAGGGTATTAAGTGTATTCTCATTAACTCTATTACAGGCAAGGGAATTAATGAAGTAAAAGCCAGGGCCAAAGAGATTATGGCTCCTAAGATTGAGAGAGATAGAGCAAAAGGCAAAATATTTACACCTATACGTACAATGGTTGTAGGTATTCCAAATGTAGGTAAATCCAGCTTTATAAATAAAATTGTGGGCAAGGCTATGACTGTTACCGGTGATAGGCCGGGTGTTACAAGAGGTAAGCAATGGATTAGAATAAGCCCTGAAATGGAGCTTTTGGATACACCGGGTATATTATGGCCAAAGTTTGAAGATGTTGAGGTTGGCAAGAACCTTGCTTTTACAGGTGCCATTAAGGACGATGTTTTGGATACTGCCGAAGTAGCAATGGAGTTACTTTATAGATTACTGCAAACCTATCCTCAAAATTTATGTACCCGCTTCAAGCTGGATTATGATTCTGTAAAGGATATTGGAAAGTTGGAACTGCTTGAGACAGTTGGCAGAAAACGCGGCTGTATTATTGCAAGGGGAGAAATAGATTATTCCAGAATTTCTGCTATAGTACTGGATGAATTCAGAGGCGGAAAGATTGGTCGCATTACACTAGAAAAGCCATATGCCAAGCAGCCAATTGAATCAAGCGACAAGCAACCAAGTGATATTGCAAACGATAAGCAGCAAAACGATATCGCAAACGGCGAAAAACAAAATGATATTGCAAACGACGATAAACAAAATGTTATTGCAAACGACGATAAGCAATGATATTGCAAACGACGATAAGCAAAATGATATCGCAAATGATGATAATCAAAATGATATCCCCAAATATCATATCAAAACGATATAAACGGCGATAAACAATGATATTACAAAAAACAATAAGCAAAATGATATCCCAAACGACGATAAGCAATGATATTGTAAACGACGATAAACAAAATGATATTCCAGAAGACAAGGATACAGAAAAGTAATATTTAAGTTATAAAAGATAAGCAATGTGAGGTCAAAATGCAAAAGATGACACAAAAGCAGATACTTGATTTGGTCAAGGATCTAGAAGTTAATGATGCAATAAATGAGCTTCAAGTACTACAAGAACAGGGTAACAATGTTGATAAGCTACTTGATAAATATGCCAAGCTAAAGCAAAAACAAGATAAAGAGCTGGCTCGTCTTACAAAAATGTTGGAATACGAGAATATGGCTTACAATGAAGGGTACTCCTTTATTGCCGGAGTAGATGAGGCTGGCAGAGGCCCTTTAGCTGGGCCAGTTGTAGCTGCAGCCGTAATTCTTCCTAAGGGGTTGTTAATAGAGGGTGTCAATGATTCAAAGAAGCTTAGTGAAGCAGTTCGCGACAGGCTATTTGATGAAATAAAGCAGAGGGCCCTTGCCTATAGCATTTCAATCGTAGATGAAAAATGTATAGATGAAATAAATATTCTCAATGCTACAAAAAAGGCAATGAGAGAAGCAATTTGCGGGCTTTCTCAGCAGGCAGACTGCATACTTCTCGATGCTGTAAAATTAGAAGATATCAGCACAAAACAGTTTCCTATAATAAAAGGTGATGCCTTGAGCCTTTCTATTGCTGCTGCATCCATACTTGCAAAAGTTACTAGAGATAGGCTTATTTCTGAGCTAGATTCTCAATACCCCGAATACGGATTTGCTACTCATAAGGGATATGGAACTGCTCAACACATTTCCGCTATTAAAAAATTCGGTATTTGTCCGATACATAGATTAAGCTTCGTAAAGAATTTTATTAATGTATAAGAGATATTTCTTGAGAGCTTAAATCCATGTATCAGGGGGTACAAAACGTGAGAATTGATGGGCAAATAATGGGCTATAACGGATTGCCTAATGGCAATGCTGATATTTTGTCAAAGCTTCAGCCAGGGGATACAATTAGGGCTCAGGTGATCAATACCACTGGTAACGAGGCAGTGCTCAAGTTATCTGATGGTACTAAATTCACTGCCAACACACTCAATCCCCAACAATTAAAAGCTGGCGAACATATGAATTTCAGCGTAAAAGGGTTTTCGGATGGAAGGCTGGTACTTGAGACGGTAAAAAATACTGTTCAACAAGCTGAAATCGACCCTCTTGCATCAATAAAGAATATACTTTCTGAGCAGGACATACCTGCAACCGAAGAAAACATTCAAATCGCAAAAGCATTAACAGAACGAAATGTTCCAATCACTAGAGAATTGGTTGCTCAAACGGCTACTGTTATGAAGGCTAATACCGACATAGATGCAAAAGCAGCAAGCTTTGTGACAGCTACACGCATGAATGACGATGGCAGCATTGAAAAGTTGAAAAACCTTTTAGCTGGCAGACTCAAAATAGGCAATGATATAAATGAGCTTGTTAAAGTCATAAATCAGCATTTGACGGGTGATTTTAGTCAAGAATTATCGGATATAACAACAAATCTAAAAAGTTTAATAAGTTTACTTAATAATAAGGATAGTTCAAGTCAACAAACCAATCTTATATTGCAGAAGCTCACGCAGCTATTGGGTGAGTTGGCTACAAATGATGATGGACTTTCCAATTCGTTACAAGCAATGGCTAAAGGCGCAAGTGCGTCGCCTGCTACGACCGGTGCTACCGCGAACCCAGCTGCAACCTCGGCCGCGGCTGGCCAACCAAATGCTGCTACGGGCACTACCACCGAGGTTGCAGCCTCCGATAAAGCTGCAGCCGGCTCAGCATCAGCTAACACGTCAAGTGCAGGGCCTGCTACCGCAACACAGAGCGGTGCACAAAACAGTGCGACGGCACCTCTTGCAGGCCAGAGCAATGCTAGCGGCGCGCAGGCAGGCCCAAACTCTGCATCAGCGCAGACAGCACAGGCTGCAGCCACATTAAACGTGGACAGTGCCAAGCAAGATGCTGCCACCACTGGAGGCACGGCTGCAGGCATGAAGGCAGCTGACCCTCAGCAAACCGGTAATGTTCAGGGCGGTATATCTTCGGCACAGGGACAGAATACTGGCATGTCAGCTGCTCAAGCCCAAAATACAGCACAAAACGTGGCACAAACAGCTGCCCAGGTCGGGGACGGTGCAGGAGCTACGGTACAGGCACAAAATGCGAGCGGGGCAGGTACTATACAGGGTCAGGGTGGAGCAGCTGGCACAGTACAGGCACAGAATGCGGCTCAGGGTGGCGCAGCGCCGTCTGATAACAAGGCATTAATATCGAGGTTGGATGCATTAAAATCCAGCTTGAGCTCTCTTTCAACAAGCTTCAAAGACAATGCACTTGTTAAGCAATTAGATTCACAAACTGCAAATCTGCTTTCAAAGCTTCACAATATGGAAAGCTTGGCTGAGCAATCTCCGAATAAAGAACTAAAGGCGCAAGCAGATAACCTCAAAAGCTTGTTTGTTAA
This sequence comes from Bacillota bacterium, assembly GCA_023433945.1. Lineage (GTDB taxonomy): Bacteria > Bacillota > Clostridia > Acetivibrionales > DSM-1351 > Ruminiclostridium. The sequence goes on along the minus strand of JAEYTP010000004.1, from coordinate 3,616 downwards.
GCTGGATTCAGATGATAACCAGTTATTAAACCCAATGAAACTATTTAAAGATCTACAGGATAGTGTATCGAGCATAAAGCACTTAGCTTCGCAATTAAATGGCTTTGCAAGAGAATCTATGATAAATCTGTCAGGTAGTCTAGACAGTAACATGAGTTTCTTAAATCAGCTTAATAATTACAGCTCATATATGCAGCTGCCGCTTAGCATGTTCAATAAGGATATCACTGGTGAGCTATATATGCTAAAAAGGGGTTCAAAATCAAAGAAGCTAGACCCGTCAAACCTCACAGTACTTATTTCTTTAGATAGCCAAAATGCAGGGCGTATTGATACATTGTTGAGTATTGACAAAAAGGATATAAGCACAAATTTTCGCCTTGAAAACAGTGACATTTTCCCTGTTATGAAGGAGAGTCATAGAGAGCTTTATAATTCACTGTTGTCAAAGGGCTATAGATTAGTGGACTATACTTTTAAGCTTTTGGATGAACCATTAAACATAATAAACTTTGAGACAGAGGCTCAGAAAGAGTTTATAAAGAAGCCAAACAGTATAGACATTACCCTCTAGGAGGCAGTACAAATGGTAAATAAGAGAGTAGAAAAAAGAGCAGTTGACAAAAATAAAGAAATTAAGCAGGCCGCTGCTCTTCAATATTCACCTGATACCGATAGAGCGCCTAAAGTCATTGCCACAGGAAAAGGCGAGGTTGCACAAAGGATTATTGATAAAGCAAACGAAAGCAATGTACCTGTTTACAAGGATGCAAACCTCGCAAATACACTTTCTTCATTAAGCATTGGGGATGAGATTCCGCCTGAAATATATGATGTTGTAGCTGAAATATTGCTCTTTATCGGAAATGTTGATAAGTATTACGGTGACCGTTTGAATAGATAGTTTGATTAGACCGCTTGAATAGATCGCTTAAATATACAGTTTGAATAGTCGTTTGAATAGACCACTTGAATATACAGTTTGAATAGGTAGTATGAATAGTCAGTTTGATTAAACCGATTGAATAGATTGTTTGACTAGACAGCTTGAATACACCACTTGAATAGATAGCACTCATATGGAGAGACAGCTTCAAAGGGGTACATATGGATAAGCACAATAGAGTTGAAGACATACAAAAACCGACTCATAAAGACAAATCATTCAAAGATAATGCATCTTCTCATAAAACAGTTGCATCACAATATGCACCATTAGAGGGTAATGCATCTGCTCATAAAACAGTTGCATCACAATATGCACCATTAGAGGATAATGCACCTGCTCATATAACAGCTGCATCACAACATGCACCATTAGAAGATAGTGTACCTGTTCATTCTAAAATAGCGGTCAAAAATGAACCGGTCTTCAACAAGCGCAAAATAGGGGCATGGGCTGAGCAACAAGCATGTGAATATCTCACAAGTAATGGTTACAAAATAATCAAACAGAATTTCAGAGTAAGCAGATTTGGAGAAATTGATATAATTGCTTACGATGCAGAATATATTTGTTTTATAGAGGTAAAAGCGAGATCATCTTGTTCTTTCGGTTTGCCTAGAGAAGCAGTTACATATGAAAAGCAGCAAAAAATCAAGATGCTTGCAAATATCTATTTGTCACAAAACCGTTGCAAAAATTGCTGTGTAAGGTTTGATGTAATTGAGATATACTATAATAGTTTACATGAAATACAGAATCTGCAGCTATTGAAGAACGCTTTTTAAATCTAGTAATATCGTTATTTTTCTTATTACAATGTTTTTAATCAGGTTAATGGAGGACTCACATGTTAATTGTAGACGCACATTCAGATACCATTACAACTATAATGGATTCAAAGGAAGACCTTTTAGAAAACAAGGGACATATTGATATAAAAAGGCTAAAAAACTATGAAGATGGCTTTGTTCAGTTTTTTGCCGCATATATTTCTCCAACGCAGGCAAAAATGGGCGGATTAAGGCGAGCAATGGACATTATTGACCGCCTTTATAATGAAATTAAAATTAATAGTAACGACATAATGTTATGTTGTAATTACAACGAGATTATGTCGGCAATCAAACACCAAAAGATAGCTGCTGTGCTTACTATCGAAGGCGGAGATGCCTTGGAGGGAAGCATTTCAGCACTTAGAATGCTGTATCGACTAGGTGTAAGAGCCATCACACTTACATGGAATTACAGAAATCAGATTGCAGATGGTGTAGCTGATGCTATTACCGGTGGAGGGCTCACTCCTTTTGGCATTGAAGTCGTTAGCGAAATGAATAGGTTGGGAATGATGGTTGATGTATCTCATTTGTCGGAGTCAGGTTTTTGGGATGTAATTAACAGGACGACGGCGCCTATTATTGCAAGCCATTCTAATTCTAAGAGTATATGTGGACACAGAAGGAATCTTACAGACAATCAACTTCTTGCATTGAAAGAAAACGGGGGAGTCACCGGTATAAACCTTTGTCCTGATTTTCTTGCAAACGATGGAAACGCTGACTTGACCTGTGTTATTAAGCATATAGAGCATATAGTTGCACTTACCGGGGAAGATACACTGGGCCTTGGTGCAGATTATGATGGCATCGATAGTACTCCAGTCGGACTTGATGGCGTTCAGGACATCTATAAAATATTTAATGAGTTACTTAGACTCAACTACAGTCAGCAGCTGGTTGATAAAATTGCCGGTTTGAATTTTATGAGAGTGATAAAACAGGTTGTTAAATAAACTAAGTTATGCCGTATATATTTTGCAATCAGTGTCATGTCATTTATGTTACGTGTAAAGATAGATTTAATAAAATTTCTCAGTGAAGCGATCGTTTTGATTTGCTTCTTTTTTTTGTTCAGTAAAGATATGTTATTTAACTGTATTAAAGAAGCGCAATTCATCAAGGATATTTGGGTTGTGCTTTTTTGTCTTAATTTTTCACGATTTTTTTATTTTTTCCTTCCTTTTCAAGTATTATCTATGTTTTTATACTATATTGATAAATTTTGTATTTTATGAGCCTAATAAATTAGATAAAATGTATACATTATGATTGAAATTTATTAAATCACATCCTGCATTTAATGCTCATATACATATACTATTAATATACAATTAAAAATATTATGAATATATAATATAATAAACTTGCAAAAAAATATAATGTGTATTAGAATAATTTTAGGTTAAGCTACATAGCGTAAAGGTATTGAAAGGGGATTATTATGTCAGACTTTAAATCATTATCAAAGGAACAATTAAATGCTATAATTAATGAACTTCAAAATCGTTATGAAGTATTTAAAGCTCAAAATCTCAAGCTTGATATGACTCGTGGAAAACCATGTACCGAGCAGCTTGATTTGAGCATGGATATGCTGGATATAAAGTCGTCCGAATTGAAAAAAGCAGATGATGGAACTGATGCAAGGAATTATGGTGGACTTGATGGACTTCCAGAAGCAAAAGCACTTTTTGGTGAAATGTTAGGTGTTGCTACCAATGAGATTATTATCGGTGGAAATTCCAGCTTAAATTTAATGTATGACGCTGTTTCCCGCGCCATGTTACTTGGAATTATGGGAAGTACTCCTTGGTGTAAGCTAGAGAAGGTAAAA
>JAEYTP010000110.1 GCA_023433945.1 Bacillota bacterium | reverse complement strand
CATTATCCAAATCAAATAATTCAAAGTTTACCCAAACATCTGAGCTATCCATAGCAACATAAATAGGAATATCTCCAATTATTTCAATACCATTTTCATTGGCATATGACTTAAGCTTCAACCACTGTTCGAAAAACTTGTACTGGCAGAAACTCCAGAAGTTAATATCGTCAGCGAGTAGTGAGTTGTACTTTTCTAATGCATCTGGTTGCCTAAATCTTATATCTTCGGGCCAGCATTGCCATGCTTTGTGTCCAAAATGAGTCTTAATAGCCATATAGCTACTGTAATGCTGCAACCAGAAAGAATTATTATCACAAAACGTATGGTATGAAGCATGAGCTTCATGTTTGCTTCTTTTAAATGCCACTCTTAGCAGCTTTAAACGTTCCTCAAAAAGCTGCGCATAATCTATCTGACTACCAGTAACCCAATTTACAGAGTTAACTTCTGATTGTGTAAGCAGTCCTTCACTAATTAAAATATCTAAATCTATAAAGTAAGGGTTTCCTGCAAAAGCAGAAAAGCTTTGGTAGGGACTATCACCATAGCTGGTTGGTCCTAGGGGAAGAACCTGCCAGTATTTCTGTCCTGACCTTTTAAGAAAATCTACAAATTCATATGCATGGTCGCCAAAAGAGCCTATACCATAGGGGGATGGCAGCCTGCTAATAGGCAACAGTATACCAGCCCCTCTTTCCATAGGGGATTGTTTGTTAGTTATCATATTATTAATCCTAAATTATATTTTCTTGACGCTTTCCCCTTCTATAAGATGAAAGGGAATAATTTGGTGAACTGCATCAGATTTTTTTCTAATGCAGGATATAAGAATATCTACACTGCTCTTTGCAATTTGATCCTGCTCCTGTTTAATAGAAGCAAGTCTAGGGGTATAGTATTGTGAGGGTTCGATGCCATCATAGCCTATAAGAGAAATATCTTCAGGAACTTTTTTACCTAAATCAATGAGTGCTCTAATTGCACCCATGGCCATAACATCACTCATAGCAAATACTGCAGTGATATCAGGGCAGCTATCTAATAATGATTTCATAGCATCATATGCATCTGAATAAGAGAATCTTGCAGGGCGGTATTGTTTACTTGTATCAAACACAATACCGTTTTCTCGAAAATAGTTAGCACAGCCCGTATATCTCTGCCTGCTGGTAAATGAACTTTCCAAGCTGCCTCCAATTACTCCGATTTTCCTATGGCCATTTTGGACCAAGTACTCAACAGCACGATAAGCGCCTTGAATATCATCGGTACAAACGCTGGAAAGGTTAGTAAAGTCGAGCTCCGATGCAGGTGTTGTGACAAGCACAGACGGTATGGTAATACTATTAAAGCTTGTCTTGAAGCTTTCAATATTACCACCCAAAAATGCAATTGCTACTGGCTTCCTCTCGGTAGAGATTTGAATGGCAAATCTAACCTCGTCTTCCCATTCTTCTAGATAATAAGACTCTGAGTGGAAGCCGTAGTGAGTAATTCTGTGCTGCATTTGCTCAACAATTGATGCAAACATTGTATTAAATGTTCCTTTTATAATAATTGCAATTACAGTAGTAGTTTGCTGTTTAAGCTTTTTTGCATTGTTGTTCGGTACAAAGTTGTAGGCGTCAACGACTTCCTGTACTCTTTTTTTGGTCTCTTCGCTGACATCAGGATGATTATTGAGAGCTCTAGATACCGTACTTATGGCGAACCCTGCCTCTCTTGCAATATCTTTAATTGTAACATTACTCATGCCTGATTTCCCCCTTTTTCCATGAGTATATTTTACCCTTTAACTGCTCCTGCGACAACACCTTTTATGATGTGTTTCTGAGCAAACAAGTAAAATACAACTATTGGAATAATAGCAAGAATAAGCATTGCCATTAGGGCACCCATATCTCTTGAACCGTAACCACCCTGAAGATACTGCACTGCTACAGGTATTGTTTTATAGTTTGTTCCTATTACCAATGCTGGCAAGAGGTAGTCATTCCATATCCACATTGCATTTAGTATTGAAACTGTTATTGATATAGGCTTCAATACTGGGAAGACAACTCCAAAGTATAGTTGTAGAGGATTGCATCCGTCTATTGTAGCTGCTTCTTCAATTTCAAGTGGGACACTCTTTACAAAGCCTGAAAACATGAATACTGATAAACCTGCACCGAAACCAAGGTATAACACTATTATTCCAACTGGATTATCAAGACTTAAAACGTTTGCAACCTTTGACATTGTAAACATTACCATCTGAAATGGTACAATCATGCTTGCTATTATTGTGTAATAAAGAAGTTTAGTAAATGAACTTTTTACACGTACAATATACCAAGCTGTCATAGATGTGAATAAAACTATTGCCGCTACAGAAGGAACAGTAATACCCAAAGAGTATCCGAAAGCACTTATAAAGGATGTCTTATCTATTCCTGTAATGTAGTTCTTAAGGCCAACAAAGGTCTCGGCTGTAGGTAGCTGAAACGGTTGGTCCGATATATAGAACTGACCTTTAAAGGAGTTCAATAGAACAATAAATATCGGAGCTAAAAACACGAATGCAAGAACTATCATTATAGCTACTACAACTTTATTAAATAATTTAGGTTTTGTCATTATTGCTCTACCTCCTTGTTACGAGTAAAATATAGCTGAATAAATGCAATAACTGCTATCATAAGGAAGAACATTACTGCCTTAGCTTGACCTACGCCCTCATAACCAACACGGCCATAGAAGGTCTTGTATATATCGAGTGCAAGCATTGATGAGGCGTCGCCTGGTGCACCTGCAGTTAGTGCAAAGTTTTGGTCAAATAGCTTAAATGAGTTTGTCAGCGTCAAAAAGGTACAAATTGTGATTGATGGCATAACCATTGGAAGTGTTACATGACGCAGTATCTGCGGCTTTGTCGCACCATCAATTTTTGCTGCTTCCATCAATTCCTCAGGGATATTTTGAATACCGGCAATGTAGATTATCATCATATAACCAATCATCTGCCAGTTCATCAATACTACTAAACCCCAGAATCCGTATTTTGCATCAAAGGTGATATCAACACCAAGTGTATTAATAAGAACACCATTGATAATCAATTGCCAGATATAACCCAATACGATACCACCAATAAGGTTTGGCATGAAAAATACAGTTCTGAATAAATTTGTTCCCTTAATACCTTTTGTAAGAAGCATTGCAATTGTAAAAGCTATAAGGTTAACTGAGATTACTGCTACTACTGTGAATTTAGATGTAAATAGCAGAGCTCCCAAGAAGTTTGAACCTTCCTCAAAAGCTTTTATATAGTTATCAAATCCAACCCATTCACTATTTGATATAGTAGTAAATTTTGTAAAAGAAAGGTATAGACCCATAAAAAAAGGCACTATAAATGCAATAATAAAGGCGATTAGTGTGGGTAATACAAATATGCCAAAATATTTCTTTATATTTTTCTCCATAATATCCTCTCTTAGGCTTAACCACCTTGTGTTTTTTTTGATAAAAATAAGCTGTCCCGCCCGTATTTGGCGGGGCAGCTCGATAATAAACATGAAGTACTTTATGCCTTTATAGGCCAGAGTCGTACTTGCATATAAAATAAATTTTGATTGATTCTAGCAACTAAAGTAACATTAATTACTTAGCGCTTTCTGCCTTCCAATCGTTTACAACCTGAGTCTTAACAGCGTTCCATTCCATATTACCCTGTGAATACTTAAGAAGAGCTGCACCAAAGTTATCCTTGAAGGTCTGATTTGGGAAAATAGTAAAGTTCCAAGGTATAATTGATGTGCTTTCATTGTTCATCCATCTAACAACTTCCTTAGCGAGTGGGTCATTTGGCACTTCAGTTTCTCCAAAAGTATCAAAAGGAGCTATGAAGCCTAAGTCATTAGTAACAAATGATTTACCCTTTTCACTTGAGAACAACCAGTACATAAAGTCTTCAGCAAGCTTTTGCTTTTCAGGTGAAGCCTTTGCATTGATTGCAAAGAAGTTTTCTGTACCAGTTGAAATACTGAGTTTATCTTCACCTTCAATACCAGTGTATATTGGCATAAACTTAACATCTTCTTCTTTTACTGTGTTTCCATCAATGTCCTTAATCTGTGACCACGCCCAGTTACCATTTTGAACCATAGCTGCCTGGCCAAGTGCAAATTCAGCCATTGAGTCTGCTACCTGCTTAGTTCCAAGAAGCTTTGAGCTAACAGTTGAGTTGTTGATGTATAGATCATAAATATTCTTGAAGTTGTCTGAGAACTGGAAGCTGATTTCCTTTGTTGCATCACTTGCTAAATCAACATTGTTCTTTGAGAATTCATTGTATAATGGTATATTTGCAAGGTGAGTATGCCATCTCCAGTCTTCTCCTGGCTTGAGTGAAGTGCTAGCGAATACACCCTTGATGCCGAGAGCTTCCTTGTTCTTTGTCATATCTTCTACAACGGCCTTAAGCTTATCAAAAGAGTTGATTTCTTCAACGCTCTTTACATCAGTTGCCTTGTTTGGAAGAGCAAAATACTTTTCCATAATTGCGTTATTATAGATTATTCCATAACCTTCTACAACGTAAGGAATTCCATAAACACCGCCATTAACTTCAACTGCAAGTGATTTGTCTGTTAAATGCTTATAAAGCTCAGTATCCTTTAAATCTTTGCAGTAATCTTGCCAGTTGGCATATCCCTTAGGACCATTTATCTGGAAGAGAGTTGGAGCATCTGATCTTTCCATTTCAGCTTTGAGTGTCTGCTCGTAGGTTCCTGATGCAGCAGTTACAACCTTAAGCTTAACACCTGTTTCTTGCTCATACACTTTTGCAATTTCCTCATATACTTCAGCTATTTCTGGCTTGAAGTTGAGGTAGTAGATTTCCCCTTTGGTGCTTCCATTAGCCCCTGTTGAGTCAGAAGTGGTATTGTTACCACAAGCAGCTAGTGAAAACATCATTGATGCTGCCATAACCATTGCTAAAAGCTTTTTCATCATTTCTAGTCTTTCCTCCTAAATGTTAAAATGTCAAACGTTCCGGTAACGTTACTGGAATCGTTTCCGTGATGCAGTTTAAATTATAGTTTATCATTTAAACAATTTCAATAGTTTATTTGAAAAAATGTCGAAAATTTTGGTTATTTTATATATTGGAATTAAGTAATTAGCCATATGGGTGCAAAATCACATAAAAAAAGCCCATTCAATATCTTTTATGATTTCAGAGTCATATTTAGACATTTATAACGCAATGTATTTCCTCAAATTATTAGCTATTTTACCCATGATGTTTTTTATGATAAAATCTTACTACAAAGTCATTTGGTAAAGCCCAGTGCTGTAAATACTAAATGTGCTATAACAGTGCATATTATGATTATAGAAGGGGGTAATTTTTATGTATGTTCCAGAAATTCAAGGAAATCTTCGTAAGCACATGGTAAGAGTTCCTGAAATCATTAATACAGCCAGTGGAATGAGAATATTCGGAAAGACAATAAAGTCTCTGTTGTTTTCAACAGACGTTGCTATTATCAAGAATTGTAATGCCAATGCGGTAATGGCAGTATACCCTTTTACACCCCAGCCAGTTATAACACACGCTATAATTTCAGTATCTGATATACCTGTGTTATGCGGAATTGGTGGAGGGACAACTACCGGAAAGAGAGTTATTAATCTCGGAATGCATGCTGAACATCAGGGCGCGCTTGGGGTAGTGGTAAATGCGCCTACAAGGAATGAAATTATTTCAAAACTAAGAGACACCTTGGACATACCTGTTATAGTTACTGTTGCAAAGCAAGATACAGATATTGCTGCGAGAATTAGTGCTGGGGCATCTATCCTTAATGTATCATGCGCATCAAAGACCGCTGACGTTGTAAGGAGAATTAGAGATAAGTTCCCTGACGTCCCCATCATTGCTACTGGGGGACCAACGGAAGATAGTATCATACAAACAATTGAGGCAGGAGCGAATACAATTACCTATACACCTCCTACCAGTGCGGAACTATTCAAATCTCTTATGGCAAAGTACAGAGAAGAGGATTAAGTCAATCTTAACACAGATACACGATAAAAGCCCTGTATCTATATGTATTTATAGATTACAGGGCTTTTATAATAGGTGACCAATTATTTACTATATTAGCTGTCCCATATTGTTTGGCCATATAATTTGTACTAAATTAACTTGTTTCAAAATTTACTGTCCAATATAAATTTTCTTTTATATTAGCTGGTTCTATATTGCAGCGTTTCTGGAAGTTCTTAATTTGTGTGCCCCTAAGCTTGGATTGATTCTTATTCAGTCAACTAAAGTTGGCCAAGCATGAGCTGCACCAGAAGCGCAACCACTACAACAAGTGTAGAAATTATGAAACCATGAAGCATTGGCTTTAATCCGGCCTTAGCAACCTGCTTGAAGTTAGTCTTAAGTCCGATTGCTCCGAGTGCCATAACCATGAGGAACTTACTTAGTGTAGCAGCGCCGTCACTAACAACAACAGGTAAGACCCCAATACTCTTTATTGCAACCATCAGAAGAAACATAAGTATGAAATAAGGGAATATACTCTTTATACTGACTTTATTTCTTGCTACTGTGCCCTGTCTATCCGCTGATTTTTCCTTTAGTTTTGCATTTATCATGGAGAAGATTAATACCACAGGGATTATAGAAAGTGTCCTGGTAAGCTTAACTATTACAGAAAAAGAACCTGCTGCATCTGAGAAGGCATATCCAGCTGCAACAACAGAGGATGTATCATTAATAGCAGTTCCTGCCCACAATCCAAACCCAATATCACTCATCCCCAAATATCTTCCTGCCAAAGGGAAAAGTATTACCATTAATATATCAAACAAAAAAGTAGCAGAAATTGCATATGCTATATCCTTATCCTCTGCATCAATGGTTGGAGCAAGAGCAGCAATGGCGGAGCCGCCACATATGCCTGTTCCTGCAGAGATAAGGCTGGACAACCTCCAGTCCATTTTGAACAGTCTTCCAAAGAGATATCCACCACCAAATGCAACAAATAACGTGAACACCATTACTATTAATGAATATCTGCCGACAAGTAAAACCTGTGTAAAGCTCAATGTTAAACCCATTAATATAATTGCCAGTCTGAGAATCTGCTTTGAGGTGAAGCGTATTCCTTTTGAAACTAAAGAGTACTTAGATACGATAGGGTTTAACAACATACCTATTAATAGGGCAAATACGCTTCCGCTTATCAGATGATAGGGGATGAATCCGCTTATAAAAATTGCTACCATTGCTAGCAGAATGGTAACTACAATGCCAGGGATAAGTTTTGTGATTGTGTTCATAATAGTTTCTCCTAATAATTTGTACTAATGTTGCACCCATCAATTCTATATAACAATTATAGTTACTATTATAAAAAAATCAAATTATAAATACTTAAGTACTTTTATTATTCCGAATAAAAGGTGAAAATATGATTGGTTCGTGGCAACACAAAAAGAGCTGTTGGATAACAGCCCTAGTGACTATAGATTGAGGATTTTACGCATTTTGAGAGAACTATCTAAAGGATAGCATCCACGAGGAGCAATTTCATAAGTTGTATAAGCTATTTTATGACCTTTTTATAAAAGCTACATGGCACTTTGGACAAGTAATGCTAATTTTGCCCTTTCCCTTGGGGACACGTACTGTAGTGTTGCAGCTTGGGCATTTAAAGAACTTGTGGGTTTTTGATTGCTTAAGCATACTAAACTTTACCTTAAACCAATTAGCTATAGGATTCCATAGCTTCAGGAATTTTTCGTTTTCCTGCCTTCTTTTTGCGTAGTTTTTTGAAAAAACTCTCATCAGTGCTAGCACCATGGGTATATATAATAGAAAGTCAATCCAGAATAGTCCAAAAACAGGGAGTAAAAACGACAGAACAAGTGATAGAATCATTAATCCCATGGTAAGCTGATCCACACCGTATCTGCCATACATAATTTTTCTTAACCAATTCATAATCTAAACGCCTCCATATTGCTAATTATATCATTTCTATTATGATGAGTTTGTAAACTTTATTTTAACGTTTGTTTTAAAGTTTATTTATTGTTTGTCTTGATATTAGCACCTAATAATATATCAAAAAGCCAGGACAACATATATTGTCCTGGTTTCTGATATGTGCGTTTAGAGACGTCGTAGCACACTTGACGTTAGAGATTTATTTTATGCAAAAGGGTTTTCCTTTGGATATGGTAAGCTCTTTGGCTGATTGTAGGAGATATCTGCTATTCCAATATACTTGAATACCTCGTAAATTGCTTTTCCGTAGTGTCCAAATGCAACGGCACCATGGTGAGGATAATTCTTCTCGATGAGAACGTGTCTGTAGAAACGGTTCATCTCAGGAATAGCAAATACACCGATTGATCCGAAGCTTTCGGAAGGAACGTCTAGAACCTCACCGTGAGCTATGTATGCCTTTAAGGATGTATCAGCACTGCTCTGTAAACGGAAGAAGGTAATGTCTCCTGCCATGATGTCACCCTCAAGTGTTCCTCTTGTGATATCTGGTTCAGTAAGCTCAGGCTCAAGGTCACGCTTCATTATGAGCTGGTATCCCATATGAGGATTCTTTAGCAAGCTGCATGCAGTATTTCCGCAGTGGAAAGCCATGAAAGTTTCTGGGAGATCATAGCTGTACTGATTCTTTATAGCCTTGTTGTATATTGATGAAGGAACAGTATTATTGATGTCGAGCAATGTAACTTCCTTGCCTGATACGCATATACCGATATATTCACTAAGTGCTCCGTAGATATCTACTTCACAGGATATTGGCACGCCCTTTGCTGTAAAGCGGCTATTTACATAGCATGGAACAAAACCAAACTCAGTTTGGAATGCAGGCCAGCACTTGTTTGCAAATGCAACGTACTTACGTGTACCCTTGTGTTCTTCCATCCAGTCAGCAAGAGTAAGTTCATACTGAGCAAGTCGAGGTAGAATACCAGAGTACTTGTTGTTTGGACCTAGTTCTTTTGCCATTTCTTCAACTAATGCAGGGATACGTGCATCGTCCTTATGCTTGTTGTATGCAACCAGAAGATCCAGCTCACTGTTCTCTTCTACTGCAACACCAAGGTCATAGAGAGCCTTTATAGGAGCATTACAAGCTAGGAAGTCATTTGGACGTGGGCCAAATGTAATAATCTTGAGGTTCTTGAGACCAACGATTGCAGTAGCGATAGGAACGAATTCCTTAATCTTCTCAGCAAGTTCTTCAGCTGTTCCGATAGGATATTCAGGGATATATGCCTTAGCACCACGGAGGTTTAAGTTGTAGCTACAGTTGAGCATACCACAGTATGCATCTCCTCTACCATCATACAAATCTCCATCGCCTTCAGCAGCTGCTACATACATTACAGGGCCGTCGAACCATTCTGCTAACATTGTTTCAGGTGTTTCAGGACCGAAGTTGCCCAAGAATACAACTAATGCGTCTACGTCGTTTTTCTTTACATCTTCAATAGCGTTTTTTGCATCAATCTCAGTTTCAACAGCTATTGGACATTCGTAAAGGTCTCCGTCAAAAGCCTTAACAAGTGCACTGCGACGTCTTTCAGATAAAGCTACAGGAAAGCAGCTTCTTGATACTACGATTATTCCAAGCTTGATTTGTGGAATATTGTTCATGAGAGAATCCTCCTTAGTGGTTAAATAATATATTTATATTT
>JAEYTP010000107.1 GCA_023433945.1 Bacillota bacterium | reverse complement strand
TAAAATCCAAATATTTTTCATTTGTCATTGCCGCTAAATCTGGTGCTGTTCCTGCTGCTACTTGGGCAGGCAGGTTATCCCAGTAATCCTTGTCTGTGGGATACATCATAGGTTCTACCTTTACTCCGGGCATAACTTCTTCAATTCCTTCACAAGCCTTCTCATAGGTTGAAGTATACTGCTCTGAGAAATAACCCACCTTATAAGTTACCTCTTTTACCGGAGCTGAGGTTGATGAAGATTGTGTTGACGTATCTGATACCTGTTCATTATCTGTTGACCCACATCCAGATAAAGCCATAGAAATAACTAAACATGAACTAACTAGTAAACTTACTGACTTACTAAACCTTTTCATTCATAGTCCTCCCTCATTAATACAAATATTTGAGATGTTTTCCTCTCTTTGTGTATAATTATATCTACTACAATTTTTAGTTTAAATTTATAACCTTGTCATTTTGTTATTAAATTTATATGTATAAAATTAAAAGAAAAGAGTGTATTAATTAAAATGTACTTTTGTTAATATATTTGTCATTTACTCAAAATAAAGGTTACTTAATGTAACCTTTGGGATGTCATATTACTTTATTACGATATTCTGACGGGGTACAGTTATTTAACTTTTTGAATACAATATTATAGTGTATGTGATTTTTGTACCCAACTTTTTCAGCAATTTCATAATTCTTCAACGTAGTATTTCTTAGCAGCTCCTTTGCCTTTTCAATACGCTTTAGGTTAATATAGTTGGACACAGTCATATTAATTTGTTTATTAAATAGCCTGCTTATGTAGCTTTCACTTACACTAAGATAATCTGCCAACACCTTGAGGCTGATATCCTTCTCATAATTTTTATTTATATATGCTACAGCTTCTCTTACTAGATAATTACTTAGTTCACCCGATGGATCTAGCATACTTGCGCACTTTTCATTAAGCCTCTTCAAGTATCCGATAACATCATTAATGCTCTCCCATAAATCGTCTTCAACAAATGAACCCTCCTCTAAAAACCTGTCAGTAAGTGAATATATTATTCTAGATAGAAAAGTTTTTAATAATTTTATGTCCACATATTTGTCTGATTTAAGCCCTTCTAAGGCGCTAATCAAATTGTTCAGGGCGCATTCAAAACTAATTTTTTCGCCAAGTATGTCGTCTACATTTATAAGTGAGTTGACGCAAAACGGAGATTTGAAATTAATATTGTTTACAAAAAAATAATATTCATCAGGGAATAGAAACTTCTGGGAGAGCGCCATCGAAGCCTTTTTAAAAGCCTTTTGAGTATTATTCAAGTCATTGTATACTTCGCTGACAGCAAAGGTTAGGTCAACATTTAAATATTTCTTAAAAGTATTTTGAAACCTCTTTATTAGCGTAATGGTATTTTGGAAAGTGTTCTGCTCACTTGTTTCTTGAACACTACTGAGCAAAATTACATAAAGATTATCATCCTTAATTACAAATTCACTTTCCTTTGTACTGCTTAGTAATTCCTTTGAAATATTCTCAATAGAGAGTTGGAAGAGTTCTTTTTCATAACTGTTATAACGGTTTAAAACCTCTCTATATTTCTCAACTTCAAATAGAATACACATTATATTTTTGCATTTTAAAGATATGCCAAGAGTTAGTAGCTGTCTTGCCAGTTCATCCTCCTTAAACTGATATCCCTTCAATAACTTACATAGAAAATCATTCTTCTCATGTATTAATGCTATTTCAGGCTTTGTACTATTAGCTTCTATATCGCGCTCTCGCATCTCTGCTTCAATTGTATGTTTAACTTCTCTGAGTATATTAATAATACTTTCAGCATCAATTTTATGTTTCAATATGTAATCTTTAGCTCCGTAACGCATAGCGTCTTTTACATATTCAAATTCATCATGGCAGCTCAGCACTATTACCTTACATGACTCTTTTCTATTTTTTAGCTCTTTTAACACTTCTATTCCATTCATTATTGGCATATTAATATCCAGCAGTAGTATATCTGGCTTCAATTCAGTCACCATTTTCAATGCTTTTTCACCATTGTCTGCTTCTCCAACAATGCTAAAGTTTTCACTTTCCCAGTTAATCGAAGACTTAAGTCCAGCCCTTACAAGCATTTCGTCATCTGCTATGAGAATTTTCATATGTTTCCTCCTCCGCTTGCATTATTACCGGAATCTCGACATGGACCCTGCTATACTTGTGATTCTCCTCCATTATTTGCACCCCATATGTATCTCCAAACTCAAGCTTGATACGTTTATTTACATTATAAAGTCCAATTTTACTAAACTTCTTTTTGGAGTTGTGTTCGTCACTGTAGAGTACTTTCCTTATTGTTTCCTGGTCCATCCCTTTACCATTATCCGTTACGTCGTATATAACTCGAGTATCCTTTTTTACAATAGAAATTTTAATGTTACCTTTATCAGATAGTTCCTCAAATCCGTGTATAATAGCATTTTCAACAATTGGTTGCAAAAGAAACTTTAGAGTCATGCACTTTTTCACTTCTTCATCTATTTGATAATCTACATTAAATTTGTCAAAAAACCTTAGATTCATTATGTCAAGATAATAATCTAATTGCTCAATTTCCTCCCTTATACTTATCAAACTACCCTTATTTTTTGATGCAAAGGTCAAAAGTTCTATTAATGATCCCAATGCATTAACAATTCCGCTAGATCCCTGCATCTTGGCCATCCACTTTATTGTGTTGAGAGTATTGTAAAGGAAATGAGGGTTAATCTGAGACTGGAGAGCTATGATTTCAGCATTTCTCTTATCCGTTTCCTGCTCGTATATTTTTTGGATTAAAATTCTCATCTCAGTTATCATTTTATTAAAACTAGCACTTAGTTCACCAATTTCTCCCCCTGAAATAGCTGAGGTGACATTTAAATCTCCTTTTTCAACTAGCTTCATTGAGTTTTTCAGCATTAGCACTGGCTTAGTAATGCCAGTAGCAATTATTGTAGATATACTTAAAGAGAGTAATATCAATATAATACAAAGAAGAACAGTTATATCCCTGATATTATATATCTCACTAAACAATTCATCCTTAGGCGTTATACTAACTACTCTCCATTGGTATAATTCGGATGTGGCAATATTCAAATAGACTTCTTCACCGTCAATTACCGTTTCGATAGAACCATCCTTTGCAATGGACTTCGAAAAGCCGGGTAGGGAGCTTATATTTTTGCCTGGCTCACCTATCCCGCTACCATATATTATGTTATCTTTATTATCAATTACTATAAATTTACTTTTTTCAGTAAGAGAAATATCCTGCCAAAGAGCTTTTATTCTATCAACTTTTACGTTAATTATTGTTGCTCCAAAGCATTCTCCAGAAAATGGATCTACAATACTTCTTCCAACTGAAATAACATATTCTCCTTCTGTCTGAAGAAAATCCCTATGTATCCCAAATACCACAGCTTTAGCTTCTGCCTCTATAATCTCCTGAAACCACTCTTGCGACTTATCTGGATAGCTAACTGTATATTTAGGGATTATACTTACATTGAATACATAATCCATGTTGTTTGGAACAACAGTAACAGACCCTATATATTCATTCATATAGAATACGCCCTTATACAGTGAAGCATTGGCATCTTCCACATCATTCAAGATTTCAACAAATCTGTTTTCCGATTCACTATAATCCTTACGAAGAATACTGCTAATTGTATCGTCCAAGCTAGGAAATTCTGATATTTTTGATAGACTTGTAATAAAACTATCAATGTTTTTTACAATTTGCTCATTGCTTTCTCTTGAACTAATAACAACCTTTTCATATAAAGTATTTGAGGAATAATAATATGAGTAATACCCTAATATCACCAGAGGAATTACAATTAAAAGTATGTATGAAAAAAGCAGTTTTTTCTTTAAACTCAAGCTTCTATAAAAAGTTAACTTCAGATTATGCTTCATATAATTACCCCGTTTAAGCTTATATATGGTATTATTTACTTGGAGTTTGCTTTCAACAAAACTTTAGCATAAATTCCCATAGGTTTCAATAATTATTGTAAACTTGTAATTAATGGGGTAATTATGTTTATAATAAAACTTTCCCATACTTGTTTTGTATAATCGTTTGCTTAAGTTGGTTTACGATATTAATAACCATTAACAAGCATGGGAGTTCAAAACCTTTATTCAAGCTTACTAACTAAGCTCGTACTTTTTCCCCTTTATAGTTTCAAAACAAATTACACTTGGATTTGCTATCTCACTGTCAACTTGCTTTGCTATCTCACTGTCAATTTGGCGCGCAATTGTACCGTCACCTTGCTTTGCTATCTCACTGTCAATTTGATGCGCAATTGCACTGTCACCTTGCTTTGCTATCTCACTGTCAACTTGATGCGCAATTGTACTGTCAACTTGCTTTGCTATCTCACTGCCAACTTGCTTTGCTATCTCACTGTCAACTTGGCGCGCAATTGTAATATCGGGTTGATTGGCAATCAAGCTATCAATCTCAGTGCCTTCGCAGGTTACTCTATAACCTTGAGAGGTTATAATTTTGCAGACTTCTCCTGCTTTTGAGAGAATAACAGCGTTTGTAAATTTCCCGTCCTGCCACTCCATATCTATTTCAAATCCGCCACGTGCCAAAAGTCCCTTTACCCTGCCGCTCACCCACTCTTTTGGAAGCGCAGGAAGAAATTCTATACCATCCTCATGGCTCTGAAGCAGCATTTCTGCTATTCCTGCAGCCCCCCCGAAGTTTCCATCTATCTGGAAGGGAGGATGATTATCAAAAAGGTTCGTCAAAGTTGATTTACGTAATAGCTCCATAACATTTTGATAAGCCATTTCCCCATCCTTCAACCTTGCCCACATATTAATTATCCATGCTCTGCTCCAGCCGGTGTGCCCTCCTCCGCTTGAAAGACGTCTCTCCAAAGTTGTTCGTGCAGCAGCTGCAAGGTCAGGCGTTTTTCTGACGCTAAACTGCTTCCCAGGATGAAGAGCAAACAAATGTGATATGTGTCTATGTCCAGGCTCCTCCTCCTCATAGTCCTCTATCCACTCTTGAATTTGCCCGTATTTGCCAATTTGTGGCTTAGGCAATCTATCTTTCACAGCCTTGAGTTTCTTCACAAATGAAGTATCCATCTTCAAAATATCAGCGGCCTCAATACATCCACTATACAGCTCATATATAATCTGGCTGTCCATTGAAGGTCCGATACATAGGCACCCTTTTTCACCATTTTCAAGTATATAAGTATTTTCAGGTGATACAGAAGGACTTGTCACAAGCCTACCTTTGCCATCCTCAATTAAGAAGTCAAGGAAGAATTCGGCAGCCTCCTTCATAATAGGATATGCCCACCTTAGAAACTCTTTATCTTTGTTAAACTCATAGTGCTCCCATAGATGCAGACTCAACCACGCTGCGCCCATTGGCCAATAAGTCGCAGGTATCCAAATATCCTGAGGAGCAGTATCTGCCCATATGTCGGTGTTGTGATGCGCAACAAAACCTCCGCAGCCATACATTACTTGCGCTGTTTTTCTGCCCGGTACCCTCATCCTATCTAGTAAGTCAAATAACGGTAAGTGGCACTCAGAAAGATTACAGGTTTCAGCATGCCAATAGTTCATTTCAGTATTTATATTAATTGTATATTTACTATCCCAAGCGGGGAGCATATCCTGATTCCATATGCCTTGTAGATTTGCCGGTAAGCTTCCGGGACGGCTACATGATATCAGTAGATACCTACCAAATTGGAAGTAAAGGCTTACTAAGTCCACGTCTGACTTTCCGCACTTTATTCTCTCCAATCTTTCTGCAGTATCAAATCCATTTAGCTCTTCCTTTACCTCATGGTGATTAATTTCAAGAGATACACGGTTAAATAATGTTTTGTAATCATTTATATGTACATTAAGAAGCTGAGAATATGTCTTATTTGAGGTATCCTCTATATATTTCATGCATTGTTTGCTATATTCATTATGATAAAAACTTGTAGCAGCGGACAACAGCAGTGTTACTGAATCTGCATTCGCTACAAGTAGGCTCTCTCCTATAGTATGTGCTCTGCCGCCTTCTGGTAAAGCCCTCACCATGGAACAGAATTTTACGCCCTTATCGGTGCCGCAGCTTGCATACATGGCTAGAGTATTTCCGCCATTTGTATCAACATTATCAAGGTATCTTCCCCTTCTAAAGTTTGTTTTAAAGCTTATTTTACCGGGAGTATCGGCACTAATTCTTACTACGATAACCTGATCTGGGGCACTAGAGAAATATTGTCTGGTATATTTAACACCATCCATAACATACCTGATTGTAACGCAAGCACTTTCAATATCCAGCTCTCTAGAATATTCTGATATATTGCTTTTGTCATTAATGCCAAAATCCAAGTATAAATTGCCCAAAGACTGATATGGGCGCTGGCTTTCAGGAATGCCTGAAAGAGCTAGTGTAGCCAACTTTTCAGCCTCACTAATTCTACCCTCCGACAACAAACTTCGTATTCTTGGTAAGTTGGCCAGAGCATCAGGATTATTTCTATCAATAGGGGCACCATACCAAATGCTGTCTTCGTTTAATTGGATGTTTTCTCTTTTAACCTGTCCATATATCATTGCCCCAAGCCTGCCATTACCTATTGGAAGCGCTTCATTCCAATCACTCGCAGGAGTTTTATACCAAAGCTTTTGTGACATTTTTCTACCCCTCTAATCTATAACTTCAAAAACAAATAAGGTGTCATTCCACTTACCTACTATTTCAGTAGTTGAGTACGACACCTCTATTGTATTGTAATTTTCTATCTCACACAAGAGTTTGGCCCTCGTGATATCATTACTTGCAAATCACTTCGTCTGACTGGTTATATCATTAATTGCAAATCACTCCGTTATAATGTCCTTTTCATTTTGATAATGTCCTTTTCATTTTCCAATTTTGACTATTCCGATCTATCATGTCTTTGAGTTTACTATCTTTTAATTATTATCCCTATACAGTTACAACTCTCTATTTGGCAACAAAATAGCTCTTAGGCCACTGGCTTCTGTTATGGGTGTCGGTAGTTTGCAGCTAGATTCTCCGAGATACCATTTTTTCAGGCTACTGGGTTCTGTTATTATCCCATACAGTTACAACTCTCTATTTGGCATCACCATTGCTTTCAGGTCACTGGCTTCTTTTATGGGTGCTGAGCAAGCAAAGTTTTTGCAAACATATGCTACGGCAGTCCCATCCGAGTGATTATAATTTGCTGCAAAAGGGATAATGCTAATGAGTTCTGGTGTTATATTTGCAACTGATACCGAAAATGGATTATACAACCTGTTATACTCTATTACCATATCGGTGCTTACATCTCCTGTGATGACTACTTCAGCCGCACTTTCTGATATTGAGTGCAAATATGCGCAAAGCATATAGCTGTGCCCCACTGGTGCTGCCTCAATATCTTCGCTAAAATAATCCATTATTTTTCTTGCCCTATCCTCCAATTCATGACTACCCGTTAATCTTGCTAATCGTATCAAATTTCTAGCAACCGCAGAATTACCAGAAGGTATAGCTCCATCATAGCTTTCTAACGGCCTAGTTATCAGCTCCTCAGAGTCATGCCCATATAAATAGAGCGCAGGAGTATCTTCGCCACTGAAAAATTTCAGGGTATCCTCATTCATATCTATAGCCTTTTTTAAATAATCAACCTCATACGTAGCTTCATAAAGCTCAATCAATCCCCAAACAAGAAACGCGTAGTCTTCAAGGTAAGCTGGATAGGCAGCATCCCCATCCCTATATCGTGCCAGCAGTCTCCCATCGTTACGAATAAGCTTATTAAATATAAAATCAGAGCACTTCTTTGCAGCAGCGATATATTTAGGTTCATTCATGATTCTTCCGCAATAAGCCATAGCTGCAATCATTAACCCATTCCAAGAAGTGAGTATTTTATCGTCCTTATGGGGGTGAACTCTCTTTTCTCTGCATAGAAACAGCTTTTGTCGACAGTTATCTACAAATGACTTTTTATCATCAGGAACTTGCCCTGACTTAATCAAGTTTGGTATATTCTCACCTTCAAAGTTTCCTGCTATAGTAATATCAAAGAGCTTACAGAATTCACTACCAGCTTCTTCTCCAAGAACCTGTTGTATCTCTTCTACCGACCATACATAGAATTTGCCTTCAACCCCTTCTGAATCTGCGTCTTCAGCGGAATAAAAACCACCTTCTGGGGAGGTCATATCCCGAAGAACATATTCTAATATTTGTTTTGAGGTATCAGAATAATGAAGTTTTCCCGTTGCACTAAAAGCCTCACCATAAGCAATAGCAAGAAGTGCATTATCATATAGCATTTTTTCAAAATGGGGTACTAGCCATTTTTTATCGGTAGAATACCTGCTGAAGCCAAAGCCAATATGGTCGTAAATTCCGCCATTTCTCATACCTTCAAGAGTCTTTTCAACCATCTCCAATGCATATGGTTCTTTGTAATCAAACCAGTAGCGTAATAAGAAAAGAAGGTTATGGGGGGTTGGGAACTTTGGGGCTATGCCAAAGCCACCGTACAAACCATCAAAAACACCTTTGAAATGGCTATAGGCTGTAGCGATAGTCTCTTCAGCAATCTCACCATGGCTTTCAGCTCGCTGGGCTTTTTGATGAGCCAAGATTTCTTTTGCAGAAAATAAAAGAGTTTCTCTCTTATTATCCCATGCTTCATGTACGGCCTTTAGCAGACTCACTACTCCAGCCATACCTCTGCTATCGTTCTTTGGAAAATATGTCCCAGCAAAAAATGGATGCTTTTCAGGAGTGAGAAATACTGTTAGGGGCCAACCTCCATGCCCGGTAAGTGTCTGGCAGACCGACATGTATATGCTGTCAATATCCGGACGCTCCTCTCTATCAACCTTGATGCTGATAAAATGCTTATTGAGATACTGTGCAACCTCCTCATCCTCAAATGATTCTCGTTCCATTACATGACACCAGTGACAAGTGCTGTATCCGATACTGAGGAATATTGGCTTATCTTCACCAACTGCGCGCGCAAAAGCTTCGGGACCCCATGGATACCAGTCAACAGGATTATGTGCATGTTGGAGGAGGTATGGACTTTTTTCATTTATTAATTTATTTGTGTATTTATGTTCGGTCATTTTTTTATCCTTTCTATTTTAGTATAACATGATTTTTTATTTATTCTTTCCCACAAGTAATAGAATGTATTATTATTTTGACTGTATTATATAAAAGAGAATAGAAGTGCCTAAGTATGGTAAAAAACATCAAAACTCAAATTAACCCATTACTTTGCGTTTCTATTTTTTATTGTGCTCTGCTTTGCCTGTATATGATATAGCGTTAGTTTGTAATTCTGCTGATTATTTTGATTTAGAAGAAAATGGGTACGAGAAGACTAAGAAAATTCTCGAGCTTTTCATATCCATACTGAAGAGCAATATTTAAGTAGTAAATTCTTGCTCTAGCATATAAAATTATAAACATTTATACGTAGCATACTTATATTGACATTTTTATACATACTATCATATAATAATATTGGAAATGATTACAATAAATAGAAAAAAGAGAAAAATAAAATAATTTAGGGGTTGGTTTTAAGTGAGTAGTAATAATAATGGACTTGGATTTTTTGGAATTGTAGGAGCAGTTCTTTTAGCTTTAATAATCTTTGCTATATGTGGCTAATATGATAACAAACCGTTTTAATAATAAAGATGATAAACAGAATCTTTTATTAATTATAGTATCAGCAATTCTTTTTTATGGTAATGAAGTTATGAAACTTAAAATAAAAATACCTTACATAGGATATCTATTAAAAAATCATTATAATGATTTTCTAGGGGGTATTTCTTTTATCGCATTAGTAAATGTGATTCTTCTCTTCAGCAAATATAATAAGATAAAAAAACTTAAACATATTCTTATAATTGGACTAATATGTAGTATAGCTTGGGAACTTGTTACCCCGGTTTTTGTAAGTGAAAGCATTGGAGACTTCTGGGATGTAATTTCGTATGGTCTTGGATTTACTCTTTATTGGATAATAAAAAGATATATTAGTAAAGATATAACATATAAATTTTAAATATTATCGATTGAAGGATAGAGATGTTTCGTCATGTAAACAAAATGATGAAAAAGACAGGCAGCTTTACTTGCAAATGCACTAAGATATGCTTTTCTACCAGGTCCATACTTTATTTCTGTCACATCAGTGAGCCACTTCTTACCGAAGTCATCTGCATGAAACTCTCTGTTCAATATAATAATGTTTAGCAGTGAAAGGTACAATTTTTAGGGATCACACCAATATCGTCTCAGCCCCCTATTTTTGTATTCTCTTGAATTTGATTGCGTCCGCCCTTTTTAGCCTGATAAAGCGCTTCATCAACGAGTGTTATCACTTGCTCTGGTGATGTCACACAATCAGCGTATACTGATGTAACACCAATACTGACCGTAACATATCCCGAAATATCGGATTCAGGATGCGGCATCGCAAGGTCAACCACCGCCTTACGCATTTGCTCCGCCAACTGAACAGCGCCTTTCGCTTCCGTATCGGGTAGTATCACAACAAATTCCTCTCCTCCGTACCGTGCAACTATATCTGTTGTGCGTCCAACAAGAGATTTCAGTACGTTTCCGATCTGCCTAAGGCAATCATCTCCAGCTAAATGACCTTTTGAGTCGTTGAATTTTTTAAAATAATCAACATCCAGCATGATTAGGGATAATTTAGATTTGTTACGTTTCAACCGGTAAAGTTCCTTTGCGAGCATATCATCAAAATATCTGCGGTTTGCTAGCCCGGTAAGGCTGTCCGTAATTGAGTTCTGATGGGCGATATTCCTCTCCCTCTCCAGCTGTTCAACCAACAGCTGGATTCTTTGTTCCGATGCCTTGCGCTCTGTTATGTCTCGTATGATAAATACCATTTTGATTGGCTGCCCGCTTGAACCTTTGATAAGAGCACAATTTACCTCTATATGAAAGGTACTGTGATCCTTTCGCACCCCAAGGTATTCACCCATCTTAGAATGACCGCCCTGATAAATTTGAGCCATATCTGCTTTGGCCCTTGCCACTTCCTCTGGTACGATGAAGTCAATAATAGGCCTCCCTATGAAACCTGCAAAATCCTCTTGATAACCAAACATCTTTTTTGATGCTGGCGAAACCATTATGATTTGTCCATGTAAATCTGTGATGGTGATATCATCGGGAGACGCATTCAGTATCGATCGGTATTTTTCTTCACTTTCCTGAACTTCTACATTCAAACGTTGGTTCAACATGATGATAAAACCGAATGTCCATAGAATACTGACGAATGTCGGTAAAATAAAGCTCGCGATCAACATGGGCGCTTCATCTGAATATTTAAGAATTGGAGGAGTAATGAGCGTATAAGCTAAGCGAAAGACAGCAAAGCACCCATAGAATAAGAAAACAGCCGCTATGAACACCTCCGAAAAGAGAAGTTTTCTACCCCTGTTAAAAGACAGACTGTATGCCGTCATCAGCGATATAATGGCCAATGACACACAGATCAGAGCTGTACGCGCAGATATGCTATAGTTTACATAGATGTAATAGTTATATGATATGATAAACACGGCGAAAATCGTGCCAATGACGAATCGATTCTCTTTCTTATCGAGAAAGCGCATAGTCCCGATGTAGAGTAAAATTTGCCCGGAAACCATCAATGGATTTGCAAAACCAGCAAGTATCTGCAGTGATTCCACTGTAACCAACGGCATTAGAATAACCCCAAGGGACATAGCTGAAGTACCAAGTACCCACCATCCAATTCCGCGATAAGAGCTGCCAACTTTATATTGAACAAAAAGAATCATTACCTGAGTAATATGAATTATGCACTGTACCCATGCCAGAGTTTTTATGTCTAAAATCATATAGATGAACCCTTTCATCACACAATAATTTTATTATTATATCATGGATCAAGAATCATGGAAATGCCTATTTATCGGCACTTCCGCTTTTCATTCTTTACATATATGTTTAAATTTTGTATTAATTGGAATATTAAAATTGAAGTACTAAAAGTGTATGTAGAATGAGTGCCTAAATAACTTCATGGCAGGATAAAACTGAATTAAAAACAGAGGCATACCACATTTTATTAAATACTTATTTGATGAATTATACTATAGAAGAAAAATGAAATTATGAAAAGCTACATCCAGGATAGTTCAACTGAAATAGCTTATGAAGTCGGTAGATGGAATAATTCAAGATTGGATAATTTTTGAATGGGGGATGAAGATAATGTATTATTGAAAAGTTTACATATCTATCTTTTTATTCACTACTACCTTAAAGAATTTTTATAAACCTAATTCTTTTAAGAAGACCTGCGGAGTTTATTGATATTATTGTTGCAGTATTTTTTATAAAGTTTTAGAAGTAGCAAGTTGACGTAAACCAAAATAATAAATAAACTTATATTGTGGTAGTAGTTGTGTACTGCAAAAAAGAACATGAATTGTCGGGTTTGTCTATTTTGTTTCAACTATACTTATGATTGGGAAGGGGGATGTAGGATGGACTATTTGAACAGAATGAATGAAGCACTTGATTATATTGAAAAAAATCTTGATGGAGAAATAAACTATAAAAAAGTGTCTAGTATTGCCTGCTGTTCCGTTTCATATTTTCAAAGGGTATTTTCGTTTATAACAGATATATCTCTATCAGAATATATTAGGCGCAGGAGAATGACACTGGCTGCTTTTGAGCTGCAAAACAGTGATATAAAAATTATTGACCTTGCAGTGAAATACAGTTATGAATCGCCAGATTCTTTTTCAAGAGCATTTCAAAATTTACATGGGATTACGCCATCAGTTGCACGTAATTCAGGAGTTCCTTTAAAAGCCTATCCACGAATAACCTTTCATATTTCAATTAAAGGAGATGTTGAAATGAATTACAGGATTGAAAAAAAAGAGGCATTTAGAATTGTTGGTGTTAAGAGGCATTATCAGGGACCTACTGATGATGAAAGCGCAGTGCCTATATTTTGGAACGAATTATACAGTAATGGTATTGTGGATGAGATATCTAGCTTATCCACCGGTACTCCCAATGGTGTACATGGCTTTTTACAGGTGATGGGTGAAGAAAATGTGGATTATATGATTGCAAGTGTATCGGAAAAAGAACCACTTAACGATATGAGCAGTCAAATAATACCTAAATCCACATGGGCAATTTTTGAAGTTTGTGGTCCAGTAAGTACAGCGATGTCAGACGCATGGAAACGGATCTTTAGTGAATGGTTACCAACATCGAACTATATATATGCCGAAAATAGCATAGATATAGAGTGCTTTCCGTTCCCTGGAGATAAACGTCAAGCAGATTTCAAATTTGAGATTTGGATACCTGTCATAGAGAAAAGTAAAATCTAATTATTTAACTCTTAAGAAATTAATATATAAATTTGCACTCTAATTCTACTAAATATATAGTATGTAAGTGTTGTTAGCATAATGCTCTATTAGTATGTATACATTGTCAGTAAAAAATGCTCAAACTTTATGGTTTGGGCCTTTTTTATGGTGACAAGCTCATTTTTGGGACCTAAATGCCCTGTTTTTAGAATTTTAGGTCCCAAACTCACTATATGGACTGCTGATTCCATGGCCAACATCATCATTTTGGGACCTAAATGCACTAGTCAACAAAAAGTAGACACTTTTTTCAAACTGTAATCACCTGATTTCCGAGATGATACTCTCTGTATTGTTTCGGAGTCAGGTAATTCAAAGAGTATGCAGGTCTCTCCTCATTGAAGAACACAATGTAGTCAGCAATCTCCTCATCTATATCCTTGCCACTAGTTATATGCATGTCCATGAACATCTCTGCCTTAATCCAGCCATTTATTGCTTCCATAGCCCCATTATCAGTCGGTGTCCCTGCCCGCGACATCGAGTGGGTGATATGGTACAAGGGAAGCAGATCGT
>JAEYTP010000047.1 GCA_023433945.1 Bacillota bacterium | reverse complement strand
ATTCTCTCTGCCCCTCCTTTTTCCAAGCCTGTCTTTTTTCATTGTTTTTGGATAGAAAGCTCGGTCTTGATCGCATATCACTCCACACTGCTCTGATGAAGGAATCCTTAAAATCATTAGCATGCTTAATCTCTATCCCTGATAAATAATCTACGTTAAAAGAATTTAGTTGAACTAGATATATTAATAGCGCTGTCATACCAAAAATATAACCGTAAATACCAAACATTGATGCAAGTATTAGCAGGGCAAAACGTATAACAATAATTGCTCCCTTTATCTTTGATGAAATCAGTCCTGCTATCCCTGCAAGTGCTACTACAATCAGCATGGTTGCACTCACCAGTTTTGCTTGAACTGCCGCCTGTCCCAATATCAAGGCTCCTACAATACTTACAGTTTGTCCAAATATGGCAGGTATTCTTGCCCCAGCCTCCCTGAGTATCTCAAAGAATAGCAGCAATACTATGGCTTCTAGCACGGTAGGTATAGGGACATCCTGTCTTGCAGCAGAAATACTTATCAATAGCTGTGTGGGAAGCATTTCTTGATGATAGGTAATAAGAGCAATATATATAGCAGGTACACTTATTGTTAGAAAAAAACATAGCACTCGAATAAGCCTGCTGAAGGTTCCCATATAAAAGCTTTCATAATAATCATCAGGAGATTGGAAGTTTTCTATAAAGACATGTGGTACTGTCAGTGCAACGGGAGTGCCATCAACAAACAGTGCAATTCTTCCCTCTAGCAGCTTTGCTGCCACAACATCTGGCTTTTCGGTACGTCCACAAACTCTAAATGGGGACTTTGTGCCGCTTTGAACCATAAGCTCTTCAATATAATTAACATCGAGTATTCCGTCAATATCAATTTTCTCCAGTTCCTTGTTCACTTCTTTTAGCACGTCTTCATTTACCAAACCCTCAATGTACGATACACATATTTGCGTACTGGTCATGTTACCAATGCTTTTAAATAAAAACTTCAACCTTGGGCTCCTGACTTTTCTTCTCAAGAGTGTTGTATTGGTCATTATGTTTTCTACGAAGCCTTCCCTGGGGCCAAACAGTACCTTTTCTCCCTCAGGCTCCGATACGGACCTCATGGAAAAGCCCTTTGAGTTACATATCATGCTTTTGGCTATTCCATCAATTAAGATTACAGTATCTCCATATATTATGCCGCCACAAAGTTTTTTTACTTCTGTTTCAAGCTTTACGTCATTAATACCAATAATTTCATCTCTTAAGTAGGAGGTACTTAATTCACTCTCATTTATTTGCGCGTTAATTAGCGGCAGTACGATATCGTCATTAATTATTTTGTTGTTTACCATTCCATCTGCATATATCGCACAAAATCTCACTTCAGGATTTTGCTTATTTGTAATATCCCTATAAATAATGGCATTATCATCCTTAAAAATCCTCTTAAAAGTAGCTATATTCTTATCAATTGAAGCAGACAACTCTGCCATCTGCTCCCTTTGATCAAAGCCTTTTTCCTTGGCACCTTCACTTACAGAATTGAACTCATCAAATACCAAGTGCATCCTCCTTTTGGTTGTTCGACTACCGAGCCATTTGCAGCACAAAAAAACACCTGCACGTATTGTTAGTTATGTGCAAGTGTTTTATTCATTTTTAAGCTTTTCAATTACTTCGCTATATTGCTCTAAAGCCTCCTTACCCTTATCGGTGAGCGTATACTGCCCATTGCCTTCTCTTGAAAACCATCCATAATGATTAATATACATTATGCTCCTGCACTTATCGCTGTCTAGGCCATAATCCCTCAAGTCTGTTGCCTTTATAGATTCCTTCTCGTTTGCAATGTGCGCGATATATAGCGCCTGTTCCTTGTAAGCTGTCATTATCTTTTTTCTGGTAGAACCCCCGGTGTTAATATCACTGCTTCTATTAGAAAGCTCATCCATTAGGGCTTTACGTTTTTTCTTGGATTGCCTTTTGCTATTAGCCCGGTCAAATGGCTGCGGAACTAGTACTTCCTCAACATGATAACTATTCCTGACCTTAGAAACCAAAAGTAACCCTAATTCCAGCCTCCTTAAAAGGTGCAGTATATTCTGCCACTTCCTTGTCCTTATAATTTTTTTGGGTTTAGGTATTGCTACATAAACTATATCCGATAGCTTTTGGCGTTGGGCAGCTTGAATCAGTAAATCAATGGTCAGTCCACGCTTTAGCTCCACCACCACCAACTCATTTTCTCTAGTTCCGCACACATCGCAGCTGTTAACCTCTGCCTGCACGCTATATCCGCATTTTACAAGAAATTCTTTAACAGGCTGATAAAGCTCCTCTTCACTGGAAAAGTCCTTGTTCATGGATTTTCTCCTTCTTTAGTATATAATTTATTGTATCAAAGGCACCATGGATTGTCTATTTAATGGGCTTATTAAGGTAGGCAATAAAATATCGAGCACTATTTTAGACTAAAAAGACTATTAATAAGCTTCGTCATTCACTCTTTTATAGAGAAGCTTATACAACGAGCCTACCCTCTATGAGGGCAGGCTCTGTTTTTTCGTACATTGTTGGTATAATTCATGTAATGGTTTTATTAGTCACCATTTAACAATAATTAAACTAAATTTAATAGATAGAATCGTGCTTTTCTGGTCACCATTTAAAATAATTAAACCTAATATAACATAATTTCTAGTTTATCAAACTTAATATTCTCACCGAAGTGATCGATGTTGAAAGAGGTCTTTCTATAAAGTGCAAAATCCGTCGTGTTCTTCTTAAGCCAAATAGGAACCTCAACATCAAGCTGCTTGCATATCGAAATCAAGCACTCCTCAAGTTGTTCTCTGAAATCGGAGGTTGCACTTGAAGGCTCTGCAAAGGCTTCATTAATTGGTCTTCCATCTTTAATAATTCTTCCATATAGCTTCACTTTTGTAATCCTCCTTTTTCAATAATATGCTTCAATTATACTGTGCTTATTATAAAAACTCTACTATATAAATCTACAAAAATACTGCTAAAATTATAGCCAGTATGTAAGAAATATATTAATTGAGCAAGGATACGCATATTGCTTGGCTAATTATAGCTTTTACGGATTATTGATTTTGAAGCCTTCTGTTTTGCAGCTTACTGCTCTATAGCATGTTGCTTTATGGCTTGCTGCTTTGTAGCCTGCTACTTTCGACATACTGCTTTGCAACTTACTGATTTTCAACCTACTGATTTTCAACCTACTGATTTTCAACCTACTGCTATGCAGCTTATTGCTATGCAGTGTATGTTTTACAGCCTACTGCTTTTGAAGCTTATGCTCAACAGAATCAACAAGTGCCTTCCAGCTGGCCTCAATAATATCTGTTGAAACGCCAACCGTTGACCACACCTCTTCACCATCAGAGGATTGGATCAATACTCTAACCTTAGATGCTGTAGCAGAACCAGAATCCAGAACTCTAACCTTGTAGTCGGTCAGCTTCATTTCTGATAACTTTGGATAGAATCTTTCAAGTGCCTTTCTAAGCGCCTTGTCAAGAGCATTAACCGGGCCGTCACCCTCAGCTGCAGTAACTTCTGCCTGATCACCCACCATTATTTTTATCATTGCCGTTGAATTTACGCTATTCACTGTGGGTTCATTTACTATTACCTTAAATTCTTTAAGCTCAAAAAACGGCTCATATATCCCTAGCATTTTTCTGATCAACAATTCAAAGGAAGTCTCTGCACCTTCGTATTGATAGCCTTCAAGCTCCAGCTCCTTCAACTTTTCAATAATTTGCTTTGTCTTTGGAGAATCCTTTGTAATAGTGCTATCAATCCTGTTTATAATGCTTACCACTGCACTTCTTCCTGCTACTTCAGACATCAGTATGTTTCTCTTATTGCCTACTGTCTCAGGGTTAAACAATTCGTAGGCAGAGGCATTCTTATTTACTGCATCCGAGTGCATTCCCGCCTTGTGAGCAAAAGCGCAGCTACCGACAAAAGGCGCTCTTTCATCGTGTATAATGTTTGCTACTTCGCTTACAAATCTCGCTGTCGAGGTTAGCATTTCCATGTTTTCTTCAGGAATACAGCTATAACCCATCAAGAGCTGAAGATTAGGTATGATTGTACAGAGGTTGGCATTTCCGCATCTTTCTCCAAAACCGTTGATAGTACCTTGTATCTGTACTGCACCCGATTCTACCGCTGCTATTGATGCTGCTACCGCCATGCCGTTGTCGTTGTGACAGTGTATACCAATATCGCACTTTATCGATTGCATAACAATTTCAGTTATTTTTGAGATTTTTGATGGGAAGCTAGCACCCTTTGTATCACAAAGGCAGATGCAGTCTGCCCCAGCCTTCTGGGCAGCTCTTAATGTTTCCATTGCGTACTCAGGATTTGCATCATATCCATCAAAGAAGTGTTCTGCGTCATAAACTACGTTTTTGCCATTATCCTTAAAATACTTGACGGTATCGTAAATCATCGCCAAATTTTCCTCAAGTGTTGTTTTCAGTATATCAGATACCTGAAAGTCCCATGCTTTCCCAAATACTGCAATATCCTTTGTATTTGCACTGAGTAAGGATTTTACATTTGCATCCTCCGCCACATCAATGTTTGCCCTTCTAGTGGCACCAAATGCAATTACTTTTGACGTTTTTAGCTTCATCTTTGAAACGCGCTCAAAAAATTGCAAATCCTTTGGGTTTGAACCTGGATTTCCCGCCTCTATATAATGAACACCTAGGCTGTCCAGTCTCTCGACTATTTTAAGCTTATCCTCAACTGTAAATGATATTCCAAGAGCCTGAGCCCCATCTCTGAGTGTAGAATCGTAAATGATTAGATTTTTTGCCATAGACCATACCTCCTTTAACAATTATTAATTACCACTTTTTTTGATTTATTAACCTGTAACATACATTTACCAGCTATGCGTGACTGCCATATGTGGTAATGCGGTACCACTCCATTCGCAGGTGCCACACATTACCTGCTATGCGTGTCTAGCGTCCGTTACGCACTATTCTAAAAAAAGCAGCCCCAAAAGGGACTGCTTTTAAAAAGCGTCCCTTAGTTAGTAATTATGCCTTCTCCAATTTCACTAATAGATCTATTAATAGCATTGAGATATGCCTTAACACTTGCCTCAATAATATCTGTGCTTACGCCCTTACCCATAAAGACACTTCCTCCACTAGCTACCTTTACTGTAACCTCACCTAATGCATCCTTGCCCTCTGTAACTGCGCGCAGACCATAGTCCACAAGCTCTACCTTAACTCCTGTCGCACGTTCAATTGCATTGAATGCTGCATCAACAGGGCCGTCTCCTGTAGCTGCTTCTGTTATAATCTCATCTTCTCTCTTTATACTTACCGTAGATGTAGAAATCATCTTGTTTCCGCTGTTTATCTGGAAGCTGTCTATCGAGAATATTTCAGGAATAGAAATATTTTCTCCTACCAGTGCCTCAATATCCTTGTCCGTAACAACCTTCTTTTTATCCGCTAAATCCTTGAACTTATCAAAGGCCTGGCGTATATCCTCCGGTGTAAGCACGTAGCCCATTTCCTTCAATCTTTCCTCAAAAGCGTGCTTCCCTGAGAGCTTTCCGAGCACCATTCTGTTCTGTCCTACACCTACAGATTCAGGAGTCATTATTTCATAGGTACTCTTTTCTGAAAGCACACCATGCTGGTGTATTCCTGATTCATGTGCAAATGCGTTTGCACCTACAATTGCTTTGTTAGGCTGTACATTTACACCAGTGAGACTTGAAACAAGCCTACTTGTTCTATATATTTGAGTAGTATCAATGTTGTGGGACAAATCATAATAATCCCGTCTAGTGTTTATGCCCATTATAATTTCTTCAATAGCTGCGTTTCCAGCTCTTTCTCCAAGGCCATTAACAGTACATTCTACCTGGGTTGCACCACTCTCTACAGCAGCTAAGGAATTCGCTACTGCCAAGCCAAGGTCATTATGACAATGCACACTTATTTCGGCTTTATCTATATTGGGTACATTTGAACGAATATTTCTTATAAGAGTACTAAATTCAATTGGTGTGGAATATCCAACGGTATCTGGAATATTAACAACAGTAGCTCCTGCGTTAATAACCGCCTCAACTACCCTGTACAAAAATTCTGGTCTTGTTCTGCTTGCATCTTCAGCAGAGAATTCAACGTCACTGCAATAGTTTTTAGCGTACTTGACCATAGCTACAGCACGGTCTAGTACCTCTTGTTCACTCATTCTTAATTTGTATTTCATATGTATATCACTTGTTGCAATAAAAGTATGGATTCTTGGTGACTGAGCGTACTTTACTGCTTCCCATGCTCTATCGATATCCTTGTCAACAGCGCGACATAGACTGGCAATGGTGGCATCCTTTATATTCTTTGCTAGCATTCTGATAGACTCAAAATCTCCGGGTGAAGCAATTGCGAATCCACCTTCTATAACATCCACTCCCAAGCGTACAAGCTGTTTGGCAATCTCCATTTTTTCTGGAAGGTTCAGATTAACCCCTGGTGTTTGTTCGCCATCTCTTAAGGTTGTGTCAAAAATTCTAATGTTTCTAGCCATAAACATACCCCCCTACATTCTCACATTCATAATTGTCTAATCTGTCTAAAAAAATAAAATAATTAAATACTGGGCTATAGCCCTCTCTTTATAGAAATCTTTATATGTGCTTTATGAATTACTGCTACGGCCTCAGGAGACCAGTGTTACTGGCCTTCCGAGTGTCGCAAAAACAGCTAAATGTTTATTTCTTCAGCCAGCTCATCATCTTTCTAAGCTCAGCCCCAACAACTTCTACCTGATGTTCAGTCTCATTTCTTCTCATTGCCAAGAAATTCGCTCTTCCACCTGCATTGTTCTCTATTATCCAATTTGAAGCAAACTTGCCATCCTGTATTTCCTTAAGTACCTGCTTCATTTCTTTTCTTGTTTCATCGGTGATAATTCTCTTGCCTGTTACATAATCTCCGTACTCAGCAGTATCACTGATGGAATATCTCATGTATCCAAATCCACCTTGATTGATTAGGTCTACAATGAGCTTCATTTCATGCACACACTCAAAGTACGCTATTTCTGGTTGATAGCCTGCATTAACCAAGGTTTCAAAGCCTGCCTTCATAAGCTCTGTAACACCGCCGCAAAGAACTGCCTGCTCACCAAATAGGTCAGTTTCTGTCTCTTCACGGAATGATGTTTCAAGTATACCTGCTCTGCCCGCACCAATTCCCTGTGCATATGCAAGCGCGTAGTCCTTTGCTTTGCCTGATGCATCCTGGTGAATAGCTATTAATGCAGGTACGCCTCTTCCCTCTGTGTACTGGCTTCTTACTGTGTGGCCTGGTCCCTTTGGTGCAACCATAATTACATCTACATCTGCTGGTGGCACTATCAAGTTGTAAACGATATTAAAACCGTGGGCGAACATTATTACATCGCCTGCTTTAAGGTTTGGAGCTATGCTCTCATCGTAAATAGCCTTCTGAGTTTGGTCTGGTGTAAGAATCATTATAAAATCTGCAGCCTTAGCAGCTTCAGCTGTATCCATTACCTTTAGTCCAGCAGCCTCAGCCTCTTTTCTCTTTGCTGATGTGCTTGTGAGACCAACTACTACATTAACTCCGCTATCCTTTAAATTCTGCGCGTGTGCGTGTCCCTGACTTCCATAACCAATGATTGCTACTGTCTTTCCCTCTAATAGCTTTAAATTGCAATCGCTATCATAATACATCTTTGCCATACTTTTTACCCCCTAATTTCGTCTAATCTATATGTTAAAATTTGACTACCTAATGAAACTAAACTTGACTACCTAATGAAATTACTTTACTACCTAATTAGTAAACTTTATTACCGCTTAATCCTCACTACCTACCTTAATGTGCTTGCTGCCTCTTTCAATAGCTATTGTTCCAGTTCTGACAATTTCCTTTATTCCAAACTGTCTTAGCATATCCTCAAGAGCATTGACCTTTTGAACACCACCCGACGCTTCAACTGTAAGAGTATTCTTTGATACATCCACTATATTTGCTCTAAAAACCTCAACCAACTGAATAATCTCGCCTCTGGTTTCGGCATTTGCATTTACCTTAATCAGCGCTAGCTCTCTGCTAACAGAATCATCTGGTTCAAGCTTTTTTATCTTGATTACATCAATGAGCTTGTTTAGTTGCTTGCTCACCTGCTCTACGGTATATTCGTCTCCGTCAACAACTATTGTCATTCTAGAAATGTCAGGATTCTCTGTCACTCCTACCGCAAGGCTATCAATATTAAACCCACGTCTGCTAAACAAGCCTGCTACTCTAGACAGAACCCCTGAATGATTTTCTACTAGTACGGAAAGAGTATGCTTCGCCATATTTTTTTCCTCCTTTTAATTGACCTTGACCTATTCGTTACTATTAATTATATCTTACATTTTTAAGCTTTGCTTGTTAAGTTATACCGTGTATTCCTCTGGATCAACAATGCACTCTAATACATAAGTTTCATCATTCTCAAAGAACCTATCCAAGCACTCTTTTACCTCAGTATTATTGGTAACTTTTTCACCTTTAAATCCATATGCCTTTGCAAGTGCAACAAAATCCGGATTATGCTCCATAAATACCTGCGAGTATCTGCAGGAATGACGGTTTTTTTGTATTTCTCGAACCATTCCTAGCCTCGAATTATTAAATATCACTATTTTGACACCAACACCGCATTGCTTAATGGTCCCAAGCTCGGGCATAGACATCTGGAAACTTCCATCTCCTGCTACTACCACAACGGTATTTTGAGGGTTACCCAGCTTTGCTCCAAGTCCTGCTGGTAAGCCATAGCCCATTGTTCCAAGCCCTCCTGATGTAATGAATGTACCGGGTGCTCTTGCAATAAAGTTATTTGCTGCCCATATCTGATTTTGCCCTACCTCAGTTGTAACTATATCATTGGGCCTTAGCCTGTGAGACAATTCTTTAATAAATAATCTAGGGTTAACTGTTCTTCCGTTGTCCTCTTCAGCCTTTTTGTTCTTCCATTGCTCAGCTTGTTCTACCCATTTTGTAGTATCTCCTGGTGTAGCCATTTCATAAACCTGCTCTAGAACCAGCTTTGAATCCCCGACAACAGGTATGGTTGCATTAATATTTTTACCTATCTCGGCAGGATCAATATCTATATGTACTATAGTAGCTCTTTCTGATAACCGCTCAGCGGTGCTCATCGCTCTGTCACCCACTCTGGCACCTATAATTATGAGTAAATCAGCTTCATTGATAGCTCTATTTGCAGAATACACACCGTGAGAGCCAAGCATTCCAAGGTTCAGTTGGTGTTCCCCCGATATTGCCCCTATGCCCATCAGCGTTGTCACTACAGGTATGTTGCATTTATCAACTAACTTGGTAAGAATATCTGTTGCACCCGAGATAATTATTCCCCCTCCTGCACATATAACAGGAGCTTTCGAGTTTGCAATTGCAGTAGCGATTTTCTTAATTTGTTGGGGGTGACCCCTATAATTTGGCTTATAGCCTTTAATATCTATATTTTGTGGATAACAGAAGTTAAATTCCTCTCTTTGTATATCCACCGGTATGTCAATAAGCACTGGGCCAGGTCTTCCGGTTGATGCTATATGAAATGCCTCCTTTATAATGCGGGGCAAATCCTTTACATCCTTGACAAGATAGTTATGCTTACAAAACGGAGACGTTGCTCCGGTTATATCAACCTCTTGGAATACATCTCTTCCAATTAGTTCTGAAGAAACCTGACCGGTAATTGCAACCATTGGAACAGAGTCAAGGTATGCTGTTGCAATACCTGTAATAAGGTTTGTAGCTCCGGGGCCTGAGGTTGCTACACATACACCAGTTTTACCTGACACTCTGGCATAACCACTAGCTGCATGGGCTGCACCCTGCTCATTTCTTGTCAAAACATGTGTTATGTTAGAATCAAGAAGAGCATCGTAAAACGGACAAATGGCCGCACCCGGATATCCAAATATAGTAGTGACTTCTTCTTTTTCCAATGCCCTAATAATTGCCTGCGCACCTGTCAGCTTCATTTGCCGCCCTCCTTTACCTGAATTTAATCAAAACGCACATGTATATATGGTTATAAAAAACCCCTCGCTCCTGCTATGTGCAGGGACGAGGGGACAACTCCACCGTGGTACCACCCTGATTTAATGCATTAAATATGCATTCTCAGTGAACGCTTTTTTTGCGTTCAAAGCTGTAACGTTGCTACCGCTAGTGCCTATTCGTCATATGAATTCAACACCAGTTCTCAGGAATGAGCTATACATGAACCCTCTGTAGCAACTTTCACCAACCGCTGCCTCTCTAAAACAAAAAGGAAAACATCTTTATTCCGTCATCAAATATTTCGTATTAATGGTAATTATAGCATCAAAGAAAGTTAGCGTCAATAATTGGAGATTAACGATTTCTGACCAGTTTTAGGTTATGATTTTCACGTTTTTTGAACAAATTCTTCCTTTTAGAAGAACTATTTGGGTTTTCTAAAGAACTACCTGCGTTTGCTAAAAAAACTATCTTCGTTCCTTAAAAAATCTGGAGAGAATCTCTCCACATGGCTCAAACAGCACGCCATAAGCAACGTCCACCTGATGGTTAAACTCCTTTACTCTGAAGAGGTCTATCACCGAGCCGGCTGCGCCGGCCTTCCGATCCATCGCGCCAATATACAGATTGGGCACCCTGGCCTGTATAATGGCTCCTGCACACATCGGGCATGGCTCAAGGGTAACATACATAGAGCAATCATCCAATCTCCACGCCCCAAGCACCTCCGACGCGATGCGGATTACCTCAATTTCAGCATGTGAGGTTGCATCCTGCTTCTTCTCTTTTAGATTATGTGCTCTTGCAATTATTTTTCCATCCTTTACGATGACAGCACCTATGGGAGCCTCCCCCATTTCAAACGCCTTTTGGGCTTCTTTGAGTGCTTCATTCATAAAGTTTTCATGATATGTCAGCATGTTGGCTCCTTTGCTTATGAGGTCTACTACATTCTATATACTGTACTTTCCCTAGGACAATTTCCTATTATGAGTATGCTAGCTTGAGTATACTACATCATATATTGCATTCTTCCCAAAATTTATATAGAAATTATATCATACTTAACTGGTAACTCAATTATTTGGGGGTTGTAAGTTAACTGGTTTCTTAGTTTCTTTTGGTTTGTAAATTAGTTTTCTTAATTATTTAGCTTTATTTGTTGTAGGTATTTTATCTACATGCTTAGACTAATAAGTATATGTTCATTCTTAGTTTAATAAGCTTACACTTGTGATATAATACGATGTAAATGTACAAGTATTATTTGAATGATTATTAATAGCTTTAATTAGAATTATTATCATAACTTTGAATAGTATTATTAACAATAACTTTAAGTAAATTATCAAAACTTAATTAGCATTATTATTAATTACTTCGTGTTATTATTAATACTTTTATTACTTTGTACTATAATTAATATCTATTATTTATATTGAGGCTTGGATTAAATGAAACGCTTTAAAAAGGTTTATGTAGAAATTACAAACATATGCAATCTCAGATGCAGTTTTTGCCCTGAAACCAGCAGAGCAAAAAAGCTAATGGGCATTGATGAATTCTCCTATATAGTCAGCCAAATTAAGCCCTTTACTGACTATATCTATTTTCATTTGATGGGTGAGCCATTTCTGAACACTAATTTAAAGGCAATGCTTGATATTTGTGGTGAAGCCGGTCTTAAAGTAAACATCACCACAAACGGAACGCTTATAAATAAAGTCTCGGATACCCTGTTAAATGCACCAGCACTCAGAAAGGTAAGCTTTTCGCTGCACAGTTTTGAGGCAAACTACCAAGGCATTAGGCGGGACAAATTTGTAGGATG
Organism: Bacillota bacterium; assembly: GCA_023433945.1. GTDB lineage: Bacteria > Bacillota > Clostridia > Acetivibrionales > DSM-1351 > Ruminiclostridium. Next base: position 2,219 of record JAEYTP010000047.1, on the reverse strand, counting down.
TCAAACGCCGGACTGTGCTATTGGTGATATCCCTGAATTAAAACAGGGAAATGGTTACTGCTCTGCCCAAGAGCAGTGCACTGAAAATAACTCCACTCCTGAGCAATGCTATGAAAATTACGCCTCTGCGGAGCAAATATCCGGCCTCAGTAGCTATCTATCCCCTATTCTTGACTTCGTTAACTGTGCTGCCAAGAAAGGTATCATATGTGAGCTGAGATTGTGGAACCAAAACTCTGACAACAGCAGTCTTAACAATACTATACTGCAAGCTATTCAGGAAAGAATTCATACCGATATTGATATAGTTACACAACTCTCTATAAAACCTGAATTAAAGCTTACCAAGAATATATATGTTGGAATGGGAGAGAAATTTGACTGGCCTGACATAAATATTGCTACCATTAGTAAAGAAGGCTTTTGCTACGGCCTCCGTGACCAGCTAGGTATACTTGTAGATGGTACCGTTGTACCCTGCTGCCTAGACAGCGAGGGCACTATAGAACTGGGCAATATTTTTAAACAACCTATCTCAGAAATAATAGCTTCAGATAGAGCAACCGCTATATACGAAGGCTTCTCAAACAGAATGGCAAAAGAGGAGCTGTGCCAAAAATGTGGCTATGCGGGCAGGTTTACAAAATAAACAGTTTCTATTTATTTAAATAGTAACTCCAGGAAACGTTCTAAATAATTATCTAGCAAAGTTAACCTCTAAATATATATACCAGGCACGTTCTATAAAAACCAGATACCTAGATACTCTCAATAAAGCCTTTTATAAAATGGAGTGCAACTCCAAGTGGAACAGCCCTTTTAGGATACTGGCTGAGCTTCAGATAGTCCACACTACTTTCATTGATATTGTTGTACGCAACGAAGTTCTGTAGTTGTGGAATATATGGCTCAAGGTACTGAGACATAGCTCCGCCGATTATAATATCACAATCCATTGACATGCGTATGTTATTTACTGCCACCGAAAGATGCTTAAGAAAATCATTTAGTAAATGTTTATAGCGTTCATCCCCCGAGGCAACCCCATTAAAAAATTCGTCTACAGTAATACCCAAATCATCACTAATTCTTTTAGAGGAGCAGTATGCCTCAAGGCACCCCTGTTTTCCACACTTACAACGCAATCCATCCGGCACAATACATATGTGGCCAAACTCTGCGCTGCGGTGATTGTCCCCCGAATAGGGTACACCATTTACAAATAATGCCCCACCCACTCCGTTTTCAAGCGAAATATACGCCATATTACCATGCTTTGGCCGTGCGCACCACTCAGCAAAGCCAGCGCTTGTAGCATCATTTTCAACATAAACATTGTATTGTATGTTCCTTGTAAGCATTTTTAAGCTTTTGCTTTTCAAATCTAGAGTAGGTGCCATCACTATTTCTTGCTTACTTATATCAATTATAGCGGGAATAGCTATTCCTACCCCTAATAATTTCTTTCTGTCTAGTTTAAATTCGTCAAGGAACTCTTCTAGGTTATCCGCAATAAACAAACCAAGGTCTTCAATCTCACTCATTACAAATTTTGCAGTCTTTTTATAGGCTATTTCCTGAAGCTTCAAATCAGCAGCTATAAAGCTCAGACTACTTTCATTTAATGAAATACCAACAGAGAAACGGATGCTTTGGTTAATAATAATACCTTTTGCTCTTCTACCACCCGTTGATGGTACTACCCCTGAATAGCGAATCAGCCCTGCTTCTAGTAACTCTGCAAGATTCTGATGCACTGTCGGCAAGCTAAGAGATAAGTCGTTAGCTATCGCTAGCTTGGTTTTGGGACAATCAGAGTCATATATATATTTAAAAATACTATTCCTTGTCTGTCTTCTTCTCTCAGTAGCTGTATCGGTTAGATTTAACATATTACCTCACACTTTTGTAAAAGTTGTTTTCTAATGTTTTGAATTTATTTTAACATTATTACCGAGAAAGTCAATAATTATAATGTTAATGCATAAATTTTAGTTAGATATATTATAATTTAAAACCAATTTTTACATAATGAAAAGTTTGCAAAAATTCTTTGAAAGTCTTGCTCTGCATGTAAAAAAGGTCACTTTTGTATATCTCAAATTATTATTGACAGCCACCATTAAACGTTATATCATAAATTTATAGACTTTTATAAACATATTTTATAAATGTATTTTACGGAAATAATTAATTATTTCACAAGCATTTTGCAATAT
>JAEYTP010000013.1 GCA_023433945.1 Bacillota bacterium | reverse complement strand
TACTTTGAAGTTTAGCTTGTCACTAAAATCATACATTAAGCCTATTCCGTCGTTTTCGTCTAAATCATCACAGCATTTAACATCCGATAGTTTGTTAAGCTTATCAAGGTAGTCCCCTTGAAAAAACGCTTGCCATGCCTGCCCTCCATTTTGAAACGATGTTTCACAAAACATACCTACCATCAGTCGTTCGTCCGCTTGCTTATAGACGATTTTTTTCATTTCTGCCATAATGCGTTTTCCTCCTATAAATCTCATTTCAGAGAAGTTAATCGGAAGATAATCATTTAGTTTAGTAGTTTGTTGTTTTGCTTGCGATGGCGTAATTCCGTGCTGCTCTTTAAATGCACGAGTAAATGCTGAATGGGATTGAAAGCCGTATTTAATTGCTATGTCTAAAACGGAAACATCGCTATTTTTAAGCTCATTTCCTGCTATTGTCAGCCTGCGCTTCCTCACATAATCAGAGATACTGATTCCTGATACAAAAATGAAAATACGCTGAAACAAAGCTACTGGACTCATAACAATTCTTGATATCTCATTATAATCAATATCGCAGCCTTCAAATGCAACCCTTTCCAAATACATTATTACGTCATCAAACACTTTACTACTATTCATAATTTCCTCCGTCATTAGATATTCTATCTAATTTATAGGCTAGGTGCTTTGCATCATATGTACAAGTTTTGTTAAGTTGACCTTTTTAGATTAAGTAATAAACTTAGTGAGGGAATTATTGATGGTAATCCGACAAAGTCCTTGAGTAATCTTCTTTGGTCATAATATATTTTTTTGCTTCATAGACTTTGTCAAAAGATTCATATGTACCATAGCAATAAAAATTAAAACCACTTTTTTCAATCACTCTTTGCGATTGATGATTAAACGATTTATGTCCCACCCATAAAACATCTACTTTGATTTCCTCGAAAGCATATTTTATAGCTGCTCTCACAGCTTCAGGCATAAGACCTCTGCCCCAGTACTCTTTGCTTAGAACAAACCCTATCTCTCTTTGAATATCAGCTTTATAATTTGGATCTGCAGTCCTTTTATGAAAGCCCAAAGAGCCAATTACTTTATTTGTTTCTTTTAATACTAGAGCATATTCCACATCATTTTCTATAAAGTCCTTCAGTATCCCCTTAGTCACTTCAATATTCTCATGAGGAGGCCACCCTGTCAGTTCACTTATACCTTCAACACATGCATACTCATAAAAGTCAAATATATCAGACTCTTTCCAATTTCTCATTATAAGTCTCTCAGTTTCTATTGTTTTCAATAATTTCCCTCCCAGATAATATTCTCCACTTCGAACTACTCACCTGAAACAGCTAAATACTTTCTAGTATATGGACATACTTCTATGCACTTGCCACATAACGTAATTTGCTTGTTTAAATACTTTAAAGACAATTCTCTTGCTTTCACTCTGCATGCCATTGCATCAAAGTACTCATCCCTATCTAGCTTTTCGCTCCAGTTCTTTCCTGAAATTGACTTCTGTCAATACACTATTTGCTCTTTTGTTGAATCAGCACTCTGAGGCTCATTTGCATCTTGAACCAAATATGCCCTACCCATTTATCTTATCATAAACAAAACACTCCATAATATGATCATTGACCATACCAATGGCCTGCATGAACGCATAAATTATGGTGGAGCCAACATACTTAAAACCCATTTTTTTTAAGTCTTTACTAATCTTATCGGAGAGTGGAGTAGTTGCGGGCAAATAATCGTGTTTCTCCCAATTATTTTTAATTTGTACATAGTCCACATATCCCCATATGAATTTGTCAAAGCTCCCGTATTGTTCTATTACTCTTAAAAAATTCTTGGCATTGCTCACAGCAGCGTTAATTTTCAGGCGATTTCTAATTATTTTTTCGTTTGCCATAAGCTCTTGCATCTTTGCATCTGTATAATTAGCTACCTTGTTAGGATCAAACCCATCAAATGCTTCTCTGAAAGCTTCTCTTTTATTTAGCACGGTCAACCATGTAAGCCCAGCTTGCATACCTTCTAATATAAGCATTTCAAACAGCTTGATATCATCATGTACAGGCCGTCCCCATTCTTTGTCATGATAGTCTATATATATAGGGGTGTTTCCAGCCCAAGAGCATCTTATTTTTTCATTCATCAAATCCACCTTCTTTCAATTCACATCAATTTTTTCACTCAAGTATATCCGCAATATTATTCCGGAAATAGCTCATGGGTTTTATGGTATCCCCATAATTTTCGCTAACAAATACAACCACCATTTGGTGTTGCGGTATTACAATAATATATTGACCGAATAAACCCATAGCAAAATAATAATTCACTTCTTCGTTTTTATTAGTTTTTAAGGTAGATGTCCACCAATGATATCCGTAAGATCCTATACCCTCATAAGTTAGAAAACGGGGCTTTGTTGATTCTTCCATCCAATTTGCAAGAATAATAACTGTATTGTTTAGCTTACCACTATGCAAGCACAAACACCCCAGTTTTACCATGTCTGCCACTTTCATTTTTAGTCCGTTTGCACCTAAACTTATTCCCTGTTTTTCATGCCAAATGTAATCACTTATGCCTAATGGAGTGAACAAATTAGCACTTGCATATTCACTCAATTTCACACCAGAAACAGTTTGGATAATATAACTCAGCAAATTAGAACAACCTGAATTGTAATTCATCTTTGTTCCAACTTCTTCTGTCAAATTTCTTTCCAGAACAAATTTAACGATATCCTTGCTATATTCCATCGGTGAACCAAAATTCCATTCACCAAATTCAGGCCAATCAAATCCCGGCGTCATAGTTAATAAGTGCCGAATAGCAATGCATTGCTTAGCATCATCTAGATATCTTGTGTAACCACTTAGATACTCTATGATAGGGGTGTCAATATCTGATATTAATCCGTCCCTTAAGCAAATACCCACCAACATAGAGACAATACTTTTTGTGCATGAATGTATAGGGTGCAGATTAGCTTCTGCTTTTCTATTTTTGTAATAATCAAATATAATATTCTCGTTTTGCATTATTACACATACTTGTATTTGTCCCTTTTTTAAGTCTTTTGCAAAATTGTCAAATCTATTATCATACATTTAATTACCCTTTAAAATAATCAATTCTTTTTAACTTCTTTTGTACTAATTTTTATAAAACTAGCACCATCCCATTTAAAACAATCTTCAAATGTTCCCTTTGAATTGTCATAATACTCAATAGTAAAAGTCGTGTTATCAACTTTATTAAGCATAGTTGAGTACTGCCCTGTTCTATTACTTATAAAAATATACAGATAATCTTTTATTATAAGTTCTTGAATGGTGTTGTCTTTACGAATTGTATAAAGTTTATAGTCGTACCCATTGCTAGACGAATACTGTCCAAGTGTAAAATCAACGTCGCCATCATTATTGTAATCGTTAAATTGAATTTGAAAGGGTGATGTAAATATCATGTTTTCATTTGGATGAATAC
>JAEYTP010000138.1 GCA_023433945.1 Bacillota bacterium | reverse complement strand
TACCAAACTATTGAAGTATAAGTGTAAACACCCTTACCATAGTTAGTTGTCAACCACTGTCCGTCTTGTACTATATCAGAGCCCTTATCAATTGCTGAAACGAGCTTAGTGTACTTTGGATCTGCTTCTGAAATGTTATAGATACTACGTTCTTGTACCCAACCATCCCAGTCAGATTCAACTATCTTGTTTGGAGTGCTAAATACCTTGTTCTTTGGATCAAGAATAGTCATCTTAGCATCTTCTTCAACTACACGCCATGTTAATGTTGGCTTACCTATAGTTAATGGATATGGAGCGAAGCTAGGTTGCCATTTATCTGCTGCACTATTCTGGCTGTAGTTAACAACTAGGTTACCACCTTTTTCTACGAAGTCGAGTAATCTGTTGTTTGCAGTAATGAGTGCTTCACTATCTCTGTAAGCACGAATTCCAAGTACGATTGTATCGAACTTTGAAAGGTCTCCATACATTACGTCATTGTCACCGATAACTGTTACATCCATACCGATTTGCTCTAAGTACTTGTAAACTTCATCTTTACCTGAATCAAAGTATCCAACCTTGAGACCTTCAGGTAATATTACATTTGCAGATTGAACTGTTAAAGCTGCGTCATATAGGTAGTAAGTAGTTCCAATATGGTCATAGCTGATAACCTGTACTGTTTGGTCGCTTACCATATTTGCACTTGTAGCCTTAGCCTTTATAGAATATTGCTTTTCATCCTTTATGTTTGCTGGTGGAGTAATTGTAAAGTTAGCAGTCTTATTCTGATTGTTACCAGTAAACTCAAGAGTTACTTGTTTTGGTTCAACTGTCCATCCTGATGGAGCATCTAATGTAACAGTTGTTGAAGTCTTGCCAGTAACATATGACTTAACACCAACAGTTACAGGGATTGTTGAATTAGCAACAGTAGTATTGAGTACATAGTTTTCTGGTGATAACTGTAATGAGTATTCAGGCATTACAGCAAATAATTTAGTTGGTTCTATAGTTGTCTTTGAAGTAACTCCATCAACCTTATAGCTAACAGTTGCAGTCATTGGAATTTCTGCGTATGGGTGGTATAAGTCTGCATCCTTAGGTATTGAAACTTCGTATTCAAACTTTATTGTTTTGTTATAATCAATTTTTGAAGCGGTTGTTACCTTTGGTGCTGAAACTGTCCAGCCTGCTGGAGTGTTAAGCTTAACGCTGAGGTTCTTAAGATCGCTCTTTCCACCATTGTACAATTGAACAGTAACCTTTGTGCTCTGTCCTCTTGCTACTTCATATGAAGCAGGAGTAATAGTTGCGATAAGGCTTGAGCTCTGTGCACTTAATTCATAGAGCTGATTTAGCTTTGTATTAAGTCTGAAAGTTAAATCGTACTTATCTTCTTCAGATAATTTTGATTTCTTTACAGTATCAAGTCCCTTAGTGACATTAGCTATCATATCATGTGTAGCACTTGTTACTTTAGCGTTAATAGGATATGCAGCAACTATCTTATCAGCATCATCCTGAAGAGAATTAAATAATCTGTAAATTTCCTTATTCTTAACATATTTTGCAGCAAGGTCAGTGTATGTCATTTCAATACCATCAAACATATCTTCTTCTTTAGCAGTTAAATCCTTATCCAAAGAAGTTGATATTAGCGTGTGGTATGAAGCAGCAGTTGCACTTACATCAGTTACTTTACCCATACTCTGTGAGATATGGAAATAACGTGAATTCTGTCCAAACTGTTCATAAGTTAAACCAAGAACTTCATTATACATTGTGTAGTCCATTTTTGCTGTGTGCTTATCAGCTGTACCAGTATCATAGAGCTTCTTTGCCTGATAAGGACGTAAGCCAGCTGCTATCTGATCTGGATATGCGTTTGGATCAGCAGCTCTCTTAAATGCTTCAGCTGTGATTATATTAACTGCCTGGTGCTGACCATGTTCAGTTAGAACATTGTTTGCAGAGTTGAATACTACGTCAGGTCTGTATGTACGGATAGCACGAACAGTTCTCTCGATTTGTTCTTCAACGTCCCAGATAGCTAATGCTTCTTCACCTAGCTTAGAAAAACCGAAGTCAATAGCGGTGTTGTCGTACTCTTCGCAGATCATCTCTAGTTCTCCGCCAATCAAGTCCATTGCTTCTTGAAGCTCTCTAGCACGAACAGCACTATAAGCAAAGCCTGCTTCACTACCTATTGCGTTCTGTCCACCTGCACCGTAAGTAGTGATAAGTGCAACAGTTTCAGCGCCCTTTTCGAGTAAGCAGTAAGACAATAATGAATTACGCTCATCATCAGGATGTGCACCGGTGTCCATTATTGTAGACACACCTGTTATTTGTTTGATAGCCATCCACAATCTTTCTGCTCCTCTGTTATTGGAGTTCAGGTTAGTAGCAGAAGCATCCATAGGTGCTGCAATTGATACTGCGAGTGCTAGTGATAACGCAGCGGCAATTGCACGAGTGATTTTTTTACCCATTTTCATTTAAAATCTCTCCTCTTGAATATATTTTCTGTAGTTTTTAAGTTGAAACTTAAAAACTATTACAGACATAGAATGAATAAAACAATAATTAATAAAGTTTATTAATAAATATGCAATAAAGTATAAACACCTTTGTTACTTACACTTTATGGCAATATTAAGTTAATGTTGTAAATTAAGTAAAATTACGATAGGAATATTTTTTTGATGTACTCATTTGTAATAAGATGGGATGCACCAATAATACCAGGTTCATCACTTTTGCACAAATCAATATTCACATCTAGTGCGGACAATTTATGAAATTGTTTTAGAACTTCAGTTACTAATTCTTCTCCCAATAAGTCAACTATAATTCCTCCCAGTACAACTTGTTTAACGTCGATGATGCTTATTATGTTAAGTATTGTGATGCCAAGATAAGGAGCAATGTAATTAATAATCTCATTTATATTTACTTTATTTTTTACTCTGTTGTCAAAATCATTAAATCTCGCAACCAATGCCTGGATATTTATTAATGATTCAAGTGATCCAGGTAAACCATCGGATGTTTTAAAATTATCATCATATATAAGTGAACCTATTTCACCAGCATTAAAATGCTTGCCAAAACGAAGCTTACCATCGAGAATAATTCCACTTCCAAGACCAGTACCTAAAGATATATAAACTAGGTCCTCATTCTTGAGCTTTCTTGTTATGTATTCTCCAATTGAAGCTGCATTAACATCATTGCATAAATAGGATGACATATTTAATGACTGTGTAATTGTTTCGGTAAAGCTATTTAAAGGATAGGTATTGTTAACGCCTACTAGAGGCCCTAAACGAATCTCATTATTATCCAAATCTACTGCACCTGGAAGACCAAGACCTATTCCATGAATCTTATTCTTTGGTACACCGGACTCATGTATCAGGCTTTCGACGTTATCAATTAATACTCGGGATATTACATCTGCAAAGTCGTTTTTTACATGAATTGTTTTTTTTAGGATAATCTCGCTGCTAACATTAACTATTCCCATTTTGAGATAATCACCTTCATACTCTACACCAATTGAGTATGCAAAATTTGGGTTAAATTTTAGTATCTGGGGCTTCCTGCCAAGTGCTGACTGCCCCTCTCCAGCGTTTATTATAAAACCATTGTCACATAAATAATTAGTAATCTTGAGAACTGTAGGTGCACTTATACCAGTCAAGTGTGTTATTTCAGAACGTGAAATTTCACCTACATTTGCTATGAGGTCAAAAACTGTCTTTCTATTCATATCTCTCAAGTTAGATGCTATATATGGCTTCATAATTAATCTCGCTTAACCTAAATATTATATTTTTTAAGGACATTTATTAATTACGTTAATTATATAATTGTATTTTATTAATGTCAACCTGGTATTGTACATTTTAAAGAAATAATTTTAGTTATGTCAATGTTATTTTGTTACATATAACCAAAAACCGAGGCTGGGAATAGATCAAGAATATTGACATATAAGATATTCATAAATATAATAGATGTAAATTATACATAATATTACTTTCGTTGTATAGAAGGAGTAACGTTCTGCTCATCGCAGATGGCTAATCGTCAATACGGCTAATAACCCGGTTATCCAACAATACGTGAGACTCTGAGACAGGGAATATTTTCGCTGTTTTAGAGTTTTTTTAAAACTAAATTATAGAGGTGGAAATGGGAAAGTTAATACTTGCACTTAAGGCAATAATCATTGGAGGCTCAATGCTGGTTCCTGGCGTTAGCGGGGGCACCATGGCTTTGCTGCTTGGAATCTATAATGACATGATTTCAGCAGTAAGCTCTTTTTTCAAGGATAAGAAGAAAAATGCAATTTATTTATTGTTTATCGGAATATTTGGAATAATTGGCATGGTGCTATTTGCTAAGCCATTATCAATGCTAACAGAAAAATATAACTTTGTGATGATGTATTTTTTTCTAGGTGCTGTTGCCGGAAGTGTACCTTTTATATATAAGAAGGCTCACGATTTAGAAAACAAAAGGGTAAATCAAAGTCAAAAAATTATATCAGCTGTAATATATATTATAGTAGGTATTATATTAGTTACTCTGCTTGGAATGATACCTCAGGATATGATGGACTTAGGTAGCTGGAATGGGGTAGGTGGTTATGTAATGCTGTTGTGTACAGGAATAGTTGCAGCAGTTGCACTTGTACTACCTGGCATTAGTGTTTCATATATGCTTCTGGTATTGGGCATGTATGAAAAGACAATTAACTCTATTACCAACTTCGAGCTACAATTTATTATGCCATTGGGAATTGGTCTGTTGCTTGGGATAATTCTTACTACCAGGCTTTTAGAAAATGCTCTAAACAAATACCCAAGGGCAACATACCTTATTATATTAGGTTTTATTATTGGCTCAATGGCAAGTGTATTTCCCGGTATTCCAAATGGAGCTTATTTGATACTTAGTCCAATATCATTTGTTGTGGGCTTTATGTCTATTTATATGCTGGGTAAGCTCGATAAGGGATAATTATAAAAAGCTTGATGAGGGATAAAACTTGATAACAAGTAGTATAAAGAGCTTAATAACGATTATTTTCACAAGCTTGACACAAAAAAGTTGAGAAAACCCTTTAGATTGCAAGTTGTAAGTCTTATAGGGGAATCTATGAAGCGCATCAATACCTTGACATAATAAGGTATTAATATTATAGTATTAAGTTAATAAAGTAGCATTGGAGGTGGGAATAACATGGATGATGGTGATATACGAAGTAGTAACGCACTAGTAAGAATTTTAGTAAAAAATAAAGCTAAGTTAAGGAACTTTTTCTACAGACGGCCTTAAAAATTATTATAGTGTCTTAATATTTTATAATAATATTTTGGGGGAGAAAAATGTTAACAGAGATTATGCTTTTATTAATTCTTATAGTGCTAAATGCTTTTTTTGCAGCATCAGAAATAGCTTTAATTTCTATAAATGATAATAAGATTAAACTTATGGCTGAGGGTGGTAATAAGAAAGCTATATTATTGAAAAATTTGTTGGGAGAACCTAGTAAGTTTCTAGCCACAATCCAGATTGGTATTACCCTTGCTGGATTCCTTGCAAGTGCTTTTGCTGCAGAGAGCTTTGCTGGTCGCATGGTGGAGGTTATTCAAAAAACAGGACTTCAAATACCCGCAGCAGTACTTAAAAATATTTGCTTAATAGCAATTACCTTATTGTTATCATATTTTACACTTGTGCTTGGAGAACTAGTTCCTAAAAGACTGGCAATGAAAAAGGCTGAATCTATAGCTATGTTTGTTGCGAGACCTATTTATTTCATTTCTTTATTGACGTCTCCTTTTGTTAAATTCCTTACATTTTCTACAAATACCATTGTTAGATTATTTGGTGTAGATCCAAATGAAGAAGATGAAGAAGTAACAGAGGAAGAAATTCGTATGATGGTGGATGTTGGTGAGGAAAAGGGCACTATCCATGAAAATGAAAAAGAAATGATAAATAATATTTTTGAGTTCAATAATAAAACAGTTGCTGATATAATGACTCACAGAACAGATATTGCGGCATTGCCTATTACTGAAACACTTGAAAACGTTATTGCTTTTGTTAAGCAAGAAAAGTATTCAAGAATACCTGTTTATGAGGATGATATAGATAATATTGTTGGAGTAATGCATTCCAAATATTTAATTGACTACTTATCTAATGGTAATTCGCACGAAGATTTTAGCCTATCAAGTATTATTCGAAAACCCTATTTTGTTCCTATTTCTAAGAAAACAGATGAGCTCTTTGCAGAGCTTCAAAAGAGCAACACTCACCTTGCAATAATAATTGATGAATATGGTGGTACTGCAGGTATAGTTACATTAGAGGATCTGCTAGAGGAAATAGTTGGTAATATATTTGACGAGGACGATGAAGTAGAACGTGATATTGAAAAGCAGGATAACAATACATTCATTATAAATGGAACCACAAGTCTTGATGTGGTAAGTGAGTTTCTAAACATACCGTTACCTGTAGATGAGTATGATACTTTAAGCGGCTTTATCATTGGAGAATTAGGGAGAATACCTAATAAGGAAGATGACCTTACATTAGAATATAATAATTTAATTTTCAAGGTTAAAGAATTAGATGATAAAAGAATTGCTAAGGTTAAGGTTTGTGTAGAATTGTAGAAAGAAAGATAATATAAATAAAATAGAAACTATTCGTAGCATATAATATTCAGACCTATTCAGATTTGTATAGGTTTGAATATTTTTTATTATTGAGTAATATTGTGTAGTATTTTGCAATATTAATAATTTCTTTTATTTGTATTTTTTTTTATAATTATTATTGATACCAAAAAATGTATTTACTATATAATTTAAGGAGAACTGCAATGAAAAGGATTACTGTCCCACAATGTTCTAATGGTGCTCTTTTTAAAGGCAACTGGAAAAAATGTGTCGGTACTGGCAGGCTAGGTTTAGCCTTGCAAAAGGAATATCAAGATAACCTTGCATATGTGCAGGAGAATATAGGATTTTCATACATAAGAGGCCATGGCCTTTTGCATGATGACGTTGGAATATATAGAGAAGACGAAGTAGATGGCGAGATAAGACCATTCTACAATTTTACATATATTGATCGCATATTTGATTCATATCTGGAAAAGGGATTAAAACCTTTTGTAGAGTTTGGCTTTATGCCTTCAAAGCTTGCTTCGGGGGAGCAAACCGTTTTTTATTGGCGGGGAAATGTTACTCCACCAAAGGATTATGAGAAGTGGGCTCAATTGATTAAGGCCGTTGTTAGCCACTTTATATCCAGATACGGTATTGATGAGGTACTTACATGGCCATTTGAAGTGTGGAACGAACCTAACCTTCAAGTGTTCTGGAAGGATGCCGATAAGCAAGAGTACTTTAAGCTATACAAGGTTACAGCAAAAGCCGTTAAAGAGGTGGATGAACGTCTTCAAGTGGGAGGACCAGCTATTTGCGGAGGCGCCGATCAATGGATTACGGATTTTCTGGAGTTTTGTGACAAGGAAAAAGCACCTGTTGACTTTGTATCAAGGCATGCGTATACATCATCCCAGCCTGTAGTTAGAACAGCTCATATTTTATATCAAGATATATGGGAAGCGGACTATATGCTAAATGAATTCAAAGAAGTAAGGAAAATGATAGATAATTCTGCATTTCCAAACCTTCCGTTTCACATTACTGAATATAACACCTCATGGCACCCTCTCAATCCGGTACATGATACAGCTTTTAATGCTGCATATGTTGCTAGGATTATTAGTGAAGGTGGAGATTATGTTGATTCCTTCTCGTACTGGACGTTTAGCGATGTTTTTGAGGAAGCTGATGTGCCTAGAGCACAGTTCCATGGTGGATTTGGATTAGTAGCCCTAAACAATATAGCAAAGCCTACGTTTCATATGTTCTCATTCTTTGCAAGGCTAGGAGAGGAGCAGTTATATAGGGATGAAAACCTTCTTGTTACAAGAAGGCCCGATGGCTCAATTGCCTTAGTAGCTTGGAATGCTGTAGCTGCTAATGATGGGGAGGCAGAGAAAGAATTAGACATTATTGTTCCATTTGAGCAAGCACTAGCTTTCATAAAAAAACAGACTGTTAATGAGGAATACGGGAATCCAATGAAGACATGGATAGACATGGGACGCCCAAGATATCCAAGCAAGAGCATGATCAAAACATTGCAGCAGGTTGCACAGCCAAAGGTTTCCTCTAACAGTCAGCAGCCAGAGTCTGGTTGTCTGAATATTAAGATTTCGCTGTCAAGAAATGAGGTTACATTGATAGAAATATCAGCGGTGACTAACGAAAGTAGTACATATATCGGTTTAAACGATGATTTGATAGGCCATTATACAAGCAGTCCTAAAGAATAAAAGCATTACTATAGTTTATGATGCGTCAACTGCCGTTTTCCCTAATATGAACTGCAGTTGACGCACTTTTTAGGTTTCAAGGAAACACACAGTGATGTGTGCATTTAAACTATTCAAAACGGTATGTGTTCTTGTAGGCAGAGGGTGTAATGCCCTCTTGCTTTTTAAAAACCTCAAAAAAATAGTTTTGATTTTCGAAACCACACAATGACACAATTTGCTTCAAAGGCAAATCTGTTTCCAATATCAGTCTTTTGGCATGACCAATTCGTTTGCTGTTTGTATATTCAATAATTGTTTGCCCCGTATATTGCTTGAAAATTTTACACAAAAAATTCGGACTTAGCCCAATAAAACTGGCCAGTTCCTCTAGTGAGAATTTCTTTGTGATATTATCGTTCAGCATTTTAATCAGCAAATTTAATCGTTGACCGTAGGTACTAATGAGCTTTTGTGACTTAGTTGGGTTATTTTTTACGGACGAGCTTCGTTCCTGTAATATTCTCAGTAATATTTGCATCAGGCATGTTTTGAGTATAAACTGATCTTTACGTCCTCCAGTGATAAAAGCATTATAAGCCATAGTAAAGCTATCAATATAGTTTTCCAACCTGATATTGTTTATATAGGGCCTAAAAGGTAAACTTGAGCAAAACATACTAGGTATAGTTGCAGGAGAATCCCAAATTCCTCCGCTAATATAATCGGTTTCTCTATCATGATTGTAAATAAGGTCAAAGGATATGAGATAACATGCATAGGGAGGGAATCCCTGGACGACAGTTCCTGGTTGTCTGAAGTATATACAGGGACCAGTAATAGGGTATGTAACATTATCAACAATTATATACCCGGAGCCCTTTAAAATAAGCTCCACCTCGTACCACTTTTCCCGTCTTCTGGCATAGGGTGTGTTATCACTATTATTAATATAAAAAGCACCTAAAACATATGGATTTATGCTATCGAGTGTATTTTCCGTCTTCATATTAACCTCATAATAAAGCTAAATAAAATGGTAGGATTATTTAAATTATTATTTTTATAGACCAAATAAAATTGTGTAGTATTTATTAAAAATAATAATTTAACTAAACCAAATAAAACCGTATAATTTATTATAGCAGAGTATACGCTTTTACTTCAATTATGAAAGGAGCAGGCTAATGGAAAATAAGCAGCAAGAGATTAATAACGGGGATTCAAACATTATAACAAGGAAGTATTTTGATTCATTACTGGTTGAAATGAGGAATATTGACTGCGTGGTACCATCTACTAAACTAGAATTGTATGGAGAACATTTTGATACCCCTATAATGATGGCCCCGCTTTCTCATCTAAATAGTGTGTGCGATAATGGTATGGTTGAGATGGCAAAGGGTGCATTGGCTGTAAATGCTGTGAACTGGGCTGGTATGGGAGATGAAGCGGAGCTGGAAGCTATTGTTTCAACTGGTGCACGCACCATCAAGATTATTAAGCCTCACGAAGATAATGACTACATATTTAAGAGAATTGAACATGCAGAGAAGTGCGGAGTTATGGCAATGGGTATGGATTTGGACCATTCCTTTGGCGAAAATGGACAGTACGACAATGTTTTAGGATTAAAAATGGCCGCTAAATCTCTTTTGGAGCTAAAAGAGTTTGTTAATGCAACAAAACTACCATTTATCGTAAAAGGTGTACTCAGTGAACAGGACGCCTATAAATGCCTAGAAGCAGGAGTTAAAGGGATTGTTGTATCTCACCACCATGGCATTATGAATTATGCCATACCTCCACTAATGATTTTGCCGAAGCTTGCAAAGCTAGTGGAGGGTAAAATACCAATATTTGTTGACTGTGGGATAATGAGTGGAATGGATGCTTTTAAGGCTTTAGCTTTAGGCGCAACTGCGGTATCAGCGGGTAGAGTAATAATCAAGCCATTGGCTGAAAATAAGTCAGAAGGCGTAAAGAATCAAGTACTTAAGATGACCTATGAGTTGGCAGGAGCAATGGCTAGAACCTGTTCTCCTGATATAAAAAGTATCGACCCATCCGTTATTTGGACACAACATGGGGTAAGGTGCTGTGAACAAAAGTAGCACTGTGAACGAAGTAGCTCTGTGAACAAAGTAGCACTTTGGAAAGAAGTAGCATTGCGATATGCGGGTGCAATGAGCCAAAAGCGGTTTTTGACAACTCAACACAATACTGCACATAAATATTATATTTAAGGAGAATGCCTTATGAGAATTGGTGGAGCAATAGAGAGACCGTACAGTAATCCTGATGAATGGTACAAGCTGGTGAAGGAGCTTGGCTATAGAGCAGTCTTATCGCCAGTCGATTATACAGCTAGTAAGGAAGAAAAAAAGGCTTATATTGAGTGTGCAAAAAAGCATGATATCGTTTTTGGTGAGGTAGGGGTTTGGAAAAATACAATCGCTGTAAATGATCAGGAGCGAAAAGAGGCAATGGAGTACTGTATAAATCAGCTACATCTTGCAGATGAGCTTGCAGCAAATTGTTGCGTTAATGTTGCGGGAAGCAGAGGGGAAATCTGGGATGGATTTTACGCAGACAACTATTCAAGCGATACATATGCATTAATTGTGGATTCTATAAGAAATGTGATTGATGCGGTTAAGCCAACCAAAACCTCTTTTACACTGGAAACTATGCCTTGGATGGTGCCCGATTCGCCCGAACAATACCTCCAACTAATCTGTGATGTTGACAGAAAAGCATTCGGAGTGCATCTAGATTTTGTTAATATGATAAATAGCCCAAAACGTTATTTATTCCGTGACCAATTTATTGAAGAGTGCTTTAAAAAGTTGGGGCCTCACATCAAGAGTATTCATGGTAAGGATGTTATTATGGAGAGCGCCTATACTACTTTGATTCATGAGACCATGCCCGGCAAAGGAGTTATTAATTATCAGAAGGTTGCTAGACTGTGTGAGTCACTAGGACAGGATACTACGCTTTTTGTGGAGCACCTACCAGACTTTGAAACTTATAAGCAGGCAGCTGATTATGTACGCCAGCAAGCGGCATTAGCAGGTGTACGGACAGATAGGTAAGCAGGGCTGATTATGTACGCCAGCAAGCGGCTTTAGCAGATGTACGCACAGAGGGGAAGTAGGTTTGGTTATGTGTGCCGACAAGCAGCATGCAGGTTTGAAAAAAATAGTTAGCAGTCAGACTGAAATTTTCTATAGGTAAAATCGGCACTAAAGTTAAAGAGTGTGTGGAATGTAAGAAACGAAAACGAAAGAGGGTATAAAGATGCAGGGAAATGCAGAAATAGCAGAGCAACTTTTCAAGCAGGGTTACAATTGCTCGCAGTCTGTTATAGGTGCGTATTGCGAGGAGCTGGGTCTGGACTTTGAAATGGCCATGAGATTGTCATCCTCCTTTGGAGGCGGAATGGGAAGATTGAGGGAGGTTTGCGGTGCAGTATCAGCGATGTTTATGGTGGCAGGCCTACTAGAGGGTTACTCTGACCCACAGAATAAAGCTGCGAAGAAAAAGCATTATGAGCTAATTCAAACGCTGGCTGAAAAGTTTAGAAAACAAAATGGTTCAATTATTTGTAGAGAACTATTAGCGCTTGATGAAAAACAATCAAGCCCTGTACCAGAGGAGCGTACTGAGACCTATTATAAAAAGAGACCATGTGCTGAACTGGTAAGATGTGCTGGAGAGATAATTGATGAGCACTTTAAAGATTAAATTACAAAATTGTAATTTTTGCTTTCACATTCCTGTAATTTTCATAACTTAGAATGATTATAGACTTAAAATTGATTTTTAGCTTGAGGATTAAAACAATTTTATAGCATTCAAAAAATAGTTTTGATGAACTAGAGTTAGTGAAAAGAAGGAGTGTTTAAAATGGAAGTACTAAGAATAGAAAATCTAACAAAAAAATATGGAAAAGGTCAAAATCAAGTTACTGCTATCGACAATATTAGCTTTAGCGTTGAAAAAGGTGAATTTGTAGCTATTGTAGGCCCAAGTGGTTCGGGTAAGAGTACACTTCTACATCTCTTGGGAGGAGCTGATATTCCTACCTCGGGTAAGGTTTTTATTGAAGGAATGGATATGTATGCTATGAATGAAAACCAGCTATCCATTTTGAGACGCAGAAAGGTTGGCTTTATTTTTCAGGCATATAATCTTATTCCCGTTCTTACAGCGGAAGAAAATATACTCATGCCACTACTATTGGATGGAAGAAAGCCCGAGGGTAAGTATTTAGGAGAGTTACTTTCTATCCTTGATTTAGAGCAAAGAAGGAACCACCTACCTTCACAGCTCTCGGGTGGACAACAGCAAAGAGTATCTATCGGAAGAGCACTAATAAATAAACCATCTATTATCCTTGCAGATGAGCCTACCGGAAATCTTGACAGTAAGAATTCAAAAGAAGTTATAGAGCTTCTAAAGTATTCTGTAAAAAAATACAATCAGACCTTAATTCTTATTTCACATGATATGAATATTGCAGCAGCGGCAGATAGAGTCATAAACATTGTAGATGGTAAGATTGTTGAAGAGGCGGTGAAGTAAATGAGAAGTTATACCAGCCTCACAAACAGTTATCTACTAAAGCACAAATTTCGTACTTTTCTAACCATTTGTGGAATCATCGTTTCTATTGCAATGTTTACAGTTATATGGAGTGTATATTTTAGTGGAATTGAGAACGAGCTCCAGACAGTCAAGAATAGTTATGGAGATTATGAAGTGCAATTTAAGAAACTCAATTCTGAAAAGCTTAATATTTTACTTAATAATGCTGAGATTAAGAATGGGGGAGTCATCAGGGATGAGGGCGTTTTTATTATAGAAGGTAATAGGCTTACCCCATCTCTAAGTAAAATAAAGATTAGAGCATGTGATAACGCAACTTTTTCTGATATTCTCTCTATTAAGCTTACATATGGTAGGCTCCCTAAGGCGCAAGGCGAAATAATAGTAGATAAGAGATTCTACGCCGTACTCATGAATAAAGGAATGAACGAAGAACTAACAGGCTTATTAAATAATGCTAAAATACAGTACAAGATAGTTGGTGCTTACGAAAATCCAGATATTACAAATAGCGCCCTGACTTACCTGGATTTAAAGAGTTCTATTCCCGATAAAACGGCACAGTACAGTTATTACGCCAATATTAAGGCGGAAAACGGCAAAGTTGCTATAATGAAAAAAATTGCAAGTGCGAATTCTATTTCTTATGAAGCTAATAGTACGCTGCTATACCTTATAGGGGAAGGTCCTGATGCTCATAAAAATAATATGACAACTATTCTATTCTTCGTGGCAGCACTATTGGTTGCAGTGTGTACAATAGCCGTTATATATAATTCATTTAATATATCTGTTATGGAAAGAGTAAAGCATTTTGGTATTCTTAGAAGCATTGGTGCTACTAGGGCGCAGATTAGGGTGTTGGTACTCAAGGAAGCAGCAATACTATGTGCAATCTCAATACCAATAGGTTTATTAATAGGATTTGGAGCAACATATATTACGTTTAATTACTTAATGAATGGATTTTTAGATACCTTTAAGATTAACTTTCATTGGACTGGTATAGCAATTACTATTATTTTGGGTATGCTGACTGTATTCATCTCGGCATACTTCCCTGCAAGGACAGCCGCAAAAGTATCACCCGTAGAGGCTATTCGTGGAGGTGCTGTCCTCAAGGGAGATAAAATTAAGAATAGAAAAGGTATTTTGGCGAAGCTGTTATTAAGATTTGAAGGTCAGGTAGCATACAAGAATATAAAAAGAAGCAGGAAGAGATTTTATGCGACCTTAACATCACTTATGCTATCGTTGGTTATGTATGTGTTTTTCACAAACTTTATGGACGTAGTAATGGCTTCAAATTCTGCTGTAGGTCAGAATATTAAGGTAGATGCCGTATTTGATAAGATTAAAAACAGCAGAGTATATATGGACGATGCTTTCGCTGATAAACTTGAAAACACCTCTGGAATCTCAATGGTTTACAGAATTAGTTTATCAAAGGTTTCAATGAACATAGAGAAGAATAAAATTAATAAAGCCTTTGAGGAAACTCTAAAAGTGCCCGAATACAAAGGTCAATACATCACGCCAAATGTTCAGCTTGTTGGGTATGATAGAAATGCTTTTGAACTTCTTAACCACGAGGCAAAGCTCAATGTAAGTTACGATGATTTCAAAAACAATGACAAGGCTGTCATAGCAGACCTGTCAGCCGGTACTAACAGTAAAGGCTTCAGCTTTTATGACAGATTTACCAGCTATAAAAATGGAGATAAGTTCAGTATTCCGAGAGTGGACGCTAATTATATAGAAAATCCTTCACAAAAGAGTTTAATGACATTTATGGATAAGGATAATAACGTTCAACTTGAGGTTGGCGCATTGACAGACATGGAGATCATTAGTGGTACTCCATCAGGTATGGGCTATGCAATAATAGTAACAAATGAAACCTTTAATAAGATTACGGGCCTTAGCAAGTATAATTCAGTTTGTTTGAATTACAGTACTTCTGGTGACAGAGAAAACTTATATGAAACCTTAAATGCATTTGCCGATGAATATAGTGTGAAGTTTGTTGATATTTACGTTCAGAAGAATGCTTTAAACAAACTAATTCATCAAATTGAAATTCTGGTCTATGGCTTTATCGGGTTAATAGTACTTATTGCAGCTGTTAATATAATAAATGCAGTTACCATTAATCTTTTAGTAAAGAAAAAAGAGTATGCTATTTTTAAAGCAATCGGCATGACAAAGAGGCAGTTCAAAAAACTGATTGTTCTAGAAGGTGGCCTATATGGAATTATTGCATGCTTATTGGGACTACCAATAGGATATGTATTGTCGGTATTTGGAGTCATGTTCATAAATCCGGTAGGTTTATATGGATACAATATGAAGGTTTGGCCATATATAACAGGTTCAGTTGGTATTATTGTAATAACCATAATGGCAACATTAATTCCTCTAAGAAAGCTAAATGAAATGAATATCGTAGACACTTTGAAGATTGAAGAGTAATATGCAAGTATATAACTTGGGGGTAGCGGTTTGCTCCTAAGCTATATACTTGTAATTACATATATGGAATATATTTTACGAAATTATAGATGAAGAGGCTAACTATACTATATAATAGACATAGTAACGACATTGGAAACTATATCTAACTATGGGGTAAAGTGGTAGACGATAAAACCTAAATAAACTGGGGAATAGTATGTAATAAAACATATGAAATGTGAAAAGAGAACGAACTTTTATGGGGGGAGCCTATGAAAATACTGCTGGTAGAAGATGACGCGGCTCTTTTACTTGGAATAAGGTATGCACTTGAAAAGGAAGGGTTTAGTGTAACCGAAGCACCTACTTTCGAGATTGCAAAAAATACATATTTATATGAGCTGGATTTGGTGCTCTTGGATATCACGCTCCCTGATGGAAACGGATATGATTTGTGCAAGCTGATGAGAAAAAAGAGCGATGTTCCAATTATATTTATGACTGCTATGGACGATGAAGCTAATGTTGTATTTGGCTTGGATATTGGTGGAGACGATTATATTACAAAGCCAGTGAGAATAAGTGAATTGATTTCACGAATTAACGCTGTACTAAGAAGGCGAAAAAAGGAAACATCGATTAATAAGAGTAAAATGAGGCTTGTTTCAGGGTCTATCTTAATAGAACCTCTGCAGTGCAGGGTAAGTCTTAAAGGTGAAGAAGTCAATCTGACTGCTGCAGAATATAAGCTCTTGCTTATGCTAATAGAAAACAAAGGAAATGTATTAGAACGTAATACCATTATTGAAAAGCTTTGGGATATTGACGGTAGCTTTATTGACGGTAATACATTGAATGTATATATCAAAAGGTTGAGAGAAAAGATTGAAACAGAGGATGAAAAGCATATAGAAACGATACGTGGTATTGGTTATGTATGGAGAGAACAGGCAGGTAACTCATGAAGATGTGGAGAAACCGAGAATTTAGGATGTTTTCATTTGTTCTGCTTGCATTAGTAGTTGTCGCAATAGGTGCATTTGTAGTTCTTTTTCAGAACTATACTTCAAAATTAAATGCTCTTCACATTCGTCAAAACATAGCCACAGTTGGAAGTTTGGCCAAGCAGTATCCTGAAAAAGAAACGGAAATTATTAAAAACTTCATAAAAATGGATAGCGCAGACTATCAATATGGTAAAGAACTTGCTGAGAAATACGCATATACAGAAGTATTGACGGCCGAAGCTGAGCCAGGTTTAGCAGTTGTGAAAAAGGAGTACCAAGTGTACTTTATTATGCTGATTATTATTGTTTGCGTAATTCATTTTATATTATATTTTGCATTTTCAAAAGGAATTTACAAGAAGGTTAACAGCATTAGCAACAGTTCGGAACGTATATTGGAAGGTAACTTTATGCCCCTCGAAGGTGATAAAAATGAGGGGGATATGGGGATTCTTATACACCAGATAAACGTACTTGCTGAGAGGATGAATGAAAATGTAATGACTCTAAAAGAAGAAAAGGGGTTACTAAAGAAGCTTACTACCGATATTTCACATCAGCTTAAAACACCTCTTGCTTCACTAATAATGTTTAATGATATAATGCTCAGTGACAAGTCTATGTCCGAGCAGCAGAGAGAGCAGTTTCTTACCGAGAGCAAAAACCAGCTTAATAGAATTGAATGGTTGATTATTAATCTATTAAAAATGTCAAAGTTGGATGCAAAAGTAGTGGAATTTGAAAAGGTGAATTCGGATATTTGTACTACTATAAATCGAAGTATTTCGGGGCTTGCACTTTATGAAAAGGAAAAGAATGTTCAAATAATTTCAGAAGGATTATTGCACTTAAATATAAATCATGATATTAACTGGACTTGTGAAGCAATATCTAATATTATAAAGAACTGCATTGAGCACAGCTACAATGGCGGCAAGATAGTGATTAACACAGAGGAAAATTCGGTTTTTGCCCAGGTATCGATAAAGGACTTTGGGATAGGTATTACAAAACAGGAGCTACCCAGAATATTTGATCGTTTTTACAAAGGCTCACATAGCAATAACCCATTGAATATAGGTGTAGGATTGTACATAGCGAAGGCCATAATTGAGGGACAGGGGGGCACAATATATGTAAATAGTACAGTGGGGCAGGGCACTGAATTCATAATACGGTTTATGAAAGTAGGATGATAAACAGCTCGTTAAGATTTAAGATAGAGTGCAAGACTTAAAAACATTGTTATTGTTGGTTAATCATTTCCAATATAGCATTTTGACTATGTAATAAATAATTTTTTGCTTTGTAGTTTAAACATAGTTCTGAATTCATAGCATCAAGTGATACCTCCTGCCCTCTTGTTACTGGAGGGCAGGGTAAAAATATTGTCTTATTATTTAGTCTTTGTAAAAGATTATTAGTTATTTGATAAGGAATAAACTTTTGTCTTATTTGCTCTTTTATTTCCATGTTATCCGATTGTGGCCAACAATCTGTATAAACTAAATCTATTTTTTCATTTATTAGGTCGAGATCGGTGCTTGTAGTAATCCGGCCCTTAGCACCACAGTTTAGTCTACAAACCACATCAGCACTTGCTTCATAACCCTTTGGAGCTATTTGTGTAACACTTATTGGAAATTTCACGGCAGCCTCAAACCAGCTCATACAAAGGTTGGTTACCTCTCCTACAAAGATTACATTTAAATCTAATAATGAGCCTCTATAATTTCTAATGAACTGCAAATCGCCCATAATTTCGCAGGGGTGATTAAACTCAGTTCTGGCATTGATTATTGGGATTGATATATCCTTTGATAAATATTCTAAATCACTGTGCTTCTTTGCTCTAATAACTAATGAGTTGTACCAGTTTTGCAGGTAATATCCCATATCTTCTAAGGGTTCATGGATGCCTAATTCACCAGGAATGTAAGTAACAGATGCCCCCAATGCTTGGGCGCCTATTTCAAATGCTAAACGATTTCTAAATCCATTGCCATAAAACCAAAGACCAATCTGTTTACCTACTAGACTTTTTGGCATGCTATTCTCCTTCCATGCTGTGGATAAATAATCTGCCCTGTTTAAAACTTCAACTAACTCCTCGGTAGAATAGTCAAGCAATGAAATAAAATGTTTCATTTTCAGCACCCCATAATTGTATTATTTAACTAGATAAAAATAACAAGCGTTTGTATAATTATACATTATTAAGCATAACTATACAAGTGCTTGTTAAGAATTGGGGAAATAAAACCTATTTGGTCAAACTAGACCAAATAGGTTTTACATTACATACTTCTTATCTGTTTTCTAGTAACAACTTACTAAACCGTGTATATTTGTAACAATTTGCACTTGTAACCATTGCACTTGTAACCATTGCACTTATAACCATTTGTACTTCTAACTACTTTAGAGCCTCTTAAATACTTATCATCAATCGTTTAGCCTTACCTAGCCTGATACTGAGGGTTAGAACCCAATTTGACTTTAACCTCCAGCTCTTGGAAGTTGTTTCCGTTGGCACGCTTAACAGTTATTGTAGCTTCGGTACCGGCCCGTAGGGATACAAGCTGTGACTTTAACTGCTCCATCGATGTAATAGTCTTGCCGTTAATACCAACGATTATATCTCTTGCTTGTAAACCATAGGCTTCAGCTGGTGAACCTTTAGTTACTTCACTTATATATACTCCAACAGGAAGTCCATAGCTTTGTGAAATTGCCTCAGTTACATCCTGCCCCATAATTCCTAAATACGCCTGATCCTTCTCAGGTACTTCTTCCTTGTTCATCAAATCATTAATAATAGGTATTGCCTTTGAGATAGGAATAGCATATCCCATTCCTTCAACACCTGTTGAAGAGTATTTAACTGAATTAATACCAATTACCTGTCCGTTTGCGTTTAATAATGCTCCACCGCTGTTACCTGGATTGATAGCTGCATCTGTCTGTAAAAGAGTCATTGTGTAATCTTCAGTTTGTACCTTGCGATCTAATGCGCTGATATATCCTACTGTTACCGATTGGCCATATCCCAGTGCATTTCCTATTGCTATAACCATTTCTCCTGCCTTGGCTTTATCTGAATCACCCAAAGCTGCTACCTTGATTTTTGACTTTGTTGCATCTGATAGCTTTGAAAAATCTACGGCTACCACTGCTAAATCATTGCTAGGGTCGGTTCCCTTAACCTGGGCCTCTGCAGATGTACCATCAACAAACTCTATTATTACCTTATCTGCATTAGATACAACGTGATTATTTGTTGCGATCAGAACCTCCTGATTATTCTGGCTTATAATTATTCCTGAACCGCTACCTTCTTGTTCTTGTTGGAATGCTCTACCAAATATACTGTTAACTACTGTAGACTTTACATTAATTGATACAATTGATGGCATTGCTTGTTCTACTACACCAGAAACATCTGTATGTGTTGTTGCCTGTACAGTATTGGCTGACAGAAGTGAACCTGTTTGAATAGTAGCAGCAGCCGGAGTATTTTTAACTCCACCGTTAAATGCTTGATTTGCAGCAAAGTATGTTCCGCCTGTTGCAATACCAAATACAAGTGCAAAAACTATAATCTTCATAAAACCAGCAGCAACTCTTCTCTTTCTTTTTGGAACATATTCTTGAACATGTACCTGTGGATCAGGATTCTGTGAGAAATTATAGCTGCCATTATAATTATTATTTTGGTTATTTTGATTATAACCATTACCATTATTTTCAAAATTGTTATTAAACATATCATTATTCATAACTTTATCTCCTTTCTTTACGTTGCTTTACTTTACTTTATGACTATATGATAGCAAGTAAATATGAACGAATTATGATTAAAATATGAGCAATCTATGTAAATACTGTTAACAATTTTTTAAGTAATCATCACTTTCCCATCACACATAAATGTATATTAATTGGTATAATAAGTATGAAAATAAACGATAAGCAGGTGCCAACAATGTATAAGATTCTTGTTACAGATGACGAGGATAAAATTCGTGAAATTATAAAGAAGTACGCAATATTTGAGGGACACACTGTTGTTGAAGCAACCAATGGAATGGATGCTGTAAACAAGGTAAGGCAGCAAGACTTTGACATAATTATTATGGATGTAATGATGCCTGAGTTAGACGGCTTCTCAGCAGTTAAAGAAATAAGAAAGAAAAGTGATTGCCCCGTTATTATGCTTTCGGCTCGTGGGGAAGAATACGATAAAATTCATGGCTTTGAATTAGGTGTTGATGATTATGTAGTAAAACCATTTTCTCCAAAAGAGCTTATGATGAGAATTGATGCAATTATGAAGAGAACCAGCAAAACGGAGAAACGTGATTTTTTTGAGAAGGCAGGGCTGGTTGCAGATTTTACTGCTAGAAAGGTAATAGTTGATGGTGAAGAAGTAAGCTTAGCTCCAAAAGAGTACGATTTATTATTTTATATGATAAGGAATAAAAACATAGCTCTTACTAGAGAAAAGCTTTTATCAGAGGTCTGGGGGTACGATTTTTATGGTGACGATAGAACTCTCGATACGCATATAAAGCAACTAAGAAAATCTTTGGGGGAATATGCCGCTTATATTACAACGTTAAGAGGTGTTGGATACAGATTTGAGGGCTAATATGAGGAATAATATGAGGAAATCAAATCAAAGCATAAAAACAAAAATATTTATATATCTTCTTTTATTTAGTACTGTTCTGTTAATAGTATTCTGGCTTTCGCAAGTGGTTTTTCTTGACAGCATTTACAAGGCTATTAGAACCAATGAAGTAGATAGTGCTGTAGAAACAGTTGTTGATAATATTGAAAGTGATGACTTAAAAAGCTTATTAAACTCAATGGCTACAAATCAAGAGATTTTTGTAACTTTAATTGACAGTGATAAAAATATCATTTACACCAATAACTTATCCAATTTCAAAAAAGAGAATTTACATCAAAACGGATTATTTGATAGCTTGAGAGCTAAGGAAGGAATAAAAGGAAATGGAAGGCCGCAAGAAGAGCGGAATGATAGAATAAGTATTAAGAGGCAAGAAAATTTAACGTTAGAAAATGGTAAGGGTATTACTATACTGCTTGAGGCGGTAGTATCTCCAGTAAATGCAACAGTTAAAACACTGAGGATAATGCTATACTTTATTACGATCTTTATGGTTGTTTTTTCCATAACGCTAGCTCTACTAATCTCAAGAAGGGTGTCAAAGCCCATTGAAAAGCTGAATGAAAGTACAAAAATACTGGCTACTGGTGAATACAATGTTACATTCAATGCAACTGGTTATAAAGAAATAAGGGAGTTATCGGATACTTTAAACTATACTGCAAAGGAGCTTTCAAAGGTTGAGGCACTAAGACAGGAATTAATAGCAAATGTGTCCCATGATTTACGCACTCCTCTTACTTTAATATCCGGTTATGCAGAGGTTATGAGGGATTTGCCGGGAGAGAACAATTCTGAGAACGCCCAGATAAT
>JAEYTP010000137.1 GCA_023433945.1 Bacillota bacterium | reverse complement strand
CAGCTAAAATGGTTGTAGTATCAATTATGCCATGTACAGCAAAGAAGTTTGAAGCGAACAGACCTGAGCTATCAGCATCCGGATACCCTGATGTAGATATAGTTTTGACCACTCGTGAAGCTGCTAGAATGATAAAAGAAGCAGGTATAGATTTCGTTAATCTCGAAGATTCACAGTTTGATGATCCTATGGGTCAAGCAACTGGTGCTGCTGTTATATTCGGTGCAACTGGTGGTGTTATGGAAGCTGCTCTACGTACTGTTGCTGAGGTTGTTACAGGTAAATCCTTTGATAATGTAGAATATACTGCAGTTCGTGGTATAGACGGAATAAAGGAAGCAGTAGTTGACCTTGGTACAATGAAGGTTAGGGCTGCGGTTGCAAATGGACTTGGTAGTGCTAGAAAGCTTCTAGATAAAATCAATGCTGGAGAAGCACAATACGACTTCATTGAAATAATGGCATGCCCAGGCGGTTGCGTAAACGGTGGTGGACAGCCAATTCAGCCATCCTCTGTTAGAAGCTGGACTGATTTGAGGGCTGAAAGAGCAAAGGCTATCTATGAAGAAGATGCTAACCTTCCAATTAGAAAGTCACATGAAAACCCAATAATCAAAAAGCTCTATGAAGAGTATTTAGAAGCTCCTGGAAGCCACAAGGCTCACAAGATACTTCATACTCACTATACAAAGAGAGATAACTATAACATGGAATAATTCTATGTCTCTCAATGTTGGTTAATGTGTATAAAACACATTTTTCTGAATTAATAGTGTAATCTATATAGGTATGCTCTCCTCGTAGTAGATAGTTTACGAAAACTGTTTGCTACGAGGGGAGCATACTTTTTGTTGCTGCGTAAACCAAATATACTATAATATGAATTTATATTTGTGTTATCACCTTTAAATATTTATATTTATAATCACTAATTAAAAAATATGTAATAAATAATTCATTACATATACAAAAAAGTATTATATAATACATAGTGATGTTTTAACACTACTTGTAAAAAATGGAGGGACACGATATGAGCTTTTCAAAAAGAATAGTGTCTGCATTATTAGTATCTACTTTACTTGTAACTCTTGGAGCCTGTGCAAATAATAACAATAGCCCTACTGGTACCACTACTCCTGTAAATAATTCAGTAGCAACAGATGACTCAAAGGACATTACCACTGCTACAAGTACTTCAACAGAGAAGGTTTCAGAAGACATACATATTAATCAACTTGGGTATAAACCCAATGATAAGAAGGTAGCAATTATTAATGGCATATATGACAAGTTTACAGTCATTGAAAAAGATAGTGGCAAAGAAGTGTTATCAAAAAAACTGGAAGGCAAAGTAAAGGATATGTCCAGTGGTGATACCGTTTGTTATGCAGATTTTACAGAACTTACGATTGATGGTACATATTATATAGCTGTTGAAAATGTAGGTAAATCCTATGATTTTGACATTGGAAATAATGTATATAGAAACATCAGTGATGCACTTGTAAAGGGACTTTATTATCAAAGATGCGGAATGGAGTTAGAAAGCAAATATGCTGGAGACTATGCACATGCAAATTGTCATAAATACCTTGCAAAAATGTATGGTAATGAGGAGAAGGAAGTGGATACATTAGGAGGATGGCATGATGCTGGTGATTACGGTAAGTATTCAGTAGCTGCTGCCATAACAGCAGCAGACCTTTTGTTGGCTTACGAATTCTATCCAGAGAATTTCACTTCAAGTATTAACATACCGGAGAGCTCAAATAATATACCTGATATTTTAGATGAAGCAAAGTATGGAATTCAATGGCTTCTAAAAATGCAAGACCCTGCAACGGGTGGGGTTTACCACAAGGTTACCTCTAGAGGTTTCCCAGACATAATAGTGACACCTGAAATAGATGTTGATGACCCAGTCTTGACGCCTGTATCAAGTACTGCTACAGGTGATTTTGCAGCTGTTACCGCTATGGCAGCCCGCACTTTTATGTCTATCGATAAAGTGTTTGCTGATAAATGTCTTGAAGCCTCTCAGAAAGCATGGGAATGGCTTGAAAAAAACAATAAACTTATAGCATACAAAAATCCATCCGATATCGCCACAGGAGAATACGGTGATGATAATGATAGCGATGAAAGGCTATGGGCAGCAGGTGAACTGTTTAGAACTACTGGAGATAAAAAGTACGAGGACTATTTCATAAAGAATTACAGTTCCCATGGACTTGCTCTGGGATGGCAGAATACCAGTGGATTCGCTGCTATATCATACTTATATGCAGATAATACTGATGAACATACATATAACAAGGTCAAAAAGGATTGGCTTGATAAGGCTAAGGTATTGGCTGGTACAGCCAAAGCAGATGGATATATGCTGGCAATGGTAAATATGGAATACTCATGGGGCAGCAATATGAATGTAATGAATCATGCTATACATCTCTTAATAGCTGACAATCTGGAAAGTAACCCTGAGTATGTACAATATGCAAAACAGTGCGGAAACTATCTTGTGGGCGCAAACTGCCTAAACCAAAGCTATGTTACTGGGTTTGGTTCCAAGCAGGTAATGCAGCCGCACCATAGACCATCAACTGGAGATTCGGTAAAGGCACCGGTTCCCGGACTTGTAGCAGGAGGACCAAATGCTTCACTTGACGACGAAGTGTCAAAGTCTAAGCTAGCTGATTTACCTCCAGCAAGGTGCTACATTGATGATGTCACATCATATGCTACGAATGAAATTGATACTTACTGGAATTCTCCTGCAGTATTTGTATTTGCGGCTATGAATAGCAAATAACTTCTTTAAGTATCTTTCTAGCAATTAGTTGCATATTATAATGCAATGGTATTTTTTTATAAATTTATTGATATTTAAAAATGTATTGATATTTAAAATGTATTGGTATATTTTTAAAATGTATTTAACATAAGATAAATACGTAATTGAAGAACCTTAATAAACTTAATAATAAAACAATTATATAAATAATAATATATATATAGGGAGGTATGGCCTTGGCAAAGCAAGTTTGGAAGCCATCCACAATGTTAAATCCTGTCCCGGTAGTAATGGTTTCCTGTGTAGACAAAGAAGGAAACCCCAACATTATTACAATAGGGTGGGCTGGAACTATTAATTCTGATCCAGCAATGGTATCAATATCAATAAGAAAAGAAAGATACTCACACCAATTAATCAAGGATACAGGTGAGTTTGTTGTAAATCTTACCACTAGAAAGCTAGCTCGAGCTACTGATTATTGCGGAGTAAAATCAGGTAGGGATGTAGATAAGTTCAAAGAGATGAACCTTACCCAAGAAAAGGCTTCAAAGGTTAGTGCACCGTTGATAAAGGAATGTCCTGTAAACCTTGAATGTGTAGTAAAACAAGTCATTGAGCTTGGCAGTCATGATATGTTTATTGCAGAGGTGGTGGCCACAAATGTAGAGGAAGGTCTTTTGGATGAAAAAGGTAAGTTGGATTTATACAAGGCTGACCTGATTTGCTATTCACATGGAGAATATTATCCACTGGCAAAACCTCTTGGTTTTTTTGGTTATTCGGTTACAAAGAGGAAGGTTTTGAAGCGCTATCAGAAGTAAATTTATCAAAGTATAAAAATATCTCTACAAAATGCCAAAAAATACATTTATTAAACTATAGATATTATAACAATAAGTAAATATATAAAAATAGCACAGGAGCTTATTCTGTGCTATTTTTGCTATTACATAGCTTCGTGAAAGGTTCTAGAAAGCACCTCTAGTTGCTGATTGCGGTTAAGTTTAATAAAGTTGACAGCATAGCCTGATACTCTGACGGTAAGCTGACTATGATTTAAAGGTGACTTTATTGCATCTATGAGTACTTCCCTTTCAAGAACATTTACATTGACATGATGGCCTCCTAGCGTAAAATAGCCATCTAGTAGAGCAGAGAGGTTATCTGCCTGTGTTTGAGCATCCTTTCCAAGGGAACTTGGCAGTAATGACAGAGTGAGGGAAATACCGTCTTTACAATATTCATATGGTATTTTTGCAATGGAGCTTAGCATGGATAATACTCCACTGCTATCTCTATTATGCATAGGGTTGGCACCTGGGGCAAATGGCTCATCCTTTTTTCTTCCGTCAGGTGTAGCCCCAGTCTTTTTACCATAAACAACATTTGATGTTATGGTTAATATGGACAAAGTATGCTTTGAATGTCTATAAGTCTTATGCTGTATGAGACTAGCATAAAAACTTTTTACTATGTCTATAGCAATAGAATCTACTCTATCATCATTATTTCCGTATTTGGGGAATTCGCCTTCTGTTATGAAATCAAATATAATGCCACGACTATCCCGGACTGGTTTTACCTTAGCAAAACGGATAGCACTAAGGGAATCTGACAGCACCGATAGACCAGCGATACCAAATGCCATGACCCTATTTACATCGGTGTCATGCAGAGCCATCATTAGCCTCTCATACGCATATTTATCATGCATGTAATGAATTACATTCATAGTATCTACATATAGAGCAGTAAGCCAATCTTGCAGCTTGTGGAAGTTACTTAGGACGGTATCATAGTCGAGGTACTCACCTTCATAGGCCGGAATAACTGGCGCAACCTGTTCACCCGAAAGCTCATCTCTGCCACCATTCAAGGCAAGTAACAATAGCTTAGGTAAATTGCAACGGGCACCAAAAAACTGCATATCCTTTCCAAGTCTCATTGCTGAAACGCAGCAAGAAATACCATAATCATCTCCAAATTCAGGTCTCATTATATCATCATTTTCATATTGTATTGATGAGGTAGCTATAGAAACCTTGCTACAATACTTTTTGAATGCAGCAGGTAATTTAGGCGACCATAGTATAGTCAGATTTGGCTCAGGTGCGGCACCTAGATTTTTGAGGGTATGCAAAAAGCGATAAGCAGTTTTGGTTACCATGTGACGTCCATTTGAGCCTATTCCCCCTAATGCCTCAGTAATCCATACTGGGTCACCTGCAAAAAGCTCGTTATACTCTTTGGTCCTTAGATGCCTTATAAGCCTTAGCTTTATGATAAACTGCTCTATTAGCTCTTGTGC
The DNA here is from genome assembly GCA_023433945.1 of Bacillota bacterium. Classification (GTDB taxonomy): domain Bacteria; phylum Bacillota; class Clostridia; order Acetivibrionales; family DSM-1351; genus Ruminiclostridium. Next base: position 8,110 of record JAEYTP010000137.1, on the reverse strand, counting down.
TTCAATCTCAGAAATCCTACCAAGCTTTAAATCCTTTTCAATATATATATCAAAGAAAATGCTCAACCTTCCAATGGAGTTTGCCGCTCCATTAGTCTCCTTTACAGCAGCTAAAAATGCCAAGTAAGTCCATTGTACTGCCTCAAAAGCGTTTTTAGCTGGTCTATTTAGATTAAAGCCGTAGTATTTGCCAAGTGTGGATAGATCAGATAATGCATTTATCTGTAGATGTACTTCTTCTCTCAACCTGATAGTTTGTTCAGACATATTTGAGGATAGCTCTCTTAAGTCTCTCTTTTTCTGTTCTATAAGATGTTCAACTCCATACAGTGCGACCCTTCTATAGTCTCCTATAATTCTTCCACGGCCATACGTATCGGGCAGCCCGGTAATTACTCCACACTTTCTTGCCATTCGTATTTCATCGGTATAAACTCCAAAGACTCCATCATTATGGGTAGTTACATGTTTTCCAAAAGTATTTTCTATTAAGGGAGAAGGAGTATGCCCCGTCTGCTCACAAGCCTGTTTGCACATCCTGTATCCTGTATTGGGGTAAAAAGCTCTTTTGAGCGGAGCATCCGTTTGAAGACCTTTAATCACTTCATAGCGCTCATCAATAAAGCCTGGCTTGTGACTGGTAATGCCGGAAGCAATTGTTGCATCAACATCCAGTACACCACCTTTTAGATGCTCTTCAATAAGTAAACTTTTGCACATTTCCCATAGATGCTTGGTCTTTACACTGGAAGCACAAAGAAATTTCTCATTACCGTCATAGGGAGTGTAATTGCATTGAATAAAATCTTGAACATCAATAACACTCTGCCATTTTCCTGGCTTGAAATCTAGAAAACTGAAATTCATAATCAATCCTCCATTTCTATAGTGCTCAGAGGGGATGATGAAAAGAAGGGTGAAAAAACAAATGCCCCCTAGGCACTATTAATGCGCCCAGGCGGCCGGCTTTAAAAGTCATACTCCCATGTGGTTATCTCCACTTCCGCCAGTTGTATGACAGTACTTCAATTTAAATTATTATACTTATAGTATAGATTAGTAGTAATAAATATGTCAATTCATAATTTAAATTTTTGACAAATATTACAAAAAGATGCCACAAATTGCGGCATCTTTTTATATATCATTATGTACTTATTAACGAATAATTAACGTCTCAGCTTGTACTTCTTTAGCTTGGAATCAAGCTGCTGTACTAGAGTATCAAGGCTCTGAGCTGCAATCTTCATATCGTCAATGGTCTTTAGTTGATTTTCAGTTGTAGCAGCAACCTGCTCGCTTGAAGCAGCTGTCTGCTGAGATACTGAAGAAATATTCTCTATAGCACTGATAACTTCATTTTTGTCTTCCTGCATTTTAATAACGGCTGTGTTAACTTCCTTGATCTTATCAACAATGAATTCTATAGCATTTGCAATATCACTGAAGGATTCATTGGTTTTATTAACAGCAATATTCTGTTCTTGGGATACTTTCTTCATTACTTCCATTGAAGATATAGCAAGAGAGGATTCCTCTTGAATACTTACCATGAGATTATTAATTTCCTCTGTTGATTTTCTACTTTGGTCAGCAAGCTTTCTAACTTCATCTGCAACAACTGCAAAACCCTTACCAGCTTCTCCTGCTCTTGCAGCTTCAATAGCAGCATTAAGTGCAAGGAGGTTTGTCTGCTCTGCGATATTTTCTATAGACTCTACAAATAAACCAATATCATTTGTAGTGTTAGTAAGCTTTTCAACAACAGCAAAAATTCTCTCTGTGGTATCATAGTTCTCTTTTGATTTTTCTCTGAGAACATTAACGGACTTAAGGCCTACTGTGTTCAGAGAGCTAATCTTTGTTGTCTCATTTGTGATACCACTATAGCTTTCATATACGAAATTAATCTGGTCTGAAAGCTTATCTACAACTTCAACACCGACCTGGGCTTCAGCAGCCTGTGATGAAGCACCCTTTGCAATCTCATCTATAGTTTTTGCAATTTCTTCTATAGCATTTGAAGCATTTTCAGCAGTTCCACTAACCTTTCTGGAGGCTTGTAAGATTGACATAGAAAGGCTAAAGAAGCTTTCTATGAGTTGGCGTATATCACTTATAACAGCATTTACTACACTTGCAACAAAACCAAGTACTCCATATTTTTTGGGCTCAATCATGTGAGAGAAATCACCATTTTTGAAGACCTCAATATCATTTGAAAATTGTTTAATAACCTTTTTATAGTGGGCAGCTGTCACTAAGTACAAGGTAACACAGCAAATTGCACAACTGACGGCAATAAAAATACCAGATACAAGTTTGCCGCTGATAATACCTCCCAGAATACCAAAAACAAGTGCAAATACTACAATAATGGGTACAAGCTTAGAATTAATTTCTTTAACGTTTTGCTCAGATTTTTTCATATAGAATCCCTCCATAAATTACCTTTGGTTACGTATTCGAATATATTCTACAAAATAGGTGATAATTCCTGCCACATTATAGCAATAAAAATAAAAAAGATTGACAGTGCAGTGTATAATTGTATACAATTATACACAAATACTAAAATACTGGGATATGAATGGATTTGATTCAGAAAGGGTGGTCAAAATGATAGAATTTAACAAGAGGACAAATACACTAGAACAGACCCAATATAAGTACTCCTTACAAGATATACCCGAACCAAACCTATATAGAGAGCTTTTCAATTATGATGATGTTCCAAAGTGTACGTTTAATCATAGAAGGGTACCGATGATGCCTGCTGAAGAAATATGGATTACCGATACGACATTCAGAGATGGACAGCAGTCACGAGCGCCTTATTCAGTTGAGCAAATAGTGACATTATTTGATTATTTACATAGGTTGGGTGGCCCAAAGGGTCTAATCCGCCAGACAGAATTCTTCCTTTATAGCGATAAGGACAAGGAAGCCGTATACAAATGTATGGAGCGTGGATATCAGTTCCCGGAAGTAACTAGCTGGATCAGAGCATCAAAGAGTGACTTTAAACTTGCAAAGGATATGGGAATGAAGGAAACAGGCTTTTTGGTAAGCTGCTCCGACTATCATATCTTTAGAAAGCTTGGAAAAACAAGAAAGCAAGCAATGGATATGTACCTAAGTGTTATTAAAGAAGCGATAGATGTTGGTATTAAGCCAAGATGCCATTTGGAGGATATTACAAGGGCTGACTTCTATGGGTTTGTTGTTCCTTTTGCATTGGAACTAAAGAAGCTCATGGACGAGAGTGGAGTACCTATAAAGCTAAGAGCATGTGATACTATGGGCTATGGTGTTACTTACCCGGGAGCAGCATTACCTAGAAGCGTACAGGGTATTATTTATGGCTTAAGTCACCATGCAGGCTTCCCAAGTGAGCTTATTGAATGGCATGGCCACAACGATTTTTACAAGGCAGTTTGTAATTCTGCTACTGCATGGCTCTATGGTTGTTCAGCAGTTAATGGCTCATTGCTAGGAATAGGCGAACGTACAGGTAATACACCTATTGAGGCTATGGTTTTTGAATACGCTCAGCTCAGAGGTACTACCGATGGAATGGATACTACTGTTATTACTGAAATTGCAGAGTATTACGAGAAGGAATTAAACTATTCAATACCACCAAGAACTCCTTTTGTAGGAAGACATTTTAATGTTACTCAGGCGGGTATACATGCAGACGGACTGTTAAAGGATGAAGAAATCTACAATATCTTTAATACTGCAAAAATTCTAAACAGACCGATTGGAGTAGCTATTACACAGACATCCGGCCTTGCAGGTATTGCGCTATGGATAAATAATTATTTCAGACTACCGCAGAATGAACTTATAGATAAGAAGGATGAGAGAGTTGCTGAGATAAAAGTCTGGATTGATGCACAGTATTCAACCGGCAGGACAACTTCTATAAGTGATGACGAAATGCTGGCTGCTATAAAAGAAATTGCGCCAAGTATTTTGACTGTTAAATAAGTGATATGATAAAATATTTGACGGTAATAAATTATGGTATTAGGGGGTAATTATAGAAATGGGAATGAATTTAGCACAAAAAATAATAAAAGAACACATTGTTAGCGGTGAAATGATTACTGGAAGTGAAATCTCCATTAGGATAGATCAAACGCTTACTCAGGATTCAACTGGCACAATGGCATACTTACAGTTTGAAGCAATAGGTATTCCACGTGTAAAAACAAAAAAGTCTGTTGCATACGTTGACCACAATACTCTTCAAGCAGGCTTTGAAAATGCTGATGATCACAAGTACATTCAGACAGTAGCTTCTAAGCATGGAGTTTATTTCTCAAAGCCAGGTAACGGTATCTGCCACCAAGTTCAATTAGAGAGATTTGGAATTCCTGGAATGACGCTTCTTGGTTCTGACAGCCATACTCCTACAGGCGGTGGTATTGGTATGCTTGCTATTGGTGCAGGCGGACTGGATGTTGCAGTTGCAATGGGTGGCGGACCATACTATCTTACAATGCCAAAGGTTTGCAAGGTGGAGTTGAAAGGAAAACTCAACGCATGGTCAACCGCAAAGGATATTATACTTGAAGTCCTGAGAATAATGACCGTTAAAGGTGGAGTTGGCAAGGTTATAGAATATGCTGGCGAAGGCATAAAGACCTTAACAGTTCCTGAAAGAGCGACTATTACAAATATGGGAGCTGAATTAGGAGCAACTACTTCAATATTCCCAAGTGATGAAGTTACATTGGAATTCTTAAAGGCACAGGGAAGAGAGCAGGATTGGGTTGAACTTCTACCTGATGCTGATGCTACTTATGATGAGCATATCATAATAGACCTTTCAACAATTGAACCATTAGCTGCTAAGCCACACAGCCCAGATAATGTTGAAAAGATTTCTTCAATAGGCAGAATTAAGGTGGATCAGGTTGCAATAGGAAGTTGTACTAACTCTTCCTATATGGATATGATGAAGGTTGCTGCTATGTTAAAGGGAAAGACTGTGAGCCCAGATGTGAGCCTTGTTATTTCTCCAGGTTCAAAGCAGGTTTTGACTATGCTTGCTGAAAATGGAGCATTAGCTGATATGGTTGCTGCTGGTGCAAGAATACTTGAGTCAGCTTGCGGACCATGTATTGGTATGGGTCAGGCTCCTTGTACTGATGCGATTTCCTTGAGAACCTTCAATAGAAATTTTGAGGGCAGAAGCGGAACTACATCAGCAAATGTTTACTTAGTTAGTCCGGAAGTTGCTGCGGCAAGTGCAATCACAGGTGTATTAACAGATCCTAGAGAATTAGGACAGCCTCCTGTGATAGATATGCCAAAGCAATTTGTGATAAATGATAACATGGTTATTGCACCAGCACCAGAGGGGGCTGATGTTGAGGTTGTTAGGGGTCCAAATATCAAGCCATTCCCAGTAAATAAGGCACTAACTGATAATGTAGCTGGAAAGGTACTTATCAAGGTTGGTGACAATATTACAACAGACCATATAATGCCATCAACAGCTAAGCTGCTTCCTTTTAGATCAAATGTTCCTTACCTTGCTGAGTTCTGCCTCACTCCATGTGATCCTCAGTTCCCGCAAAGAGCAAAGGAAAATGGCGGAGGATTAATAGTTGGAGGATCAAACTACGGTCAGGGTTCAAGTAGAGAGCATGCTGCGCTTGCACCTCTTCAGTTGGGTGTTAAGGGCGTTATAGTAAAATCGTTTGCTAGAATTCATATGGCAAATCTTATTAATTCGGGAATATTGCCTATGACTTTCCAAAATGAAGCAGATTATGACAAGATAGATATGGGTGATGAGCTTGTTATAGATAATGCAATTGAACAGGTTAAAAATGCAGATACTATAACAGTAAAGAACATCACCAAGGGATATGAATTCAAAGTGGATATTTCATTGTCAGACAGACAGGTTCAGATGATACTTGCTGGAGGGCTTTTGAACTTTACACGCAATCAGGGGTAACTTTTAGGTGAAGCGTAACTTTTAGACTAAGGCTGACTTGGTCAAAGAGTTACTATACGAAAGGGTATATTATGGCTACGCTCACATACGATGATAATGAAAATGCTATGCATTCACTGCGAGGAAAGGCTTTTAGTCAGATCCGTAAGCAGATTCTAAACGGCACATACAAGCCTGGGGAAAGTCTCATTGAAACCAGACTTTCTGAAGAGCTTGGTGTGAGCAGAACCCCTATTAGAGAGGCTCTACGTCAACTTGAGCTAGAAGGTCTTGTGCAGGCAATTCCCAATAAGGGTGCTGTTGTAAAGGGTATATCCGAAAAAGACATAGAGGATATTTTCGTCATTAGAACAATGATTGAAGGTCTTGCGGCAAGATGGGCAGCTGAGAAAATCACAGATGAAGAGATAGCTGAACTAAAGGAAGCACTTGAATTTGAGGAATTTTACACTATGAAGAATGATGCGAATCATCTGATGAGGTATGATACAAGATTTCATGAGATTATATTTAGAGCAAGCAAGAGCAGGCCCTTAATGCATATGCTTACAACATTCCATGATTATATTCAGAGTGCCAGAAATTTTTCGTTTACTACGCCTGGGCGCCCTCAGAAAGCTCTTGAAGAGCATAGAGTTATATTTGATGCGATAGCAAACAAAGATGCTGATACAGCAGAACGACTTACGGTGGAGCATATTTTAAATGCTAGCCATAACTTTAGTGAAAAACATAATAAGTAGTAATTAAAAATTAGGGGGAAAATTTTTTCAACCCCTTAATTTTTTGCCTTAAATTATGTATACTAGTAAATTGTCAATATATATATTACAAAAAGGAGCACTTAGATGAACAAGATAAAAATAGGTATAGTTGGTTATGGAAATATTGGTAGGGGAGTAGAAGCTGCTATCAAGCAAAATCAGGATACTGAGTTGGTAGCTGTATTCACAAGAAGATCACCAGAAAGTCTTAAAATAAATACTTCAACTGCTAAGGTGGTTGCAATTGATGAAGCTTTGAACTACAAGAATGATATTGATGTAATGATATTGTGCGGAGGTTCAGCTACTGACCTGCCAGAGCAGGGGCCAGAGTTTGCAGCAATGTTTAATATGGTTGATAGCTTTGATACTCATGCAAAGATTCCTGAATATTTTGAAGCTGTTAATAAGGCAGCTATTGCAGCTGGTAAGGTTGGCGTTATATCAGTTGGTTGGGACCCAGGTTTATTCTCTATGATTAGGATGATGTCTGGAGCTATATTGCCAGTGGGTAATGACTATACATTTTGGGGTAAAGGTATAAGTCAGGGGCACTCAGATGCTATCAGAAGAGTTGAGGGCGTAAAGGATGCAAAACAATACACTATTCCAATGGATAAGGCAGTACAGAGTGTCAGAAATGGTGAAAATCCAGAGCTAACAACAAGACAGAAGCATTTAAGGGAGTGCTTTGTGGTTGCTGAAGATGGAGCTGACAAAGTAAAAATTGAAGAAACCATCAAAAATATGCCAAACTATTTTGCTGACTACGATACTGTTGTTCATTTTATTAGTCAGGAAGAGCTTGATAAGAACCATTCAAAAATGCCTCATGGCGGCTTTGTATTTAGAAGTGGAATGACTGGTGAAGGCAATAAGCATATTATTGAGTTTTCTCTCAAGCTTGACAGTAATCCAGAGTTTACTGCAAATGTATTGTTAGCATATGCAAGAGCTGCTTACAGGATGAATAAAGAGGGCCAAAAGGGTGCAAAGACTGTATTTGATGTTCCATTGTCATACCTCTCAGAAAAGCCATATGAACAGCTAATTAAGGATTTACTATAATATAATTAAGTCTATCAAGCATCTATGTGAGAATAAGCGCTTGAATATCTTAGAATATTTAAAGCTATAGGAGCAGATGTAAATAACTGTGCTCGTATAGCTTACTCAATAGCAAGGATAAATATTGGGCTAAAAAGCTAAGTGCATCATGGAAGTAGCAAATGAGTACTTGGTTAAATGAAAAAGTAAATTCCACAGTGGCTTAAATCAAGGGGTGAGCAAGACTAAATTCTACTTTTTCACGTTAACAATTACTTAATTTATGTGTATACTAGTCTTATTCACAGTAAGAAATCTA